>NZ_JAVDYB010000001.1:2304090-2610454 GCF_031458235.1 Catenuloplanes atrovinosus | reverse complement strand
GCGTACGTGGTCGCGCCGCAGAGCACGTCGTTCTGGATGGAGGACGGCGACCGGTTCGCACCGCTGATCCGCGAGATCATCGACGAGGTGGCCCGCCGGCACCCGGTCGACCGCTCCCGCGTCCACGTGGTGGGCGCCAGCAACGGCGGCTACATGAGCCTCAAGATGACCACGGTCTACCGCGACCTGTTCGCCTCGTCCGTGCCCATCTGCGGCGTGGTCCAGCCCATCGGCGGCCCCACCGCCCCGCCGCTCATCCCCGACGCCGAGCTGGCCGCGATCACCACCCCCACCTGGCTGGTCACCTCGCTCGACGACCCCACCGTCCCGCCAGGGCCGAACACGGTGCACGCGGCCGAGCTGATCCCCGGCGCGCTGACCACGCTCTACGACGAGGTCGTGTGGAACGGCTACCACTTCAACGGCCACTGGTCCTGGATCTACGTGGCCCGCAACCACCCGCGCATCGACGGCGTCAGCATCTGGGAGTGGATGGCCCGTCAGCGGCGCCGCTGACCCTTAGAGTGTCCCGGTGGGCCGGGACGGGGACGCGACGAAAATCGACTTCAAGAGGACGCTGGACGCCTACCGCGCGACGCGCGGGCGGTTCCGGCTCGTGGACGTGCCCGCGATGCGGTACCTGATGGCCGACGGGCAGGGCGATCCGAACACGTCACCGGCCTTCACCGCCGCGGTCGAGGCGCTGTATCCGGTGGCGTACCGGCTGAAGTTCTTCAGCAAGACGGAGCTGGGCCGCGACTACGTGGTGCCGCCGCTGGAGGGGCTGTGGTGGGCGGACGACATGGACGCGTTCACCGCCGCGCGGGACAAGTCGCGGTGGAGCTGGACGCTGATGATCATGGTGCCGGACTGGATCGACGAGGCGATGATCCCCGCGGCCGGCGGAGTGCGGGTGGAGACGCTGGCCGAGGGGCGGTGCGTGCAGACGCTGCACGTGGGCGCGTTCGACGACGAGGCCGCGGTGCTGGCGCGGATGCATGACGAGTTCATCCCGGGTGAGGGGCTGCGCATGACGGGCCGCCACCACGAGGTCTACTTCAGCGACTTCCGCCGGGTTCCTCCGGAACGGCGGCGCACGCTTCTCCGCCAGCCGGTCGCGCCGTAGCGGGCGGTGACCTGGGCGGCGACACGCGCGGAGTGAGGCGCAGCGAGTCGCGGGCCGACCCTGGTGTCACCAGCGGCACTGGCGGCACCGGCTTATCCGGGCATGCCGGTGGCCCCGGCGGCACACTCGCCGCCGGGGCCGAAAGGTGGCCGCTACGCGGCTGGTTCGATCCAGATGTTGCGGTATTGCACCTTGTTGCCGTGGTCCTGGAGGCGGATGGCGCCGGTGGACGGGCCCTCGGCGATGTTGCCGCCGGTGCCGGCCGGGATCTCGACGTTGTCGTGGATCTTGCGGCCGTTCCAGATCACCGTGATGCGGGCGTTCTCGGTCTTGACGCCGGTGGCGTCGTAGCGGGCCGCGCGGAACGTGATGTCGTACGTCTGCCACGTCTCCGGTGCGGTGGCCGCGTTGACGTCCGGCGCCTTGTGCTGGTAGATCGCGCCGGCCTCGTTGTTGGCGAGCGTGGTGTCGCCGTACGAGTCGAGGACCTGGACCTCGTAGCGTTCCTGCTGGTAGACGCCGCTGTTGCCGCGGTCCTGGCCGGTGACCTCCGGCGGCAGCAGCGGAACCTTGAACTCCACGTGCAGCTTGTAGTCGCCGTACGCCTCCTTGGTGCGCAGGTCGCCGCAGCAGACCTCGGTGGCGCCGCCGGAGACGAGCGGCCACTGCGGACGGCGGCCGTCGGTGTGCTGCCAGTTGTCCAGGTTCGCGCCGTCGAACAGTGGGATGCGCTTGCCGGGCGTGCGCACGCTGATCAGGTCCAGGTTGACGTGGCCGGTGTCGGTGGCGTCCACCCGGTACTGGATCGTGTTCGCGCCCTTGCGCAGCGACAGCTTCTCCGTGACCATCGCCCATTCCTCCCACGTGACCGTGGTCGGCAGCGACACCTGCTTGATCTTGCGGCCGTTGACGTACACGCTGACGGTCTTGGTGCCGCTGAACGGGTCGGGGCCGTTGGAGTAGCGCAGGCCGACCGCGTAGTCGCCGGCCTTGTCCACGGTGACGTGCATGGTGGTGGACGCGTTCAGGTTGCCGAAGCCGGCGGTGAAGCCGATGCCGGAGTAGCCGCGGTGGTCGGTGGCCAGCGACGCGCCGCCCTCCCGGTTGCCCTCCTCGGCCTCGTAGAACACCTGCTGCGCCTTCGGGCCGGGCAGCTCGTTCATGGTGTACCAGGCCTCGGTGCTCCACAGTGCCTCGCCGTCCCGGGCGGCGAACGGGCGCGGTGAGCGCAGGTGCACGACGCGGTCCCGGCGCAGCCCGGGCACGGTCAGCGTGACCGTCCTGCGGTCGGAGGAGACGGTCGCGGCGGTCACGGCGAGCGTCTCGAGGTCGACCTCGGGGCCGCCGTACTGCGCGGTCGGCACGTAGCGCCACTGCTCCAGCTGGTACGCGGTGGGCAGCTTCGCGACGGTGGCGTCGGACAGCGGCTCGGTGTACTCGATCTTGAACCCGCCCGGCACCGCCTTCATGGTCTTCATGTCGAAGACGCTGGTGCCGTTCGGGGTGAGCTTCTGCAGGCCGAACCACTGCTTGCCGGCCTGCCCCCAGTTGCCCTCCGCGCCGAGCCCGCCGACGTAGATCGCGCCGTCCGGGCCGATCGACACGCGGTTGATGCCGGCCTCCAGGCCCTGCGTGTGCCGGAAGACCGCGCCCTGCTCCACGCCGTGCACGGTCTCCAGCGCGGCGCGCTGCAGCCCGCCGTAGGTGACGTCACCGATCAGGAGCTGGCCACGGTACGGACCGGAGTCGAGCAGCACCGGCGTGCTGGGCGAGTTCGCGATCTGGTTCTGCGGCAGCCACAGCACCGGCCGGGTCACCGGGTTCGCGTCGAACGGCCCGTCCGGGTTGGTGTAGTGGTTGTAGAACGCCTTGTCCTGGATCTTGAGCAGCTTGGACGACGGCAGCCAGCCACCCTGGTTGTCGGTCACGTAGATGGAGTTGTTCGGCCCCCAGCCGATGCCGTTCGGCGTGCGGAGCCCGCCCGCGACCGTGGTGACCTTGCCGGTGCGCCGGTTGACCACGATGTGCGTGCCGCGCCCGCCGACCGGCTGCGGGTCCGTGGTCGCGCCGCCGTAGTTGATCGACACGGACAGGTTCAGGTAGAAGTTGCCGTTCCGGTAGAGCAGGCCGAACGCGAACTCGTGGAAGTTGCCGCCGAACGGCCAGGTCGCCACCGTGCGGCGGGCGTCCAGGATCTGGTCGCCGTCGGTGTCGCGCAGCTCGGTCAGCTCGTGCTTCTGCGACACGTAGACCATGCCGTCGACCACGGCCACGCCCATCGGCTCCTTGAGCCCGCCCGCGATGCGGGTGTACTTGACGCTGGCCGGCCCGGTCTTACCCGTCACGTTCTCGACCAGGTAGACCTCGCCCTCCAGCTTGTCCGAGCCGCCCCAGGTGGTGAGCACCATCTTCTTGTCCGGCCGCCACGCGATGCCGCTGACCTGCGGCTCGAAGCCCGGCGGGCGGAGATCCGTCAGCGTGTACCCCGGGTTGACCGCGGTGAGCGGCAGGCCGTCCCCCGGCGTGTCGGTGCCGGAGACGCACTCCTTGCGGCCCGGCGCGGTCACCCGGACCACGCCCGCGTCCGTGGTGAGCGCGCTGTTCGGCACGGTGGCGAAGTCGGCCGCGCCCGGCGTGCGCCAGGCCAGCCGCAGCTCCTGGCCGCCGTCCCGCTCGAAGTGCTCGATGCGCAGCGGGTGCACGCCCGCGGTGAGGTCGATCGTGCCGTCCTTCGGCTCGGCGCCGTGCAGCCCGTCGTGGTCGACGACGAGCGTGTCGCCGATCCACAGCTTCGAGCCGTCGTCGCTGGTCAGCCGGAACGTGTAGCCGCCGTTCGCGGGCACGGTCAGGTTCGCCAGCGCGTGCGTGACGAAGTTGCTCTGCAGGCCGAAGTGCTCGTCGGTGGACCAGTCGATGGTGGGCATGAGCTTGTCCACGTTGGGCGTCTGCCCGGGCTTGAGCTCGCAGACCCGGCTGAGCGGCACCCCGATGTCGTACGTCCGAAGTGTCACCCCCGGTTCCTGCGGCAGCGGATCGGCCGCGAACGCCGGTGCCGGCGCCGCGGTGATCGTGGTGACGGCGGTGATGAGCAGGGCGGCCACTGACAGACGTCTCATGTGCGCTCCCCGGTTACCGGTTTGATGCGAGGCTGTGAACATCCTGGATCACTTCCGTCAGCACGTCTAGATCTTTCGATGCGCACTTCAAAAACTTTTCTCCGAATGAGCGAAAGTTCGGCCTTCAGGGCTTTTCCCCGCGATCTCCAGCGGATGCGCCGCCCGCGCGTACCGGTCGCGGCCCGAACCGTCATGATCGGAGCATGGCTGCGGAGTTGCGGGGACGGGCTGGCGGCCGGCCCCGGGCGGGACGCGCTGAGCGCCGCCCATGGCGGGAATCCGTCGGTGTTCGTCCTGATCACGGCCGGTTTCCCGGGGCCGGAGTGCCTACGGTCGGGGCATGAACGAGATCGGTGAGGTGGCGGGCGTTCGGATCCCGCGGACGGAGCTGGCCCGGCGGACGATCGCGTACGCGCGGGAGACGATGCCGGAGCTGCTGGTCAATCACGTACTGCGGACGTACGTGTTCGGGGCGATCCAGCTCGGGCGGGCCGGGACCGCCTTCGACGAGGAGGTGGCGTTCGCCGCGTGCGTGCTGCACGACCTGGGGCTGCTGCGGGCGTTCTGGACGCCGGCGGAGCGGTTCGAGGTGGACGGCGCGGACGCGGCGCGGGCGTTCCTGGACGGCAACGGCGTGGCGGCGGAGACGGCGGACCTGGTGTGGGACGCGATCGCGCTGCACACGTCCTTCGGCATCGCGCTGCGCAAGCGGCCGGAGATCGCGATCGTGGCGCTCGGGTCCGGGCTGGACTTCGCCGGCGTGGGGCTCGACGCGCTGCCGGACGGCGCGCTGGACGAGATCGTCTCGGCGTACCCACGGCGGGGTTTCAAGAAGGACGCGCTGGACACGATGATCGCGATCTGCGCGGAGAAGCCGGCCGGCGTGATGATGCACTACTTCGCCGAGGTCGGCCGCCGGCACGTGCCAGGTTTCGCACTGCCCACGGTGGACGAGGTGCTGATGGCCGCCCCTTTCCACGATTGACGGCCGTCGTTCGGGGCCCTTGAATGGCACTGTGGATCGTCCCGCCGCCGATCGCGCCCGCCAGGGCGTCACCGCGTGGGTGCGCGGCGCCGGGCGTGGGATGCGGCGGGCCGGGCCGATCGCGATCCTGGCGTTCGTGGCCGCGTCCACGATCGCGCCGGTGGCCGCGGTCGCGCTGCAGCTGCCCGCCGCGTTCGCCGCGGCGCTGGGGCAGCTCGGCGGCATCGGCGTCGGCGTCCTCACGGACACGCTCACCAAGACCGCGGGACGGTTCCGCGGGCGCCCGGAGCCGTCCGAGGAGGAGTGGCGGGCCGCGATCGCGGCGGCGCTGCAACCGCTGCTGGCCACCGACGACGAGACCGGGCGCGCGCTGCGGGCCGAGCTGGGGCGGCTTCTGCAGGCGGTGGACGCGGTCGGCACCGCGCTGACCGCGGTCGACGCGGACGACGCGGAGTGGCGCGACGAGCTGGTCACCGCGTTCACCGTGCTCGGCGCGGACGTCGCTGAGCTGCGCTGGATGGTGACCGACTCCCGGCGGGTGCTGGACGAGGTGCGGGACCGGCTGGCGGTGCAGAGCGTGGAGCTCCATCAGCGGCTGGACGGCATCCGGCGGCAACTGATCGCCTACGCGCAGCTGCGTTCCTCGGTGCCGGCCGCGGTGAGCGAGGCCCCGGCCGGCGACGCGGTCTGCCCGTACCCGGGGCTGAGCAGCTTCCAGCCGGAGGACGCGCCCTGGTTCCACGGGCGGGACCGGGAGACCGCGCTGCTGCTCGGGCGGCTGGCGGAGCAGCGGGTCGGCGGGCCGCCGCTGATCGTCACCGGCGTCTCCGGGGCCGGGAAGTCGTCGCTGTTGCGCGCCGGGCTGCTGCCCGCGATCGCGGCCGGCGGGCTCGGCGCGGAGGCGACCGCGTGGCCGTGGGTGCTGATGACGCCCGGCGAGCACCCGCTGGCCGAGCTGTCGCTGCGGATCGCGGCGCTGACCGCGACCGGCACGTCCACCGACGGGCGGCAGGCGGTGATCCGGCGGCTGACCGCGGAGGGACAGCGGCCGATCATCGTGGTGGACCAGTTCGAGGAGCTGTTCACCCGGTGCGCGGACCCGCGGGAGCGGGTCGCGTTCGCGGCCGCGCTGGCCGAGGCCGCACCGGCGCTCGTGGTGGTGGGCGTGCGCGCGGACTTCTACGCGGCCTGCACCGAGCTGGCACCGCTGGACCGCATGCTCGCGGCCGGAATGACCGTGGTCGAGCCGCTCGGCGACGACGAGCTGCGCCGCGCGGTCACCGGGCCGGCCGCGCGCGCCGGGCTGGAGGTCGAGCCGGGCCTGACCGAGCTGCTGCTGCGCGACCTGACCGCGCCGGGGACACCCGGCCGGCGGTACGAACCGGGCACGCTCCCGCTGCTCGCGCACGCGCTGCGCGCCACCTGGGACCGGCGCGAGGGCACCCGGCTGACCGTGGCCGGCTATCAGGCCACCGGCGGCATCCACCGCGCGGTCGCGGAGACCGCCGAGCGGATCTATCTCGGCCTCGACCCGGGCGCGCGGGACCGGCTGCGGACCGCGATGCTCGGCCTGGTCACGATCGCCGAGGGCGGTACGCCGGTGCGGCGGCGCGGGCCGCGCGGCGTGATCGACGCGGAGGTGCTGCGGCTGCTGGTGTCCGCGCGGCTGCTGACCGCCGGCGACGACACCGTGGAGATCAGCCACGAGGCGCTGCTGACCAGCTGGCCACGGCTGGCGGGCTGGCTGGCCACCGCGCGCGAGGAACTGCTGCTGCGCCAGCGGCTGGGCGACGCGGCCACGGACTGGCACGCCTCCGGCCGCGACCCCGACCTGCTGCTGCGCGGCGCCCGGCTGGCCGCCGCGCGGGAGCTGACCAACGCGGCCCCGGCCGGCGAGCCGGACGTGTACCGGGAGTACCTCGCGGCCAGCGCCGTCGCGGCCGAGTCGGCGGAGGTCGCGCGCCGGCGGCGTACCCACCGGCTGCGGGCGCTCGCGGCCGGGCTCGGCGTGGCGCTGCTGCTGGCCGTGGCCGGCGTGGTGGTCGCGGTCGACCAGGGGCTCGGCGCCCAGCAGCGGCGGCGGGAGGCGGTGTCGCGGCAGTACGCGGCGGAGTCGCTGACCGCGCTGGGCGGCGACGACCTGACCGCGATGCGCCGCGCCGTGGACGCCTGGCACGAGTCGCCGACCGCGGAGGCGCGCGGCGCCCTGCTGTCCGCGCAGATGACCAGCGCGGCCGGGACGCTCGGCACCGGCTTCGGCGGGCCCGCGGCCGCGGTCAGCCCGGACGGCTCGCGGATCGCGATCGGGCGCGCGGACGGGCACGTCGAGCTGTGGGACACCGCGACGCTCACCCGGATCGGCCCGGACCTCGTGGCCGCGGCCGGACAGGTCGTGCTCTCCGTGGCGTTCTCACCGGACGGCCGGTACCTGGCGGTCAGCGTGCCGGTCGCCGACGGCGTGCAGATCTGGGAGGTGCCGGCCGGGACGCTGCTGCGCCGGCTGCCCGCCCTCGGCGCCGTGGCGTGGCTGCCCCGCACCTGGCAGCCCGGCACCAACACGCTGCTGGCCCTGCGCATCGACGCGGCCGACGGCAACGAGCTGAGCGCGTGGGACGCGGCGACCGGGCGGCGGACGCTGTCGTTCCCGATCGGCGACCTGGTCCCGTTCGACCTCGCGGTCAGCCCGGACGGGGTGTACGCGGCGGTCGCGGACGCCCAGCGCGGCGCCGCGGTCTGGCGGCTGCGCGACGGCGCCCGGATGACGGCCGTGCCCGGCGCGGTGCGCGTCGCGCTGGCGGCGGACGGCGTGCTGGTGACCAACGGCCAGGACGGCGTGATCCGTACCTGGCGGGTGGACGGCGGCGCGCAGCTCGGCACGCTGACCGATCCGGGCCGGTTCCGCTCCCCCGACCCGCTCGTGATCACGCCCACCAACCGGCTGCTCACGTTCGGCACCGACCAGCGCGCCCACCTCAACTCGTGGTCGCTGCCGGACGGGCTGGAGAACCGCGGCTTCGTGGGCTTCACCGGCGCGCCGAACGCGGTCGCGATCTCCGCGAACGGCCGGGTCGTGGTGGTGTCCGGCGCGGAGGCGCCGACCGCCGTGTTCCGCCGCGGCGACAACTGGATCTTCCATCCGGAGCCGGTCGTGGACGCGGCGGCCGACCCGGCGGGCCCGCGCGTGGCCAGCGTCTCCCGCGACGGCACGCTGACCATCACCGACACCGACACCCGTGACCCGGTCCGCACGGAGGAGACCGGCCTGCCCGCCCACGACCTGCGGTACGCGCCGGACGGCACGATGGCGATCTCCACCACGGACGGCCGGGTGCAGGTGCGCGCGCCGGACGGCCGCGTGCGCGGCGAGCTGACCGTGGGACGGCCGGACCGGTTCGGCACGCCGGTCCAGATCGAGTTCTCGCCGGACGGCACGATGCTGGCCGCCACCGGCTCCGGCCCGCCGGACGAGGACGGCTTCTCCACCGGGCTGGCGCTGCTGTTCGACACGGCCACGCTGCGCGAGCGCGGCACGCTCGACATCGGCGGCGAGAACGCCGTGGACGTGGTGTTCAGCCCGGACGGCGGCACGGTCAGCGCGGTCGTGAACGTCACCGGGGCGGTCGGCCGGCCCACCGCGGCGCGGGTGCACACCTGGCGCACGTCCGACCTGGCCCCGGTCTCCGTCCACCCGGTCGGCACCCGCCAGATCATCGACGCCGACCGCAGCCCGGACGGCCGGCACCTCGCGGTCGGCGGCGTGGACCGGCGCATCGAGATCTACGCGGGCGACGGCGGCGGCCCGGCCCGATCGTTCGGCACCCACCCCGGCATGATCAGGGCGATCGCGTACTCCCCCGACGGCCGGACGCTCGCCACCGCGACCGACGTGGACAACACGATCCGGCTCTGGGACGTCGCCACCGGCACGCTGATCGCACAGCTCACCGGCCACGTCAACCTGATCTACTCGATCACGTTCCGCTCCCCCGGCCTGCTGCTGACCGCGTCCGCCGACAACACCGCGGGCCTCTGGCAGCTCGACCCGGCGGGCGCGCTCACCTCGGTCTGCGACGTCCTCGTCCCGGCCGAGCGGGCGGCGGCCCGCCCCCGCCCGGCCGGCTGCCCCGGCTCATGAACGAACGTCGCCGATCTGCGGCCCGCGCGGCCCGCGCGGCCGGAAAACGCGCACGGCGCGGGCCGCGGCTCGTGGTGACCCACGGCGGCACCGGCTCCGATGCGACGGCGGAGCGGCGGCGGAGCCGGCGCGAGGTTGGCCCGCGGGAGCATGCGGGCCGCACCACGCCGGAAGCGGGCACATCGATCGTGGGGTCCGGGGCTCGGCCCCGGGGCAAACTCAGCGCCCGCGGGAGCATGCGGATCGCGACCACGCCGGAAGCGGGCACATCGATCGTGGGGTCCGGGGCTCGGCCCCGGGGCGAACTCAGCGAATCGCACTACGACATCGAGGAGTGGACCGTGGCAACGATCGATCGGGTCGAGGTGTTGGTGACGTCGCCGGGGCGCAACTTCGTGACGCTGCGGATCACCACGTCGGACGGTGTGACCGGGCTGGGCGACGCCACGCTGAACGGGCGTGAGCTGGCCGTCGCCGCCTACCTGCGGGATCATCTGGCGCCGCTGTTGATCGGCCGGGATCCGGCGCGCATCGAGGACACCTGGCAGTACCTGTATCGCGGTGCCTACTGGCGGCGCGGGCCGGTGACGATGACCGCGATCGCGGCGGTGGACGTGGCGCTCTGGGACATCAAGGGCAAGGTCGCGGGGCTGCCGGTCTACCAGTTGCTCGGCGGCCGGTCGCGGGACGGCGTGCTGGTCTACTGCCACGCCAGCGGCACGGACGTGGAGTCGCTGCTGGACGACGTGGCGCGCTATCAGGAGCAGGGCTTCCAGGCGATCCGCGCGCAGGCCGCGGTGCCGGGGCTGAGCGGCAGTTACGGCGTGCGCAAGGGGCAGCTCTACGAGCCGGCGGCCACGAACCTGCCGGACGAGCAGGCCTGGAGCACGGAGGCGTATCTCGACTACGCGCCGGCCTACCTGGCGAAGGTGCGGGAGCGGTTCGGGTTCGGCTTCCACCTGCTGCACGACGTGCACCACCGACTCACCCCGATCGAGGCGGCCCGGTTCGGCAGGAGCGTCGAAGGGCTGCGGCTGTTCTGGATGGAGGATCCGACGCCGGCCGAGAACCAGGAGGCGTTCCGGCTGATCCGGCGGCACACCACCACGCCGATCGCGACCGGCGAGGTGCTGTCGTCGATCTGGGACGTGCAGGCGCTGATCACGGAGCAGCTGATCGACTACGTGCGGACCACGGTGGTGCACGCGGGCGGCATCACGCACCTGCGCCGCATCTTCGACCTGGCCGCGCTCTACCAGGTGCGCACCGGCTCGCACGGCGCGACCGACCTGTCGCCGGTCACGGTCGCGGCGGCCGTGCACCTGGACATCACCGTGCCGAACTTCGGCATCCAGGAGCACATGGGACACACGGCGGAGACGTACGAGGTGTTCCGGGGCACGCCGCGGCTGGAGAACGGCATGCTGTTCCCGTCCGAGGAGCCGGGGCTGGGCATGGAGTACGACGACGAGGCCGCGGCCCGCTTCCCGTACGAGGCGAAGTACCTGCCGGTGGCACGCCGCCTCGACGGTTCCGTGCACGACTGGTGAGCGCTCAGGCCCGCCAGACCGTGCCCCGGCGCTCGAATCCGATCAGGTTCTCGATCCGGACCGCCACGTCCGCGCCCAGCTCGCGCCGGACCAGGTGCAGCGCGAGGTCGATGCCGGAGGTGACCGCGCTGGCGGTGACCACGTCGCCGTCGTCCACCACCCGCGCGTTCGTGATGACGCCGCCGCGCTCGGCGATCTCGGCCGTGGTGAGGTGGTGCGTGGTGCACCGGCGGCCGGTGAGCAGGCCGGCCTCGGCGAGCAGGAACGCGCCGGTGCACAGCGAGGAGATGGTCAGGCCGGGCCGGGGCGCGGCCCGCAGCGCGGCCGGGATCACGCCCTTGGCGATCTCGCCCCAGATGCCGGGGCCGGTCTTGTTGCCGTAGCCGCCGCCGGGCACGACGATCAGGTCGGCGGCGGCCGGGTCCAGGCGCGCGGTCACGGTGAACCGCGAACCGTAGTACCCGGTGATCTCGCCGGGCTCGCCGCCGCCGGCCAGCGTCACGGTCGCGGCGCCGGAACTCATCCGGGCGGCGATCGAGAAGATCTCGAAGGGCCCGGTGTAGTCCATCTCCTCCACGCCGTCGAAGACGACCACCTGGACGCGGAGCGGGCTCTCGGGTGACCAGGCCGGCCTCCGGTGGGTGGCAGCGGCGGCACCGAGCAGGGATCGACGATTCATGATCCCTAGTCGGGCCGGGGGCGCGGAAAGTTCCTACGGGTTCGTGGCGAGGCCGCCGATCAGGAGGTCGACGATCTCCACGGCGAGGTGGTGCAGGTCGTCCGCGGTCTGGCCGTCGATCCGGCGGTACCAGTTGTCGACCGCGTTGAGGTTGCTGAGCAGCGTGCGGACGGCCAGGCGCAGGTTCACCCGGCGCAGTGAGCCGTCCGCGATGCCCTCGGCGACGACGGCGCGGAACATCTCCTCGTAGTCGGCGCGCAGCCGGCCGAGGTCGTTCAGCGCCTCGAGCTGGCGCGCCTTGAGCCCGGCGGAGACCTCGCCGCGCACGGCCTGATGCACCGCGTGGTGGTACGCCAGGTCCTCCATCACGTTGAGCAGGTGCGCGACGGACATGGCCTCGATGCGCGACCGGCCGGTGCCCGGCCCGGCGGCGAACGGCTCGACCCGGGCGCGGGCGCGGCGCATCCCCTCGCCGTAGACCGCGAGGAAGATGTCGAACTTGGACTTGAAGTGGTAGTACACCAGCCCTTTGGTGGCGTGCACGTCGCGGGCGAGGTCGTCGATCGTGGTGCCGGAGAAGCCGCTCCGCATGAACGCCTCCGCGGCCGCGTCGAGAATCCGCACGCGCGCGTCGGCCACCACCTGCGGGCTCGTCTCCACCCGGCACCCCCTGGATCTCACTGTGACCGTTGACACAAAACATCGATCACCATAACGTGATACTCCGTAGTATCGCACGTCAGATGCGGTGACGGAGGTGTCGGCATGTCGGATGTGAGGTCCGCACTACACGAACCGGCGACCAGGAAGGCGATGATCCGGCTCCTGCCGATCATCGGAATCGCATACTTCATGTCCTATGTCGACCGCACCAACGTGGCGCTCGCGAAGACGGCGCTGGAGGCCGACGTCGGGATCAGCGCCGCGGCGTACGGGCTGGGCGCGGGTTTGTTCTTCGTGTCGTACGCGCTGCTGGAGGTGCCGAGCAACCTGGTGCTCTACCGGGTCGGCCCGCGCGTCTGGATCACCCGCATCGCGGTGACCTGGGGCGCCGTCTCCGCCGCCATGATGTTCGTGCAGAACGACATCTCGTTCTACGTGCTGCGCCTGCTGCTGGGCGCGGCCGAGGCGGGCCTGTTCCCCGCACTGATGTACATGGTGACGCTCTGGTTCTCGCAGAAGCACCGGGTCACCATGGTCGGGCTGATCTACACGGCGCCCTGCATCGGCATCTTCATCGGCTCCCCGATGGGCGGCGCGCTGATGGAGCTCGACGGCCTCGCCGGCCTGCACGGCTGGCAGTGGATGTTCCTGGTCGAAGGGCTGGTGACGATCCTCGTCGGCGGCCTGGTCTGGCTCACGCTGCCGGACCGGCCCTCCGACGCGAAGTGGCTGACGCCGGACGAGGCGGCCGTGCTCACCGAGCATGCGGTCAGCCGGGACGCGCCCACCGCGACCCACCTGCGCGGCAACCTCCGGCTCATCTTCGGCCGCCCGGTGGTGCTGCTGATCGCGGGCATCTACTTCGTCAACCAGTCGATCGCGGCCGGCGTTGGCTTCAACTTCCCGGCGGTGCTCCAGGAGCTGGGGCTGACCAGCCCGTTCCTGATCGGCGTGGTGGCCGGCAGCGGTGGCATCTCCGCGCTGGCCGGCGTGCTGTTCTTCCCGTGGCTCAAGCGCCGGTTCGGCCGTGAGGTGCTGCTCATCGGCGTCTGCGCGACCGGCACGCTGCTCATCATGATCGGGTTCCTGACCACCACGGACGCGGTCTACCGGGTCTTCCTGATCTTCATCTCCAGCTTCTTCGGGTTCGGCACGCTGCCGCTGTTCTGGTCGGTCGCCATGTCGCGGATGTCCGGGCTGGCCGCGGCGGCGGGACTGGCGTTCATCAACACGCTCGGCATCACCGGCGGGTTCGTCGGGCCGGTGGTGTACGGCCGGATCGAGCAGAGCACCGGCAGCCTGTTCGCGCCCTACTACGTGATCGTGGCGGCGGCCTGCGTCGGGCTGGCGCTGGTGCCGGTCCTGGCGCTGGTGATCCGGCGGGAGAGGCGGCCCGGCGGCGGCGCTCCGGCCGTACCGGACGAGTCCGTGCCCGAGCCGGCCTGAGCCGGGGGTGAGCTGACATGATCCGCCGGACCACCGTCGGCGGCGCGGCCGGCGCGCTGCTGCTCGCCGTGCTGGCCGCGCCCGTCTCCGCCGGGCCCCCGCCGCTGCGCTGGACGCCGTGCGCGGACGGCTTCGAGTGCGCGACCGTGCCCGTCCCGCTGGACCACGACGACCCGGCCGGGCCACGGATCAGCATCGCGCTGACCCGCATGCCGGCCACCGACCCGGACCGGCGGATCGGCTCGCTGGTGATCAATCCGGGCGGGCCGGGCCTGTCCGGCGTCTCGTTCGTCCAGACGTACCTGCGGGACCTGCCGGCCGAACTGCGCGCCCGGTTCGACATCGTCGGCTTCGACTCCCGCGGGCTGGGCGCCAGCACCGCGCTGCGCTGCTACGCCACGGCCGAGGAGCAGCGGGCGGACCAGGCGCCGTTCCTCTACCCGGAGACGCCGGCCGAGGAGGAGGTCTGGCGGCGGGCCGACGACCGCCTCGCGGCCGCCTGCGACCGGCGCGGCCACCCGATCATCGACCACATGTCCAGCGCCGACGTGGCCCGCGACCTCGACCTGCTGCGGGTCCGGCTGGGCGACCGGAAGCTGACCTTCCTCGGCTACTCGTTCGGCTCGATCCTCGGGCAGACCTACGCCAACCTGTTCCCGCGCACGGTCCGCGCGCTGGTCATCGACGGCGTCATCGACCCGGTCACGGCCACCCGTCCCGGCCCGGCCGGGCACACCACGCCGACCGCCACGCGGATGGGCTCCGGCCGCGACGCGACCCGTACCCTGGAGGAGTTCTTCCGGGTCTGCGACGCCGCGGGCGCGGCCTGCGCCTTCTCCGGCGACGCGAGCGGCCGGTTCGCGCGGCTGGCCGAGCGGGTGCGGCGCGCTCCGGTGCCGATCACCGACCCGTTCACCGGCGCGCCGGTCGTGCTCACCTACAACGACCTGATCGGCGTCGCGCTGTGGGGCACCTGGAACGCGGCACGCTGGCCGGACCTGGCCCGCTACCTGGCCGGCGTGGAGCACCAGCTGTTCCCGTCGGGGCGGCGGGCGCCGCCGGCGCCGGAGGCGTATCCGAACCAGTTCGAGGGCGAGTTCGGCGTGGCCTGCTCCGACACGGTCAACCCGCGCTCGTTCCGGGCCTGGCGGGACGCGGCGGACCGTGCCGAGCGGGAGCAGGGCTACTTCGGCCGGATCTACGCCTGGGTGTGGAGCGCGTGCCGGTCCTGGCCGCCGAGCGCCGGGCAGGACCGCTACGACGGGCCGTGGACGGCGCGCACGGCCGCGCCGGTGCTGATCGTCGGCAACCACTTCGACCCGGCCACGCCGTACGCGGGCGCGCTCGCCGCCGCCCGGCTGCTGCCCAACTCGCGCCTGCTCACCTTCGCCGGCTGGGGTCACGTCGCCTTCCACCTGCAGGGCAACGACTGCGTGGACGCGCACGTCACCCGCTACCTGATCGACGCGACCCCGCCCGCGCCGGGCACGGTGTGCCGGCCCGACCCGCCGTTCCCGCCGTCCGGGGCCCGGTGAGCCGTGCCGGTCGAGATCGAGGCCGAGCCCGAGGCCGAGGGCTTCTCCGCCGAGCGGCTGCGCCGCATCGACGCGCATTTCCGCCGGTACGTCGACGACGGCCTGCTCCCCGGCTGGCAGATCGTGGTGGCGCGGCACGGCCGGGTGGTGCACAGCGGCGTGCACGGCGCGGAGCCGGACACGCTGTGGCGCATCTACTCGATGACCAAGCCGATCACCTCGGTCGCGGCCATGTCGCTGTGGGAGGAGGGCCGGTTCCAGCTCACCGACGAGATCAGCCGGTGGCTGCCCGCCTTCGCCGAGGTGCGGGTCTACGACAAGGGGTCCACGCTCCGCCCGTTCACCGTGCCGGCGGTCGAGCCGATCCGGGTCTGGCACCTGCTCAGCCACACGTCCGGGCTGACCTACGGCTTCCTGCGCACCTCCGTGGTCGACAGCCTGTACCGCGACGCCGGCATCGACGAGACGCTGGACCTGGCCGCCACCTGCGACCGGTACGCCGAGCTGCCGCTGCTGTTCCAGCCCGGCACCGCCTGGGGCTACTCGGTCGCCACCGACGTGCTGGCCCGCCTGATCGAGGTGGTGACCGGGCAGGACCTCGACACCGTGCTGCGCGAGCGGGTGCTCGGCCCGCTGGGCATGACCGGCGTCCGGCGCTGGGTGGACGGGCCGGACGTGGACCGGCTCGCCGCGTTCCACGTCGCCGACCCGGTCACCGGCCTGGCCGTGCCGGACCCGGCGACCGGTGCGCAGGCGCTGCGGCCGCCGGTGCTGCGGGCCGGCGGCCACGGCCTGATCTGCACCGCGGCCGACTACCACCGGTTCACCCGCATGCTGCTCAACGAGGGTGAGCTGGACGGCCGGCGGGTGCTCGGCAGCCGTACCGTGCGGCTGATGACCCGCAGCCACCTGCCCGGCGGACTCGACCTCGGCGCGCTGTCCACCGGCGGCTTCGCCGAGACCACGCTGGACGGCGTCGGCTTCGGGCTCGGCTTCGCCGTGGTGCAGGACACCGTCCCCGGCCACGGCGCCGGGAACGCCGGCACCTACTACTGGGGCGGCATCGCGAGCACCGCCTTCTGGGTCGACCCGGTGGACCGGGTGACCGCGCTGTTCTTCTCGCAGCTCTCGCCGTCCAGCACGCACCCGATCAGACAGCGGCTGAGTCAGCTGGTCTACTCCGCGCTGGTGGACTGAGCCTTTGTCAACCTGGCGCACCCGGACCGTCCCGCGTCGCCACGCCGCCCGGCCCCACAGGTCAGGTTGAAGATTGCTCACTGACCCGGCGGAAGCGCGGGTCCAGCACCAGCCCGTCGCGCCGCCGGCCGCGCGGCGGGTAGCGGGTGAGGAACACGGCCGCGGTCACGCCGATCATCCACAGCGGGTGGTGGGTGCCCGGCACCGCCATGATCGCCATCAGCGGGCCGCAGACGCCGGCGCAGGCCAGGCCGTGCCACACGCCGAACCGCAGCCCGCCGGCGGCCGCGCGCGGTCCGGTCGGCGGCAGCGGCACCGTACGGTGGCAGGCGCGCAGGCACGCGCGCCGGGCCGGGAGCACCTGCCACACCGCGGCCAGCGCGATCAGCGCGACCAGCAGCGGCACCCGCGGCGGCAGCGCGGCCACCGGCAGCAGCACCGCGCCGGCCAGCGCCCAGACGCCGACGTACCCGGCCAGGAAGATCGCCATGGCGCGCAGCCGGCGGCGACGCAGGCTGTTGACCGCGACGTGCCGGACCGCCGGCAGCACGATCGGCACCATCATGGCCACGCACATCAGCACCCAGTCACCGAACCCGACCGGGTCCGCGTGGTGCGCGTGCCGCGCCGTGCCCGGCCGGGGCAGCAGGATCGCCACCCACGCCGCGGCCGCCAGCAGCATCGCCGGCCAGTGCGGGTGGCTCCGGGCCGCACGCGCGACCCGGAGCCGGAGCGCCGTCATCGGTAGAAGATGCTGACGCGGCCGATGGTGACCGGCGCGGACTGCGCCTCGACGGCCGCGGCCACGACCGCCGGGTCCGCGGACTCGCGCACGTCCGGCGGCACCTCGACCCGCACCGGCCGGAACGACACCGCGGCGCCCGCGTCGGTCCACTCGCCGCGGTCGCGCAACTCCGCGACCCAGGCGGAGATGTCGAACGTGCGCCGGAACCCGTGCGGGCGGTCCTCGGCGGCGGCCCGGCCGCCCAGGTGGTCGATGCCGAAGAACGACACGTTGCCGACGTGGTGCGGCACCGCGTCCGGCGTGCCGAGCGGGCGCACGTACACCTCGTACACGGTGGCGGGCGCGCGGTCGGCCGCCACGTCCTCCAGGTTGAGCAGCACCTGCGCGGGCACGGCGGCGCGGCGGGCGGCGACCGTGGGCGCGTCGATCGGGACCTCGACGCGGGCCGGGTCACCGGTCAGCGTGATCGGCCGGTCGGACGCGCCGACGAACTCCGGCTCGCCGTCGGATCGGGCACTCATGATCGGCTCCACCCCCGGCCTCGCTCCCGGCGCGACGCCCTCCTGATACACGTACCCGAGTTGCCCGGCCGTGTCGACCAGTTGCCCGTTGGCGAGCGAGACGCGGTTGCCGGCCGCGTCGAACAGCCCCCACGCGGTGTCGCGCCACTCCTCGTCCGCCGGGTCGGCCCGGCCGCCGCCGAGCGCCAGCCACGACGACCACAGCCGGTCGATGTTCGCGTGGTGCAGCCAGAAGATCGGGTCGAGCGCGGCCATGGCGGCGTCGCTCATCCAGCCGCCGATCAGCACGTGCACGTCGTTGTGCGGCGTGAACTCCAGCTCGCCGTGCAGGTCCCAGAACTGCTGCGGCGTGGTGCGCCCACCGCCGAACCCGGGGGCGGGCGGCGGCGTGAACGTGGTGAACGCCATCGCCCGCGCCGCGCTGGTCGCGGTGGACGGCAGCGAGGCACCGTCGTTCATGGCCGGGTTGCGGTCCGCGATGAACAGCGGGTTCGGCGAGCCGTCCGGCATCGTGGTCTCGCGGAACGCGGGCGGCAGCGCGGCCCGCCCCGGGACCGAGTAGTTCCAGTACGGCAGCGCCCAGTCGGCCGGGCCGCCCTGCGCGATCACCTCCGCGCGCACGATCTCCTCGAAGTAGTACAGGTACGCCCGGTGCCAGGGCAGGAAGTACCAGCTGCCGTGCTGGCACTCGTTCCACAGCGAGCCGGGCGGCGTCTGCTCCGCGCGGGCGTGGATCGCGGCCTGGTACTCCCAGCTGCGCGGATCGCTGCCCGGCCGGGCCTGGAGCGCGCGGATCGCCCTGGCGTAGGCGAGCGTGATCGGGTCCCACGGGCCGTCCGCCTGGAGTTCCCAGATGTCGCGGCGGATGCGCACCCGCTGGAACGTGCCGTCGCCGTTGTTGTGCGCGGTCCACACGCCGCCGTCGCCGAAGCCCACGATGTCCGGCCGGCCGTCGCCGGTCACGTCCGCCAGCACGCGCGGGTGCCGCTCCACGCGCCAGCCGCCCGCGCCGTAGCCGAAGTGCGCGAGCACCATGGTGGGCGCGGCGAACCCGCCGTTGCCGTCGTTGCGGGACACCCACACGCCACCGTCGCCGAAGCCGACGAGGTCCGCGCGGCCGTCGCCGGTCAGGTCGGTCACGTAGCGCGGGTGCCGGTCCACCCGCCAGCCGCCCGCGCTGTGACCGAAGTCCGCGACCACCCTGGCCGGCGCGCCGAAGCCGCCGTTGCCGTCGTTGCGGGACACCCACACGCCGCCGTCGCCGAAGCCCACGACGTCCGGCCGGCCGTCGCCGGTGGTGTCGGCCAGCACGCGCGGATGCCGGTCCACCCGCCAGCCGCCCGCGGCGTACCCGAAGTCGCGGACGGTGAGCACCGGCTGGGCGAACGTGCCGTCGCCGTTGTTGCGGGCGACCCACACCCCGCCCTCGCCGAACCCGACCAGGTCCGCGCGGCCGTCGCCGGTCACGTCCACCACGAACCGCGGGTGCCGCTCGACCCGCCAGCCGCCGGCGTCGTACCCGAAGTCGCGGAGCACCAGCTGGGGCGGGCGGAACGTGCCGTCGCCGTTGTTCAGCGCCACCCACACGCCGCCGTTGCCGAAGCCGACGATGTCGCCGCGGCCGTCACCGGTCAGGTCCGCCACGAACCGCGGGTGCCGGTCCACCCGCCAGCCGCCCGCCGTGTAGCCGAAGTCGCGGAGCACCAGGCGCGGCGCCGTGAAGCGGCCGTTGCCGTCGTTGAGCGCCACCCACACGCCGCCGTCACCGAAGCCCACGATGTCCGGCCGCCCGTCGCCGGTCAGGTCCGCCGGCACGCGCGGGTGCCGATCCACCCGCCAGCCGCCGGCGGTGAACCCGAAGTCCGCCACGGCCAGGAACGCGTCGCCGACCGTGCCGCCACCCTTGTTCGGCGCGACCCACGCCCCGCCCTCGCCGAACCCCAGCACGTCCGCCACGCCGTCGCCGGTCAGATCGGTGACGAATCGCGGGTGCCGTTCGACGCGCCAGCCACCGGACGCATATCCGAAATTCTCCAGAACGAGTTGCATCTGCGCCCCCTCACGCATCACTCGTGTGCGAATTCAGTCCAAGTCTGTGTCGCACCAAAGGCACCGGAAAGGGCGAGTCCGTGATCGGACAGAATGTATTAGCCGGTCAATAGACGGAATTGTATATAGCCGTTTCCCCTGCTGTCCGGCCTGGTGCGTCACCGTCTCGGGCGATGCGTCCGAATCGGACGGAAGGCGGGACGGCCGGACGGGAACCGCGCCGGCCGATTCCCGGACCGCCATATTCCGGTGATCATTCCGCGGAATCGCGCCCCGCCGGAAGGCCGACCACCGTGCGCGTCGGCAGGTCGTAGCTGCGCGCGGCCACCGCCCGGCCGGACATCGGCGGCAGGCCGTGCAGCAGCGCGTCCGACCCCGGCGTGGCGCGCAGCGCGAGGCTCACGTGCGGCACCCAGCGGTCCGGCGCGTGCAGCGGATTCTCCGAGCCGACCGCGGCCCACACCCGCGCGTGCACCTCGCGCAGCCCGGACACCTCCAGGACCAGCGCGCGCCCGAGCATCCTCGCCGGGCCCAGCCGCACCGGGACCGGCAGGCCGAGATCGGGAAGACCGGACAGCGACGGTACGACCGCGAGCGTCACGTGCGGCCGGTTGGTGGCATGCGGGTGGGTGGCGAGGCTCCGCGCGCCGGACGCGGCCAGCCGGTCCCACAGCGCCCGAACGCCGCGATCGAGGTCCGGATCGAGCAGCAGCTCCACGGTGCGCGCCATGTCCCCACGATCATCGCCGGTCACCGCACGCTACCACCCCCGTGCTGGCATCGTCCGGTGACCGGCTCACCCTGCAGTGTCGGCGCCCGCTCCGGGCGCCGGGCGAAGTCCGGACGATCCCGGACGGCGCTAGCCTCGAACGATGGATCCGGCGGCCGCCTTCGTCTCGCTGCCCGATCCGGCGCGCGCGACCGGCCTGGACGACCTGGTGGAACGGCTGCGGCTGCTCAAGATCTGGGCCGGTGACCCGTCGTACGAGACGATAAAGGAGCGGGTCAACGCGGCCTGGACCGCGGCCGGCCGCCCGCCCGCGGAGCTCGCGCGCCGGTCCACGGTCGCGGACTGTTTCCGGCCCGGCCGGCGCCGGCTCAACACCGAGCTGGTGATCGAGGTGGTGCGCGCGCTGCACCCGGACACCGGCTACGTGGCGCAGTGGCGTCAGGTGCTGCGCGTGGTCGGCGGCGAGTCCGAGGCGTCGGCGCAGGTGCGGGTGCAGGACCGGCTGCCGCCGGACCCGGCCGGGTTCACCGGTCGGGACGCGGAGCTGGAGCTGCTGCGGCGCGCGGCGCGGGACGGCGACACCGTGGTCATCTCGGCGATCGAGGGGATGCCCGGCGTCGGCAAGACCCAGCTCGCGCTGCGCGCCGCGCACCTGCTGCTGCGCGAGGTGCCGTACCACCGGGTGCTGTTCGTGCATCTGCGCGGCTTCCACCCGGACCCGGCCCAGCCGCCCGCCGACCCGGCCGCGGTGCTCGACGGGTTCCTGCGGCTGCTCGGCGTGCCCGGCCGGGACGTGCCGCACGACCTGGACGGGCGCGCGGCCGCGTACCGGGCGCGGCTGGCCGGCACGCGCACGCTGGTGGTGCTGGACGACGTGGCCACGGCCGCGCAGGTGCGGCCGCTGCTGCCGGACACGCCCGGCTGCCTCGCGCTGGTCACCAGCCGCCGCCGGCTGGGCGCGCTGGGCCCGGCCACGCGCCTGGCCGTGGACGTGTTCACCCCCGGCGAGGCGACGGCGTATCTGCGCGACGCCGCGCCCGGCACGCCGACCGGCACGGACCCGGACGCGGCGGCCCGGATCGCGCGCCGCTGCGGGCACCTGCCGCTGGCGCTGAGCCTGGTCGCCGGGCACATCCGGGGCACGCCCGGCTGGACGCTGACCGATCACGCGGACCGGCTGGACCAGCGGCACCGGGAGCGGCGGCTGGACTCCGGGGTGGAACTGGCGCTCGGGCTGTCGTACCAGAACCTGGCCCCTGAGCTGCGCCTGCTGCTGCGGATGGCGGCGCTGCACCCGGGGCAGGACCTGGACGCGTACGCCGCCGCCGCGCTGACCGGCACCGGTCTCGCCGCCGCCCGGGCCGGCCTGGAGCGGCTGCGCGACGACCACCTGCTCCAGCAGCCCGCGCCCGGCCGGTACGCGTTCCACGACCTGGTCCGCGCGCACACGGTCACCCGCGCGCAGGACGAGGACCGCCCGCCGGACCGGCGCGCCGCGCTGACCCGGCTGTTCGACCACTACCTCGCCGCCGCGTCCGCGGCCATGGACACGCTGCACCCGGCGGAGGCGCACCTGCGCCCGGCCGCGCCGCCCGTCATGACCCCGCTGCCGGAGCTGTCCGACCCGGACACGGCGCTGGACTGGCTGAACGCGGAGCAGCCCACGCTGGTCGCGGTCGCGGCGCACACCGCCACGCACGGCTGGCACTCGCACACGGTGCGGCTGTCCCGCACGCTGTTCCGGTACCTGACCGGCACCCACCTCGCGGACGCGCTGACCATGCACGGCCACGCCTCCGACGCGGCCCGGCGCGACGGCGACACGCTCGGCCAGGCGCACGCGCTCACCGACCTCGGCGGGGTGCACTGGCGGCTCGGCCGGCCGGACGCGGCGGCCCGGCACTTCGAGGAGGCGCTGGCGCTGTTCGCGCGCACCGGCGACGCGGACGGCCAGGCCCGCGCGCTGACCAGCCTCGGCATCGTCACCGACCGCGGCGGCCGGCCCGCGGACGCGACCGGCCTGTTCGAGCGCGCGCTGGCGCTGTTCCAGCTGGCCGGCAACCGGATCGGCGAGGCACGCACGCTGAACAACCTGGCCAACGTGGAGGTGCGGCTGGGCCGCGACGAGTCCGCGGCCGGGCACTGGGAGCGCGCGATCCGGCTGTTCCGCGAGGCCGGCGACCGCGGCGGCGAGGCCAACGCGCTGAACGGGCTGGGCGACCTGGACGTGCTGGCCGGCCGGTACGACGCGGGCGCCGCGCGGTTCCAGCGGGCGCTGGCGCTCTACTGGCAGATCGGAAGCCGCACCGGCGAGGCGAACATCCTGGACAGCCTCGGCACGCTGCACACCCGGCTGGGCCGGCCGGAGCAGGCCGTGGACCTGCATCGGCTGGCGCTGACCATGTACCGGGAGACCGGCGACCGGTACGGCGAGGCCCGTGCGCTCAACGGCTTGGGCGAGGCCGCCCGCGCCGCCGGGGACCGGGCGGAGGCGCGGGACCGGCACGCCGAGGCCCTGGCGATCGCGGACGACATCGGCTCCCCCGACCAGCGGGCCCGCGCGCGGGCCGGGCTGGAGTGAGTCAGTCGCCGAGCCGGGCCAGCACGGCCGCGTCCCAGGAGAGCGTGGCCGTACCGTCGGTGATCCGGACGCCGCCGCCGGCCCACTCGACGGTGAGCGGGCTGTCGCCGAACGGGTTGTCCGCGACGTAGGCGCGCGCGCCGCCCCGCACGCCGACCCGGATCCGGTCGTACGGCGCGAGGATCAGCGTCTCGCCGCGGCGCACCTGCTCGACGCAGAGACCGTCGCGGCAGGACAGCTCGGTGGTGCGCGTGCCGAGCAGCAGGTTCGGCGAGAGCCACCGACCGGTCAGGACGGCCAGCACCAGCAGCGCGAGGACGGCGACGACCGCGATCCGCCCCGCCCGGGGCCCGCGCGTGACGGCATCAGGGGAATCCATGCGCACACGGTACGTACCGGCGGGGGGTCATCGGCTCCTGGGATCGTGCCTCACGGGCAGTTGCCGCTGACCCGGTTCACCGCGTACTCCTCCTCGTCGTGCGTGATGGTGGACGGCTCGCCCGCGAAGTGCGTCTCCACCTTCTCGCCGCCGCGCTGCTGCTCGTAGTGCAGGTGCGGCGCGCTGGACTCGCCGGTGCTGCCGAGCCGGCCGAGCTGGTCGCCCATCTCGACGCGCTGGCCCTCGCGGACCATGGGCGGCTCCAGCAGGTGCAGGTAGAGCGTGGACCACTTGCCACCGTGGTCGATCTTGACCCAGTAGCCGCCGCCGCGGCCCATCTCGCCGTCCGGGTCGTCCGGCGTGCGCTCGCCGAGCCGGCCGTTGATGCCGGCCCGCACCACGGTGCCGCCGAACGAGGCGAGCACCGGCCGCCCCCAGGTCTCGCCGGACGTCGGGTAGAGGTCGACGTCGAACTCGCCGTGGCCCGGGTACGTGCTGAGCCGCCAGGTCTCGCCGCAGGCGACCGGGAGCTGGAAGGCGGGGCGCGGGCCGGGCGGGCGCACGGCCCGCTCGATGAACCACACCGCCGCCGCGGCGACCATCAGGACCACGGCTATGGAGGCGACGGTGCGGACACGGGTGAGAGTCACCGTCCGATGGTGCCAGGCCGAGACCAGCGGCGGCGACCGTGGAAAGCTGGAGGAAACGATCGAGGGGGAGCCGTGCCTAGTCCGATCCGCGTCACCGTGTGGGGCGAGAACGTCCATGAGCAGCATGAACCCGAGGTGGCCGCGCGCTATCCGGACGGTATGCACGGCGCGATCGCTCAGGGAATCACGGAGAAACTCGGCGATCGGGTGGCCGTCCGCACCGCCACGCTGCAGGAGCCCGAACACGGGCTGACCGAGGACGTTCTACGCGAAACGGACGTCCTGACCTGGTGGGGACACGCCGCCCACGCGGACGTCGGCGACGAGGTCGTCGAGCGCGTCCACCGCCACGTGCTGGCCGGCCTGGGCCTGATCGTGCTGCACTCCGGCCACTGGTCCAAGATCTTCACCAAGCTCATGGGTACGACGTGCACGCTGCGCTGGCGGTCCGCGCACGACCGCGAGCTGGTCTGGACCGTGGACCCCACGCACCCGATCGCGCGCGGCGTCCCGCACCCGATGATCATCGAAGAGGACGAGATGTACGGGGAGTTCTTCGACATCCCCGCCCCCGACGAGTTGGTCTTCATCTCGTCCTTCTCCGGCGGCGAGGTGTTCCGGTCCGGGTGCACGTTCCGCCGCGGCCACGGCCGGATCTTCTACTTCCGCCCCGGCGACCAGGACTACCCCACGTACCACCACGACGGCGTGCGCACGGTCATCGCGAACGCGGTCGAGTGGGCGGTCACGGACCGCCCCGAGCGCGCCACCCCGACGCTGCTGCGCTACGACACCGAGGACTTCTACCGCGGCCACGGCTACGGGGGCCCGCTGTGACGTCCCCGCTGCGCGTGGTCGTGGTCGGCGCGGGCGCGATGGGGCGCGCCTGGATCCGTACCGTGGCCGATGACCCTGATGTCGATCTCGTCGGCGTGGCCGACCTCGACCCGGCCGCCGCCGAGTCCGCCGCCGAGGGCCGCGTCCCGACCGGCACCGACGGCGTCGCGCTGGCCCTGTCCACCGGCGCCGACGCGCTCATCAACGTGACCGTTCCGGCCGCGCACCACCCGGTCACCACCGCCGCGTTGTTCGCCGGCCTCCCCGTGCTCGGCGAGAAGCCGGTCGCCGAGACCGTCGCCCAGGCGCTGTCCCTGGTCGCCGCCGCCGAACTCACCGGCGAACTGTTCATGGTCAGCCAGTCCCGCCGCTACAACGCGCACCTGTGGGCCCTGCGCGAACAGGCCCGCGTCCTCGGCCGCCCCGGCCTGCTCACCACCGAGTTCTTCAGGGCCCCCCGGTTCGGCGGGTTCCGCGACACGATGGACCATCCGCTGCTGCTCGACATGGCCATCCACCCGTTCGACACCGCCCGTTTCGTGCTCGGCGCCGAGCCCGTCTCGGTCTACTGCGAGGAGCACAACCCGCCCTGGAGCTGGTACGCCGGCGACGCCGCCGCCACCGCCACGTTCGAGATGACCGGCGGCGTCCGATACGTCTACACCGGCAGCTGGTGCTCCCCCGGCCTGGAAACCTCCTGGAACGGCACCTGGCGCCTCTCCGCCGAACACGGCTCCGCCACCTGGAACGGCGACGACCCACCCGTCATGGAAACCACCTCCACCCTGACCGCCGCCGGCCCCACCGACCCCGGCCACGAGATCGCCGGCTCGCTGCGCGCCTTCACCCACGCGCTGCGCACCGGCGTCCCGCCGATGGGCGAGGTCCACGAGAACGTCCTGAGCCTCACCATGGTCGAGGCAGCCGTCCAGTCCTCGTCCACCGGCGCACGAGTCCTGATCGACGACGTACTCGAGCGCGCCCACGCCACGGCCGTCGCCGCCGAGACCCGCGACGACGTCCGCGAGCTGCTGCAATCCTGGGGATCGGTGCGGGAGGCGCTGAAGACCTCCTAGATCCTCCCGCTTCCGGCGGGGTCGCGGTCCGCCTGCTCGGAGCTGGCACCGCCCGGCCGTGGCCGGCCTCCCCGCCGGTCCGCGGGCGGTCCCGCAAACTCCGCAGCCGGCATCGGCGCGGCGCATGGCCAGATCTGCCGCCTGGTCCGCCGCGTCTCGCCCTCCGCAGGCGTGGTCGTCAACCGCAAGGCCGACTTCCCGATTTGCATGATCGTTTCGGGACGCCCGCGAGTTGCTCTTCGAAAATCGCGTGCGGTGAGGACTCATCACTGCGACGTGGCTGCACGAGTTTCTCATCGACTTCCCAGAAAATCTTGCCCGGACCGATGCACGCGAAAGTGCGTGCTGGGACCTTCTCATCAGAGGCAGCGATAGGCGCCGCCGATGAGAATGGGACGGTGAGCGTGGTGAGCCGTGGCTGAGGGGACCGAGAGGCGGATTCCGTTCGACGACTATTTTCGCGCTCGCTTCACGAGCTTGATCGCACTGCTGGTGAAGGTAGAGGCAGCTCGGTTCGACGAGGCTGAGGACGCAGCGGCAGCAGCTATGTCGGCCGCGCATCCACTATGGGACACGATCATCGAACCGGACAAGTGGGTGTGGCGCGTGGCCCGCAACCACTTCCTCAAGGTTCGGTTGAGGGAACGGCGCCGGACGCGGCGGCTATGGGAAATGATCGATCACCTCACTCCTAAGCGTGACTGCTCACTGCCCGACGACGAGAGCGAAGAACTCGTGCTCGATCTAGTCGGCCGTCTGCCCAAGGAACAACGGGCAGTCATGGCGTTCACCTATGACGGCTGGAGCCCGGCCGAGATCGCGGAGCTGCTAGAGAAGGACCCCCAGACAGTGCGGAGCACGTTGCGGCAAGCACGGACTGCGGTCAGGCGAATGTTGACCGGGCAGGATGACGGCCCCGGCCAGAGGGGGCCGCGATGAACGCCGAGTTCGCGGACCTTACGCCGCAGGAGATCACCGCCATCCTTGGCCGAGTCGACGAACTGATCGAACGGCGCATCTCTGAAGATCGACTGACGAGCCGCCTTGCCCAGGTCAAGATGGGACGGGTGCGGCCTCGAACGGCTTGGGTGGTGATCGGACCCCGCATCCGGCAGCTACTCGCCAAAGCACACCTTCGTATCGAGCAGGCAGTTCTCGCGACGGCCGCGCTACGCACCAACAGGTATCCAGCGACACTTGCGGCCATGCCACTGCCCGCCGCCGATCCCGAGATCGCAACATTGATCGCTGACCTTCGCCGGTTGTACCGGCATCGATTCGGCATCGCGACTCAATCACTAGTTTGGCAGATTGCGGTGCTTCGGGCGTACGACGAACGCCTGCGCGTGGCCAGTAGACGCCTGGGGATTCCCGAGTATCTTGACCAGCTGACCGGCATGGATCTGGAGGCAGAGCGTCTGAGGCTCGAGGAGGAACTTACCCGAGCGGGCCTAAACCTGAGGCTCGGGTCCTCGTCGGACCGAACCGGCTCACCGGAGGAATGATCATGCAGCGGCAGACATCGTCGTGGCCCGGGCTACTGCCGGTCGGGACAATCAAACAGTTGGCCGACATCGACCCGGCGTCGGCGGCCGCTCTGATGGCGGAGATTGCGCATGATGCGCGACACGCCAGACGCATGGCCTGGGCCCGGCTCGTCGCCGCCATACTGGTCTTCGGCGCCTCGCTGGCCCTGTCCGCCTACTTCGTCGGCACGGGGATTTCGGTCGGTGGCATGGTCAGCGTTGGTAGCGGCACCCTCGCCGTCGTCACGATCCTGCTGACCGGGAGCTTTCCCAGACAGCGAATCTGACCTGGCCGGTCGTTCGGAGTCGCATCGACCAACATCGCGGATCTTGAAGTCCGATCGGCGAGGAATGTCGAGTCAGCGTAGCGGTGATGGAGCCCGCGCCGGCGTCGTTTCACGCCCCCGTCACGCGCGCGGATGACCTCAAGCGCGGCGATGCCAGCTCATAGGTATCTTGCCAGTACGAGGTCTATCTGCCGTTGAGAGGGCCGAGATCTCGGCTCGTGAGGCGGCGAGGAACTTCTCGCGGGCGGGCACCCAGATGTGCGGGTTGAACTGCTCCACCTCGACCATCGTGGCGGTCTTGTACCGCTCCTCCATCGACCAGAGGGCCTGCATCACCTCTTCTCCGGCGGCGCGCACCTGCTCCGAGGCGACGAGGCGCATCCTCCACAAAGGGATCATCAAGTCCTGCCGAGCCTGAAAGGCGGCCGTCGTGGCTTGCTCGACACCGTTCACCCCAAGGTTATGAGCCTTGTTCTTGACGAAGCACAATTCCGCCATGCGATTACCGTGCGCCGACGCCGCGGCCATGAAATCGACGTACGCATTCCGGCGGTCGTCGATCAATCTATCGGCGACATGGCGCGCCTGCTCGTGCCGCTGCCAGGAGAGCTGGAGCCAAGATTGAAGGAACTGGCCGCCGGCGCCGAGTACCGTGCCGCCGAGAGCGGCAACCACACCCAACAGCGCAGCATCCATACCCCGCAACGCTAAGCCCTCCCGGCAAGCGCTCGCCGCGTTCCGCCGTGGACCGGTGTGGTCCGCCGCGGGTGCGGATTCCGCGGATCGAGGTCGTGGCCGTCGCGGCCGATCTCCTGATGATTGTTCCGGCGATCTACCTCGCCGTGATGATTCTCCGCGCGGACGGACTGGCCCGGCGCCCGGGGCTCGGTTGACCGTCGAATCCGAGCTTGAACGGCGGGCCCGGCCGGGCGGGCTGACAACCGGTGGCCGGCGCCCGGCGGACGGCTCGCGCGACGGTGGACGGGCGGACGGGCGCGCTCGGCAGACCCCGCCAATCGCTCGGATGCGCGTGCGGCAACGAGACCACGAGCGTGGCTCCGGGATCGTCGGCGAATGTCAGCGGGGACCGGCCGAGGCGCTGGCAATAGGTCGGCCGCCACCGGACCAGCCAGCGGTCCGCTCCTAATGCCGGACGGTCAGGGCGTAGAACTTCACCTTGGCGCCGTTGGTGGTGCTCTCCGACGAGGACTGGTTGTACGAGCCGGCCTTGAAATACTGGCGGTACGGGTGGAACGCGGGCGGAATGGCGTAGCTCGTCCGCGTACCGTTGATGGTGAGGTTGATGGTCGAGTCGCTGACCTGGATGACGTAGGTCCATGTGGTGCCGAGCGGGACGACGCCGACCTTGTGGAGCGTCTGGCCGCTGGCGTCCGGGGAGTTCTGCGTGCCGAGGAAGATGTCGCCGTTCGGGCGGTAGTAGAGCTCGGCCAGTGGCTTGGTCGACGGGCCGCCGGTGCCGAGCTTGACCTGGCCGACCGCCACGTTCTTGGTCACGGACGCCACGCGCAGTCGGGCGCTGAGCGTGTGGCTTCCGGCGAGCGTCCAGTTGGCGGCGCTGCCGTCGGGGTTCATCTCGCGCAGTTCCGACCGGGCGTATTTCGAGTTCGGCGTGGTGACGCCCTTCTCGGGTGCCCAGAACGTCATTGATCCGTCGTTCCTGTCGGTCCAGAAGTAGGCCGGGTTGCTGTATCCGGCCGGGCCCTTCAGCCGCGCGGGCGGAATGGTCTCCGGGCTTCCCGGCGAGCCGATCGGCAGTTGCAACGACCAGACGGACAGGTCGAAGTTCCCGCCGGGTGGCAGCCCCGGATCGAGCGCCGCCGCGGAGGCGACGCCGGTCGCGCCGAGCGTGCCGACGGCGGTGCCGGACAGGGCGAGGGTGAACAGGGTGCGCCTCTGCATGGGATGGCCTCTTCCAGCGGGGTGAGGGACCGTTCAAGGAGAACAGCCGACCCGATCGTCCCTCAAGCGGACCATCCCTAAATAACCCTAAACGTCGCGCACGCACCCGCCGCTGATCGTCGATGCGTCCGTGGCATCATGCTGTGCCATGGATCATCAGGGGCGGTTTCGCCGCGCGGCGGTCGCGTTGGGCGTGCCGGACGACGAGATCAACAGGTTCATCGAGCACCTCCGGCTGTCGATCTGGCTGATCGGGGGCCCGCGGGGTGAGCCGGTCGGGCGGTTCGGCGGGTTGCCGCGGCTGCCGGTCGGCGCGGAGTGGCCGTCGGGTGGAAACGGTGCGCTGCCGTTCGTCTTCTCCGTCGACTGTGCGGCGCTGCCCCGGGTGGACGGCTTCGAGCTGCCGGCGGACGGCTCGCTGCTGTTCTTCGTCGACCACGAGAAGGACCACCTGGCCGGCGGCACCGACGACCGGAGTCACACGCGAATCGTGCACGTACCGGCCGGCACCGATACCGAGGTCGCGGACGCCCCGCACCCGGGCCTGGTCGACGACGAGCAGTACGAGGTCCGGGCGGTGCTCGTCGCCGAGTTCCCCGACTGGCTCCCGAGGGACCAGGAGGAGGACGAGGACGACGAGGACGAGGACGAGGACGACGACGTGTCGCCGTTCCAGCAGAGGGTGATCGACGAGCGGGACCGGGACATTCCACACTGGAGGGAGCTGCGCGCCGCGGCCCGCGAGATCTGGCCGCTCGACGACGGGCTCGCCAGCGCCTACCTCGGCGGGTACGCGGACGAGGAGTTCCTGCGGATGGTCGCGGAGCAGACGCTCGCGGGGCGCGAGAAGGCCGGTGAGATCGTCATTCCGGTGGCGAAGTGGTATACCCACGTGGAGCAGGAGCAGCACCGGCTGGCGAGTGAGTGGATCTCGCTGGCCCGCTTCCCCGCGTCCGAGGAGTTCTACTTCTGCTCGTTCACGATCCACCGCGACGACCTGGCCGCGGGCCGGTTCGAGCACGCCTACTCGGTGACCAGGTTCAGCGAGTAAACCAGCAACCCGAACGGTCCGCCGTGGACGGTGGACGCCGCCGGGGTGGCCGAGGCCGCTCGTCACCTCGGCGGACCACCCGCGGGCGGCGCCCACCCGCACGCCTTACCTGACGCCCCGGCCCGGCGGATCAGCCGAGCGTGAGGACCAGCTTGCCCGTGGTGCGTCCCGTCTCGCCGTGCGCGTGTGCCTTCGCGGCCTCCGCGAGCGGGAACGTGGCGTCGATCTCGGGACGCAGCCGTCCCTCCGCCGCGAGCCCCGCGATCGCCCGCATCCCGGCGTGGTCGGACTCGACGAGCAGCCCTTCGAGCCGTACCCCCAGGTCGGCGGCCTTGGTCGCGTCCGCGGTGTCATCGGGGCTGAACACCAGCGTCACCAGCGTGCCACCCCGGCGCAGCAGGCCGAGCGACCGGCCGCGCGTCTCGCCGCCGACCGTGTCGAGCACGACGTCGAGGGAACCGGCATCGACGGCGTCCACGAAGTCGGCCCGGCGGTAGTCGATCACCTCGTCCGCGCCGAGCCCGCGCACCAGTTCGTGCTTGGGCTCGCTGGCGGTGCCGATCACGTACGCACCGCGCGCCTTGGCGATCTGCACGGCCAGGTGGCCGACCCCGCCCGCGGCGGCGTGGATCAGCACGCGCTGACCGGGCTGGAGGTCGGCCGTGTCGATCAGCGCCTGGTGGGCGGTGAGCGCGGCGAGCGGCAGCGCGGCCGCGTGCACGTGGTCCAGATTCGCCGGCTTGTGCGTGAACGAGCGGGCGGTGGCCTTGGCGTATTCGGCGTATCCGCCGGCGCCGCGCGGGTACGGCAGCATGCCGAAGACCTCGTCGCCCGGCTTGAACAGCGTGACGCCGACGCCGGCCTGCTCGACGACGCCGGAGACGTCCCAGCCGAGGATCGGCTTGGGCTCGCGCATCCAGGGCAGGCCGGCGCGGTGCTTCCAGTCGGTCGGGTTGACGCCGGCCGCGTGCACCCGGACGAGGATCTCGCCCAGACCGGCCACCGGGCGGGGCACCCGCACCTCGTGCAGCACGTCCGGGGTGCCGAGCGTGTCCTGGCTGATCGCGCGCATCGTGGGAGTCTCAGTCATGGTCTCAGTGTGCCCGGATCGTCCGGCCGCAGACATGGCATGATTGCCACCTTCCGATGGAATCCTGCCAATCGTGGAATCGGGGTCCCGCCATGACGCACCGGGTGGTCGTCCTCGCGCTCGACGGCGTGTACCCGTACGAGCTGGGCATGCCGAGCCGCATCCTCGGCGCGACCGACGGCCGGTACGAGGTGGTCACCTGCACGGCGGACGGCGGCCCCGTGCGTACGTCCGCCGACTTCGCGATCGCGGTGGAGCACGGCCCGGAGGTGCTGGCCACCGCCGACACCGTGGTGATCACGCCGTTCGCCCCGCGCCCCGGCACGTCCACGCAGGTGCACCCGCGACTGTCCGCGCCGATAGCCGCCGCGCTCGCGATGATCCGCCCCGGCACCCGGCTCGTGTCGATCTGCACCGGCGCGTTCGTACTGGCCGCCGCCGGACTGCTCGACGGCCGCCCGGCCACCACGCACTGGCAGGCCGCCGACCGGTTCCGCCGCCTCTACCCCCGCGTCGACCTCGACCCGGACGTACTGTTCGTGGACGACGGTGACATCCTCACCTCGGCCGGCGCCGCCTCCGGCGTCGACGTGCTGCTCCACCTGATCCGCCGGGACCACGGCACCGAGGTCGCCAACGGCGCCGCCCGCCGCTGCGTGGTCCCCCCGTGGCGGGACGGCGGCCAGGCCCAGTACATCGAGGCACCCGTCCCCCGCGACCCGCAGGACGGCACCGCCGCCGCCCGCGAATGGGTCCTCACCCACCTCCGCGAGCCACTCGCCATCGACGACCTCGCGGCCCGCGCCCGGATGAGCCCGCGCACGTTCGCCCGCCGCTTCACCGACGAGGTGGGCATGAGCCCCGGCCGCTGGATCACCCAGCAACGCCTCACCCGCGCCCGCCACCTGCTCGAATCCACCGACCTCCCGGTCGACGAGATCGCCGCCCGGGTCGGCTTCGCCACCGGCACCTCCCTGCGCCAGCACCTCCACGCCGCCATCGGCGTATCCCCACTCACCTACCGGCGCACCTTCCGTTCCGGCCGCTGATCCCTTTTCCCGCTTCCGGCGTGGTCACCGCCCGCACGCTCCCGCGGGCACCGGTCCCGCACCACTCACCTTCTCTGAAAACCTGGTCATTACCGCGTTCGCGGCTGCGCTCGTCCGCCTTCGTCGCGTGGCGGCCTCGTCCGGGGCGGGGCAAGAGCTGCCGCTGCGATCGAAATTTCACCATGTTTCGTGTGATGAGCGATCACTCATATTCATGCAGAGGTCGAAGGTTCTCGAGGCCACGGCCGCGATGGCCGGGGCAGTCACGCTTCGTCACGGTCTCGCTCGGCACCATGAATCAGTTGTCGAGAGTTGCCTCCGAACGCGGGGCGGCGCGTGCTCGCGCCGGGTTCCCCACGCCGCGTAACCGCAGCCCCGACACCGTCGGCGCTCTCGCTCTCGGGCGCCGGCGCTCCATCCGGTATGCCCGAAAAGCGGCTTGCTATGGCGGCGCGGCGCTATGCCGCCCTGGGCTCCACTGCATGATCGACTGGTTACTGATACGTAGAGCACGTTAAGAGCCGCTGATTACGTGCTCTACGTATCTTTAGTCGCCGACACCCACAGTGAGACGCACATATATACGATATTTCGGGCGCGGTGTGCCGGGACCGAGGCAGGCCGGTGGCTGAGGCAGGCCGGTGGCTGAGGCAGGCCGGTGGCCGAGACAAGCCGGTGGCTGAGGCAGGCCGGTGGCCGAGACAAGCCGGTGGCCGAGACAAGCCGGTGGCCGAGACAAGCCGGTGGCCGAGACAAGCCGGTGGCCGAGACAAGCCGGTGGCCGAGACAAGCCGGTGGCCGAGACAAGCCGGTGGCCGAGACAAGCCGGTGGCCGAGACAAGCCGGTGGCCGAGACAAGCCCACGTCGGGCAGGCCCGGTCGCCGGGCCAAGGGCCACGGCGGGCCAGAGCCGGGTGGCCAGGGCAGGGACACGGCGGGCCAGACCCGGTGCCCGGGGCCGGGACCACGGCGGCTCCGGGGCCGGGGCCGGGGCCGGAGCCGGAGCCGGAGCCGGAGCCGGAGCCGGAGCCGGAGCCGGAGCCGGAGCCGGGGAACCCTACTGGATGGTGGTGATGTCGTCGAGGCCGGCGATGGTGAGGACCGGGGCCAGGAGCGGTGCCGCCTCCAGCTTGGCGTGGTCGACGTGGCGGAAGAGGACCGCGAGACCCGCGCTGTCCAGGTATTCCACCCTGGTCAGGTCGACGATGAAGGAGTCCGCGTCGGAGTGCGCCGACGCGAGCGCCGACGCGAAGGCCGCCGCGTTGCTCATGTCGATCTCGCCGGCCACGGCGAGGACCAGGGCGCCGTCCGGCCGCGAGGTCGTCGCGAAGGACAGTTCAGTGCTCATGCGGGATCGCCCTCCAAACGGTCGCTCATTGCGGGATCCTCGCTCGCATGCCGACGACGGTGCCGGTGGTGCCGGTGGTGATGGTGACCTCGTTCATCAGGGCGCGGATCAGCACCAGCCCGCGGCCCCGGTGGGGATTGTCCTCCGGGCGGGGGGTACGCCAACGCCCGGTGTCGATGACGCTCAGGTGAAGGTCGTTCGCGGTGACGGCGGCGGTCAGGCGGATCAGGCCGCCGTGCAGCTGGCGGTGGCCGTGCTCGATCGCGTTGGCGCAGGCCTCGCCGGCGGCGACCAGGACGTTCTGCGCGGTGCCGGTGTCGATGCCGCAGCGTTCCAGCCAGCGGCGCAGTGCGGACCGGACCGGGGCGAGCCGGGTGGCCTCGGCGGGGAACTCCAGCGCGAGCGGGCCGGGGTGGCGGTAGAGCAGCAGCGCGACGTCGTCGTCGTACCCGGTGTCGGGGGCCATGCTGTCCATCACCTCCGTGGCGAGGTCGCCGAGCGGGGCGGAGCGCCCGCGCTGGACGACGGTGCTGACCCGGCCGATGCCGGTGGTGAGCGGGGTGCGTCGTCGCTCGACCAGCCCGTCCGTGTAGAGCAGGACGGTGGCGCGGGCGGGCACGACGTACTCCGCCTCGGGGCGCTCGGCCGCGCCGCGGACGCCGAGCGGGCGGGACCGGCCCTGGTCGAGCAGGTCGGTGCCGCCGCCGGCGTGCGTGATGATCGCCGGTGGGTGGCCGGCGCTGGAGTAGCGCAGCCGCCCGGTGGCGATGTCCAGGATGCCGCAGAAGACCGTGGCGCAGGCGGCGCCGGGCAGCTGCGCGGCGAATCGGTCGAGCGCCATCAGCGTGGCGGCCGGGTCCATGTTCTGCAGCAGCAGCGCGCGGCAGGCGCTGCGGAGCTGGCCCATCACGGTCGCGGCGGGCAGGCCGTGGCCGACGCAGTCGCCGACCACGATGCCGATCCGGTCGTCCGGGAGCGTGACGGTGTCGTACCAGTCACCGCCGACCTTGAGCGGGCGGGTGGCGGGCGCGTAGCGGACCTCGAAGCCGGCCGGGAGCTGCGCCGGGCCGAGGATCGCGTGTTGCAGCGCCAGCGCGGTCTCCCGCTGCTGGTCGATCTGGTGGATGCGGTGCAGGCCCTGGCCGAGGTGGCCGGCGAGCAGCGCGAGCAGCGTCTGGTCCTGCTCGGTGAACGGGCGTTTCTCGGCCAGCTCGACCCAGAGGACCATGGTGCCGTCCGGGTGCTCGAGGGTGATGCCGGCGCCGCCCATCACGTCCGCGACCGGGCTGAGCAGCGGCTTGTCGCGCAGCGCCCGGAGCGCGACGCGGCGTTCCTCGGGCAGCGTGTCCCAGCGGTGTCCGGGGTCGACCGCGGTCATGGCCGGGTCGCCGGAGGCGCGGAAGACCGCCGCGTAGACCTCGGTGGCGTGCCACAGTTCGGCCAGCATGGGCAGTACCCCGCGGAGCGCGGCGCCGACGTTGTCCGCCTGGGCCAGGCGCAGGCCGAGCGCGGCGAGCGCGTTGTCCCGCTGCACGGCGTAGTGCTCGGCGGTGACGTCGCGGAACGTGCCGACGATGACGCGCCGCCCGGTCTCCGGGTCCTCGACCTGGTTGAATGCGGCGGCGACCCACAGCCGGTGCCCGTCGCGGTGTACGACCGGGATGGTGTACGCACCGCGGGAGCGCTCCATGAGCAGCGCGAACGCGTCCTCGACCAGCCGGTGCCCGTCCGGGTCCGCGCCGCCGTCCGGCCACCACGGGTGCGTCATCGGGTACGGCAGGCCCTCCGGCCCGTACCCCAGGATGTCGGTGAACGTGGAATTGATCTCGATGACCGCGCCGTCCTCGTCGCAGACGAAGAACGCCTCCTGGAGCGAGTCGATCAGCGCGGTGCGCCACCGGGCGTGGTGGGTGCGCAGCCGGGTGAGCTCCAGGTTCGCCCGGACTCGGGCCAGCAGTTCGGCCGAGGAGAACGGCTTGACCAGGTAGTCGTCCGCGCCGGCCTCCAGCCCCTCGATCGAGGCCTCCTGCCCGGCGCGCGCGGAGAGCAGCAGGACCGGCGTGCCGGCCGTGCGCGGGTCCGCGCGCAGCGCCGCGACCAGCTGCAGCCCGTCCAGCACCGGCATCATCACGTCGCTGACGATCAGGTCCGGGCGCCGGCGGCGGGCGGCGTCCAGGGCGGCCTGCCCGTCGCCGACCGCCTCGACCCGGTGCCCGGCCGACTGGAGCAGCCGGACCAGGTAGTCGCGCATGTCCGCGTTGTCGTCCGCGATCAGCACGGTCGGCTGGGTGGACGACGGGAGCGCCACCGGCTCGGCCGGCAGCCAGCGGGACACCTCCTCCACGTACGGGTCGGAGGTGGACGTGACCGTGCTGGCGCTGCCGGCCGGGACCAGCGCGTCCTCGGGCAGGTGGCCGGCGCCGAACGGCAGCCGGATGGTGAACTCGGTGCCCTCGCCGAGCGTGCTGACCGCGGTGATCGTGCCGCCGTGCAGCTCGACCAGCTCCTTGACCAGCGCCAGGCCGATGCCGCTGCCCTCGTTGGAGCGGGACCGCGCGTGCTCGATCCGGTGGAAGCGCTCGAACAGCCGGGGGATCTCGTCGGGTGGCACGCCGATGCCGGTGTCCCGCACGCGCACCTCGGCGCGGTCGCCGTCCGCGCGCACGGTCACCCGCACGCCGCCGTCGAAGGTGAACTTGAGCGCGTTGCTGAGCAGGTTGAGGACGACCTTCTCCCACATGCCGCGGTCGAGGTGGACCGGCTGCGGCAGCGGCGGGCAGTCCACGTCGAGGGTCAGCCCGGCGCGCTCGATCGCGGAGCGGAACACGCTGGCCAGTTCCGCGGTGGTGGCGGCGAGGTCGACCGGCTCGTACCGGGCCTGCATGCGCCCGGCCTCGATCCGGGAGAAGTCGAGCAGCGTGTTGACCAGCTTGCCGAGGCGCAGCGCGTTGCGATGGATGACCTCGAGGTTCGCGTCGGCGCCGAGTCGCGCGCGGAGGTCCTCGACCGGACCCATGATCAGGGTCAGCGGGGTACGGAACTCGTGGCTGATGTTGGAGAAGAACGCGGTCTTGGCGCGGTCCAGCTCGGCCAGTTCCTCGGCCCGCCGCTGCTGCGCCTGGTAGCTGCGCGCGCTGGCGATCCCGGCGGCGACGTGCCCGGCGGTCAGCTCGACGAAGCCGCGGTAGCCCTCGTCCAGCGGCCGGAACCGGTTGAGCGCGGCGACCATGAACCCGTACGGCGTGCCGCCCTGCTGGAGCAGCGGGACGACCAGCGCCTCGGTGGGCGGCGCGGACCAGTCCCCGGTCGGCAGTCCCGCGTACCCGTCGAGGGGTATCAGCACCGACTCGCCGCCATCCGGCGCCTCGAACGACCAGCCGTCCACCCGGTCCGTGCCGGTGGCGCCGGCCAGTTCCGCGGCGCCGTCGTCGGAGAACAGGTAGGTCAGCGTGAACGGCAGATCGCGCAGGTTCCGCCCGAGCTGGGCGCCCGTGAACGCCAGCACCTGCGCCTCGGTGCGGATCGCGCTGGGGTCGGAGCCGAGGTCGCGCAGCGTCGCCATCCGGCGCTCGCCGATCACCCGCTCGGTGTCCTCGCTGACCACGCAGAGCATGCCGACCAGCGCACCGTCGTCGTCGCGCAGCGGGCTGTACGAGAACGTGTGGTAGGTCTCCTCGGGGTATCCGGACCGCTCCAGGAACAGCAGCAGGCCCTCGTCCCAGGTGGCCTCGCCGGTGGAGAGCACGGTCTCGATCCGCGGGCCGATGTCGTCCCAGATCTCCGCCCACACGTCGCTGGCCGGGCGGCCGAGCGCCCACGGGTACTTGCGGCCGAGCGTGTCCCGCCGGTAGGCGTCGTTGCAGAAGAACGTGAGCTCCGGTCCCCAGGCCATCCACATCGGGAAGCGCGAGGAGAGCATCAGGCTGACCGCGGTGCGCAGGCTCTGCGGCCACCCCTCCGGCGGGCCGAGCGGCGTCGACGGCCACGCCACCGCGGCGAGGTCGCGGCCGACGTCGCCGACGAACACGCGTCCTGTCATCGTGGAGTGCTCTCCCGGTCCGGAATCCACAGAAGGATACGGGGCCGGGCCGGATCGGGAGAGCTGGTACGCCAAACGGTCGACCACGTCAGGGCTTGAGAACGACCTTGATGCAGCCGTCCTCCTTCTTCTTGAACATCTCATACGCCTGCGGTGCCGACTCCAGCGGGAGGCGGTGGGTGACCAGATCGTCGACGCCGAGCGGGTCGCCGGCGCCGGTGAGCAGCGGCACGATCTCGTCGGACCAGCGGCGCACGTGCGCCTGCCCCATCCGCATCGTGACGCCCTTGTCGAACAGGTCGAACATCGGGATCGGGTCGGCCTGCCCGCCGTACACGCCGACGATCGAGATCGTGCCGGCGCGCCGGACCGAGGCGAACGCGGTGCGCAGCGCGCCCATCCGGTCCACGCCCATGGTGTCGATCGCCTTGCGGGCGAGCGCGTCCGGCAGCATGCCGGCCGCGGTCATCGCGGCGGCCTGGAACGGCGTGCCGTGCGCCTCCATGCCGACCGCCTCGATCACGCCGTCGGCGCCGCGGCCGTCGGTCAGCTCCAGCACGGCGGCCGGGATGTCGTCGATCTTCGTGTCGTCCAGCACCTCGACGCCGTTCCGCTGGGCCATCGCCAGCCGCTCCGGCACGCTGTCGACGCCGATCACGCGCTCGGCGCCGAGGTGGCGGGCGATCCGCGCGGACATCTGCCCGATCGGGCCGAGGCCGGTGACCAGCACGGTGCAGCCGGGCTCGATGTCGGCCCACTTCGCGGCCTGCCACGAGGTGGTCAGCACGTCGGAGAGGAACAGGTAGCGCTCGTCCGGGTGGCCGTCGGCCGGCACCTTGATCGGCCCGAAGTGCGCCTGCGGGACGCGCAGGTACTCGGCCTGGCCGCCGGGGACCTGCCCGTACAGCTTGGTGTAGCCGAACAGCGACGCGCCCTTGCCGTGCTCCTTGACCTGCGTGGTCTCGCACTGGGCGAAGTAGCCGCGGCTGCACATCCAGCACCGGCCGCAGGAGATGTTGAACGGGATGACCACGCGGTCGCCCGGCTTGATGTGGGTGACCTCGGCGCCGACCTCCTCGACGATGCCCATCGGCTCGTGGCCGAGGATGTCACCCTTCTCCAGGTACATGCCGAGCACGTCGTACAGGTGCAGGTCCGAGCCGCAGATCGCGGTGGAGGTCACCCGGATGATCGCATCCGTCGGCTCCTGGATGGTCGGGTCGGGAACGGTCTCGACTGACACCTTGCTGGTGCCCTGCCAGGTGAGTGCTCGCATGACTCAACGGATGCCCCGGACAGGATGGGATTAACCTCCGGGTTCGGGGGCATCCGGCAGGAATGGCTAACCAGTTTGCAGTGGTCACCGGCGCGTCCAGCGGAATCGGGTACGAGCTTGCCCGGCAGCTGGCCGAGCGCGGGTACGACCTGCTGATCACGGCGGAGGACGAGGGCATCGAGCAGGCCGCGGCGAACCTGCGGCGGGACGGGACCACGTCGGTGTCGACGGTCCGGGCGGACCTCGCCACCTACGAGGGCGTGGAGACGGTCTGGCAGGCGATCGACCGGGACGTCGACGTGCTGGCGCTCAACGCGGGCCGGGGCATCGGCGGCGAGTTCGTCGGCGGCACCGACCTGCGCGAGGAGTTCAACGTCATCGACGTGAACGTCACGTCCACCGTGCACCTGGCCAAGCGCGCGCTGCCCGCGATGGTCGCGCGCGGCGAGGGCGGCGTGCTGTTCACCTCGTCGATCGCCTCCACCATGCCGGGCACCTGGCAGGCGGTCTACAACGCGTCGAAGTCGTTCGTGCAGTCGTTCGCGGAGGCGCTGCGCGCCGAACTGAAGGACACCGGCGTCACCGTGACGTCGCTGATGCCGGGCCCGACCGACACGAACTTCTTCCACCGCGCGGACATGGACGACACCCGCGTCGGCGCCGCGAAGAAGGACGACCCGGCGGTCGTCGCGGAGCAGGGCATCGAGGCGCTGCTCAAGGGCAAGGAGAAGGTGGTCGCCGGTTCGGTGAAGACCAAGGCGCAGGGCGCGGCCAGCAAGGTCATGCCGGACAGCGCGAAGGCCGCGATGCACGCCAAGATGGCGGAGCCGGGCTCGGCATGATGCTGCTCAACGGATACTCCTGGCTGCCGGGGCTGGGGCGCACCCCCGCGCCCACCCGGCTGCTCGGGGTGCGCGCCACCGCGCTGCGCGGGCCGGACGCGGTGCGGTTCTTCTACGACGAACGGCACGTCCGGCGGCACGGCGCGCTCCCCGAACCGGTGCGCGGCACGCTGACCGGCAAGGGCGCGGTGCACACGCTGGACGGCGAGGACCACCACCGCCGCAAGGCGATGTTCCTCGCGCTGCTCAAGGAGCCCGCGCACATCAAGCGGCTGGCCGACGAGGTGGACGCGGCGTGGGACGCCGCGTCCGCCCGCTGGCCCGGCCGGAAGGTCATCCTCTTCGAGGAGTCCGGGCGCATCCTCACCGACGCGGTCTGCCGGTGGGCCGGCGTGCAGCTCCCGCCGGGCACGCTGCCCCGGGTGGCCGCGGACCTGCAGGCGATGGTGGACGGCTTCGCCACCGGCGGTCCGCGGCACTGGCGGGCCCGGCGGGCGCGCGGCCGTCAGGAGCGGCAGTTCCAGGCCCTGGTCTCCGGGGTACGGGACGGCAGCGCGGTCGTGCCGCAGGGCTCGGCGTGCGACGTGGTGGCGCGGCAGCCGTCGCTGTCGCCGCGCACCGCCGCCGTGGAACTGCTCAACATCATCCGGCCGACCGTGGCGGTGTCCTGGTTCGTCGCGTTCACGGCGCACGCGCTGTGGCGCTGGCCCGGCCAGCGGCAGGCGCTGCGCGACGGCGGTGCCGAGTACGCCCGCGCGTTCGCGCACGAGGTGCGGCGCTTCTACCCGTTCGCGCCGTTCGTCGGCGGGCGCGCCGTGGACACGCTGACGTACGGCGGCGTGGAGATCCCCAAGGGGTCGATGGTGCTGCTGGACATCTACGGGCAGAACCACGACAACCTGCTGTGGCCGGACCCGTACCGGTTCGCTCCGCAGCGGTTCCTGGAGCGGGAGCCGGGCCAGGACGACCTCATCCCGCAGGGCGGCGGCGACCCGGCACTGCACCGCTGCCCCGGCGAGGACATCACGGTCACGCTGATGGCGCAGATCGCGGCGCGGCTGGCCGCGCTGGACTACGAGGTACCGCCCCAGGACCTGGAGATCTCGCTGCGCCGCATCCCGGCGCTGCCCCGCAGCCGGGTGGTGATCCGGGTCCGCTGACCCGGTGCGGCGGCCGCGTACCAGGCACGGCAGAAGAGGACGATCAGCACCAGATCGATCAGCTCTCCGCCGTAGTACATCAGGTACGCGGCCGCCTCCGCGTCCGCGGCGCCCACCCCGGGCGGCGGATGGGCGTACAACCATTTCGCGAGTACGGCGTGCGCGCCCAGGAACCCGGCCAGCGCGGCCGCGCGGACCCCGAAGGACGGCCGGTGCGGCGCCGGGTCCGGGCCGATCAGCGCGGCCGTGAACAGATACCCGGCGGCCAGCACGTGCACGTGGACCGCGGCGTGCGGCCAGCCGGGGTGCGCGGACGCGGCGTAGAGCGGCGTGGCGTAGAGCAGCCAGAGGCCGCCGGCGTTCAGCAGCGCGGCGGTGACCGGGTGGGTCAGCGCGCGGACCGGCGCGGATCGGAGCAGCCGCGACAGCGCGCGGGCGCGGGCGGCCGGGAGCGCGCGCAGCAGCAGCGTGATCGGGGCGCCGGCCACGAGCAGCAGCGGTGCGACCATGCCGAGCAGCAGGTGGCCGGCCATGTGCGCGGTGAACTCGCCGGGCGTGCGGAGGTGGGGTCCCAGGCCGGCGGCGAGCGCGCCGGCGCACCAGGCGAGCGTGCGGCCGAGCGGCCACGGGCGTCCCCGCCGGGCGACCGCGGACACCGCCCAGAGATATCCGCCCGCCAGCGCGACCGCGAGCAGCTCAGGCACGGGTGCGCAGCATCGCCAGGCCGGCGGCCAGCAGCACCACCGCGATCACGTTCCAGGTCCAGTCGTACGGCGCGAGTTCCACGTCGTACCGGATCTGGTGCATGCGGAACAGCTTGTGCTGGATCGTGCCGTCGTAGAGCTGGAACGCGCCCGCACCGGCCAGCACCGCACCCCACCAGCGCCGCGCCGAGAACTCCCCGCGCCGCCGCAGGTCCGCCAGCATGAACAGCGCGGCCACGGTCGCGAACCAGCTGATCCCGTGCAGCACGCCGTCCGAGACGATGCCGGCCGCGCCGCTCGCCCGGTCGTAGAAGTGGTGCCAGTGCAGCAACTGGTGGAAGACGAACTCGTCCACGAACGTGGCGAGGCCGACGCCGAGCAGCGCGCCGGAGACGACGGTACGGGCCGAAGCGTTCATGATCACCGATCTGCCGGGGACGCTGCGCGCGTACCCCCGGGTGCCCGCCGCAAACGTGTGCGCACCGCCGCCCGGTCGGGTAACAGTAGTCAGATGGACGACGAGCCCCGACCCGCGCTGGAACCGCTGAGCGACTACCGGGTGGTCGACGACGAGGATGACCCGGTGCTGGTGCACGCCGACGGCAGCCCGGTCGACTCGTGGCGGGAGGACTACCCGTACGACAAGCGGATGACCCGCGAGGAGTACGACGCGATCAAGCGCCGCCTGCAGATCGAGCTGCTCAAGCTCCAGAAGTGGCTGAAGGACTCCGGCCAGCCGATGGTCATCCTGTTCGAGGGGCGTGACGCCGCCGGCAAGGGCGGCACGATCAAGCGGTTCATGCAGCACCTCAACCCGCGCGGCGCGTCCGTGGTGGCGCTGGAGAAGCCGAGCGAGCGGGAGAGCCGGCAGTGGTACTTCCAGCGCTACATACAGCACCTGCCGGCCGCCGGCGAGATCGTGCTGTTCGACCGCTCCTGGTACAACCGGGCCGGCGTCGAGCGCGTGATGGGCTTCTGTTCCCGTACCGAGTACCTGGAGTTCCTGCGCGAGACGCCGGAACTGGAGCGCATGCTGGTCCGGTCCGGCATCCACCTGATCAAGTTCTGGTTCTCGGTCTCCCGCCAGGAGCAGCGCACCCGCTTCGCGATCCGCCAGATCGACCCGGTCCGCCGCTGGAAGCTCTCCCCCATGGATCTGGCCTCACTCGACCGCTGGGACGAGTACACCGAGGCGAAGGAGGCGATGTTCTTCTACACCGACACCGCCGACGCCCCCTGGACCGTGATCAAGAGCAACGACAAGAAACGCGGCCGGGTCGAGGCCATGCGCTACGTCCTCTGCCGCTTCGACTACCCCGACAAGGACCACGACCTGGTCGGCACCCCCGACCCGCTGATCGTCGGCCGCGCCTCCGCCCTCGTCGAGGGCACCTACGACTCCCCCCACGTCTTCCCGAAACTCTGACCGGCGTTCACCCGACCGGGGGCTCAGCGGTGGCGGACCGTGGCGGCGGCGAGGGTGAGGACCACGGCGTCCTCCAGGAGGGCGGCGGCCAGCGGGGGCCAGCCGCGCCGGGCGGCGAGGGCGCGCCAGCGGGCGCCGGCCACGCTGCCCGCCACCGCGCCGGCCACGGCCGGGGCCAGCGCCACCGCGGGTGACGAACCCTCCCGGACCGCGAGGACGGCGGCGGACGCGGCCGCGGTGGCCATCCGGGTGCCGAGCGACGGTGGGGTCAGGCGGCTCGGCGCGTTCGGCAGCTTGTCGCCGGCGAGTTCGCCGAGCGCGCCGGCCACCGTCAGCCAGCGGCCGCGCGTGCCGCCGAGCCCGGCCAGTGGGCCGGGCAGCGCGCCGGGCCGGGTGGTGAGCGCGAGCGCGGCGAGGCCGGTCATGCTGCGGCCGCCGGTGACCGCGCCGAGCAGGAACGATCGCAGTACGGGCATGTGCGCCGGATACCCGGACATCCCGGCCGGAAACGGCGGGTTGCGAACGGCCCGGGGTGGGTAGTCGGCGCGCATGCGTATCGGAAATGTTGAGGTTCGGGCGCTCGGTGGCGGGGCCGGCTGCCTGGGCATGATTCTGGTGTCGATCCTGCTGTCCGTGCTGTGTACGGTCGGCGCGAACCTGCTGCTGCGGTGAGCGGCCTCAGCCCTGCGGCCGGAGCAGCGTGATCCGGTTCGCGCCGAGCTCGGTGACGTACAGGTTGCCGAGGTGTTCGGTGACGTCCAGGGGCTGACTGAAGCCGGTCAGCCCGGGCAGGCCGGTGGTGCGGTTGCTGAGCGTGCCGTTCGCGGCCACGTCGAAGGTCTGGATGTCCTGACCGGACGAGTAGCGTACGACCAGCAGCTTTCCGCGCAGCGCGCCGCCGAACGCGGTGCCGCGGTACTCGATGACGCCGTTGGCGGAGGCGTGCAGGCCGGCGTCGTACATGCCGGGCAGGTCCAGGTTCGGGTCCGGCCGCGTGCCGGCGGGGTAGGCCGGGACCTGGAACGGGTCGGTGCCGGTGGTGGGGTTGCCGCCGGCGAGCACCCACTCGCAGCGGGCCGGGTTCGGGTGGCCGTAGTAGCGGCCGGGCCGCACGTCGAAGACGTAGTCGGTCTCCGCGGTGCCGACGCCGGTCAGCCCGGGCACGGCCGGGCCGGTGTAGCCGCGCCGCGCGCAGGACGCGGGCAGCGGTGACGGCGTGGCGGGCGTGTTGCCGCCGGCCGCGGAGCCGTTCGTCGGCGTGTAGAGGTGGCCGTTGGAGTGCCAGACCAGGTCGTACGCGTTGCGCACGCCGGTCGCGTGGATGGTCAGCGGGGCGCCCGGCGCGTACGGGTCGTAGGTGCCGCCCTCCTCGGTCTTCGCGTCGAGCGGCAGCGTCGCCGGCAGCGCGGCCGGGTCGAGGCGGAGCACGGCCGCGGACAGCAGCCGCTCGGGCCGGTTGCCCCAGGTGGAGTCCGGCGCGCCCATCGCGTTGTTGGCACCCTGGGTGGTGTAGAGCGCGCCGTCCGGGCCGAACGCCAGCGAGTTGGTCTCGTGGTCCTTGACCGACCGTGGCAGGTTCGTCACCACGTCGGTGTAGACGCTGAGGTTCGGGCCGCTGAGCCGGGCGATGTGGCTGGACCAGTCCGGCACGTTCAGCGGGCCCGTGTACTGGTAGTTGTCGGTGATCCACAGGATCGGCGCGGCGGGCGTGGACGCGGGGTCGAACGCCATGCCGATGACCGTGCGGTTCGGCGCGCCGGCCAGCCCCGCCGCGACCGCGTGGTCCCGGACCGTGGTGATCACCGTGGCGGTGCCGAGCGTGCCGTCCGCGTTGATCGGGAAGCGGAGGATGCGCCCGTCCAGCGTGCCGGCGTAGAGGCGGCCGTCCGGGCCGGTGACGACCGTGGTGAACGGCGCGCCGGTGGCCACCCCGACCTGCTTGGTGAACGCGATCGGCCCGCCGGTGCCGCCGCCGGCACCGGTGCGGAACACGATCGAGTACGGCGCGAACGCGCGCCCGGCCACGTCCCGCACCTGCGCGGTGACGTCGAACCGGTACAGCGTGGACGGTTGCAGCGGCGCGGCCGGCGAGAGGTTGATGACGTCCCCGCCGCCGCTGGTGATCGGGTTCGCCGCGACGGCCGCGCCGTCGGCGACCCGGGTCAGCGTGACCGTGCTCGCGGTGAGCGTGGCCGGGTCGACGCCACCGCCGGGCAGCCGCAGGTCCTCGACCACGCTGGCGGTGACCGGCACGTCGGACGCCAGGTTCGGCGGCGTGCTCGCCCGCACGGACGGGACCGCCGCCGACGCGGGCACGCTGGTCACGTCCACGTAGTGCAGCTTGGTGTTGGTGCCCCCGGCCGGGCTGAGCGTGAGCCGCCCGTCCGTGACGGTCACGGTGCGGGTCGCCACGGCGTGCCTCACCGAGGCGGTGGGCGTGAACGCGGCCACCGCGTTCTGGTCCTCGATGTTGACGTAGTGGGTGCTGTCCAGCGCGGTGCCCGCGTCGCCGGCCGCGACCGTGACCACGTACGCGCCGTTCGGCACGGCCGCCTCCCAGCTCCCGGGCGTGGTCACGCCGGACGACCCGGCGGGCAGCTGCGCGTGGATCAGCGTGGCCAGCCGCACGTCCGGCTGGCCGCTCCCCCGGTTGCGGCCGTTGCCGGCCAGCGACAGCGGCGTGCCGGTGCCGAGCGCCACCCACCCGTACCCCCGGGTGGTCGTGAACGCATCGCCGGAGTCGCGGACGTAACCGGACGGCGGTGCGGTCGCCGCGTCCGAGAAGTTCACCCTCAGCGTGTACGCCGCGGGCGTGGCCGAGACGGCCGCCGAGGCCGCGGACTCGTTGCCGTGCCGGTCGACCGCGCGCACGGTCCACGCGTACCCGGTCCCGTTCGTCACGCCGGTGTCCGTGAACGTGGCCGTGGTCAGCAGGCCCGGCCCGGAGACGAGCGCACCACCCCGGTAGACGCGGTATCCGCCCAGGTCGGCCGCGGTGCTCGCGGCCCAGGTGACGGTCGCCTGCCGGTCCCCCGGCGTCGCCGCGACCCCGGTCACCGGGCCCGGCGCGGCCGTGTCCGAGGTGTCGCGGGCGATCTCGGCGTGGGTGAGCTTGGTGTTGGTGCCGCCGATCGCGTCGAGCGTCAGCCGCCCGTCCAGCACCGGCACGGTCACCGTAGCCGTGCGGAACTCCTCCGCCGCCGAGCCCTGGAAGGCCGCCACCGCGGTCACGCCCTCGGCCCGCACGGTGTGCCGGCTGTCGTAGGCCGGCTGGTCACCGACGCCGACCGTCACCTGATAGGTCCCGGGCGGTACCGCGTACTCCCACGCGCCCGCCGTGCGCACGCCGCTCGTGCCGCCGGTGTCGCCGTACCGCATGTGCACGATCGTGTTGAGCAGCGGCGGCACGCCGGGCCGGGCCCGGTCCCGCGTGTTCGCGCTCAGGTCCAGCGGCGTGCCGGGCGCGTCCTCCCGCACCCAGCCGTGGCCGCGGCCCGCGTCGAACGCCGCGCCGGTGTCCGCCACGTACCCGCTCGGCACCGTCCCGCCCGCCGGCCGAAAGTCGATCTTCGCGACCGGCACCACGGCCGCGCGCGCCGGCACGGCGACCAGCATCGCCAGGCAGCTCAGAACAAGGACGACGGCGATGCGACGGTACGTGGACACGGGCGCTCCCAACGGCCGGGGACCTCACGCTCGCACAGCCGCCGGCCCGCGCGCCGACCCGTCGCACCGCTTCGGCCGGGCTCGCGCCGATTAGGTGTTTCCCCTCGTCAGGGGCAACCCACCACTTCAACACGATCGCGGCGAGCTTCACCAAACGCCACCGGGCGCGCGTTTCGGTGCCGGAGCGGCCAAGTACGCGTTCCATGGGAATTGGTGTGTCTCTCGGACACCACATTCCGGGAGGGTCCGGGCCGGTTTTTCGATGCGCCGAATAATCAGCCGGAATACGGCCCGCCGTTGATTCACATCGGACGGTCCACTGTCCCCCGTAGGAGCTATCGCACCTGTTCACCGCAGGGTGATGTGTGCCGCGTCCCGCCCTCGATAAATTCGTCGCCAGCGATAGGGCCGCCCGGCGAATGCGGTCCACCGAGCCGAATCGAGGAACGAAGGCGATGAACAAGAAATGTGGTGCGCGGATTTCCGGCCGGTCACGGGGCCGCCGGTTCGCCACGGTTCTGACGGCCGCGGCACTGGCGGTGGCCGGTGCCACCGCCTGTAGCGACGCCGCACACGAGGAAGACCGGCCGCCGCCCACGGACCGGGCCGAGGCCGCCGCGATCACCTGGGGGGCCTGCCCGGAGGCGGCGGCGGGAGTGGCACGGGATCCCAAGCTGACCTGTGCGACGGTCGCGGTCCCGCTGAACCACGCCGAGCCGGACGGCACGTCGATCGAGGTGGCGATCTCCCGGCTGGCCGCCGCCGACCCCGGCAAGCGGCACGGCGTTCTGCTGCTGAACCCGGGCGGTCCCGCCCTGTCCGGTCTCGACATGCCCAGCACGATCGCACCGACGCTGCCGAAGTCCGTCCTGGACGGCTACGACCTGATCGGCTTCGATCCGCGCGGCGTCGCGCACAGCACGCCGCAGAGCTGCGGTCTCGAGGTCGCCAGCGTGCCGGGGCATTTCCCCTATCCCGCCGCGGACGGCTCGATCGACGCGAACGTCGCACTGGCCCGCACCGAGGCCGAGAGGTGCGCCGCCACGGCCGGGGAGAACCTGCGGCACTACAACACCGCCAACACCGCTCGCGACCTGGACCGCATCCGCGAGGCGCTCGGCGAGACGAAGATCTCCTACTGGGGCCAGTCCTACGGGACCTATCTCGGTGCCGTCTACAGCTCGCTGTTCCCGGAGCGGACCGGCCGCATGGTCCTCGAAGGCAACATCGATCCCACCAAGGTGTGGTCCGGCGAGGTGCAGGGCTGGGGCAAGGGCATGGCCGACCGGTTCCCCGACGCCGCCGCGGTCGCCGCGGCACAGAACGGCCCCCTCGGGCTCGGCGGCACCGTCGACGAGGTCACCCGGACCTATCTCGCGCTCGCGGATCGGCTGGACCGGACGCCGGCGCCGGTTCCCGGCACCCAGCAGTCCATGAACGGAGCGGTCCTGCGCACCACCACCTACGCACTGCTCCTGGACAACAAGAACCTGCCGATCCTCGCGCAGGTCTGGAAGGCCGCAGCGGACCTCGCGGACGGCCACCTCACCGCGGCCGGCGGCGAGGTGCTCAAGCAGGTGTTCGCCGAGGCGCCGCCCACCCCGGGCATTGCCGCCGACAACCAGGCGACCATGTTCCTCGCACTCGTCTGCGGCGACGCCGAGTGGTCCCGCGACGTCGGCGACTACGCCACCCGCAGCGCCGCCCACCGCGAGGCCTGGCCGCTCACGGCGGGCATGCCGGCCAACATCTGGCCATGCGCCTTCTGGAAGGCCCCGATCGAGAAGCCGGTCACCGTGACCGGCGAAGGCCCCGGTGACATCCTGATCCTGCAGAACCGCCGGGACCACGCCACACCATGGGAGTCCGGGCAGGGGCTGCGCGAGGTCCTCGGCGACCGTGCCGCCCTCGTCGGTGTCGACAACGGCGGGCACTACGTCTACAACGCGGGCTCGGCCTGCGCGGACAGGGCGACCGTCGACTTCCTGAACACCGGCCGGCTGCCGGGCCAGGACGTCTACTGCACCGACGTCCCATAGGGCTGACCAGACCGGCGCGGGCGGCCTTCCCCGGTGGAAGGCCGCCCGCGTGGCTGGAGTAGGTGGCGGTGCGGTCAGGATTCGCGTGCCGTGTGGGCGAGGATGCTCTGTGCTGTCGCGAGGACGGCCTCCTCCGGCGGGCGCGGCGCCCATCCGAGCACGCGCCGCGCTTTGGCGCTCGTGGCGTCGCGTGGGGTCCCGAGCATCGACAGGCTCAGTCGAAGATCGTCGTCGAACATCGCGGCGATCCGCACGACCCAATCCGGGATGGTCCTGGTCGGAACCGCGCGCGCCGCGTCGCCGAGCCCGTCGCGGAGCGTGCGGGCCATCATCGGCAGGCTCATCAGCCCGGCGTTGGCGATGAAGCGTTCGCCGGCGGCCGCGGGGTGCGTCATCGCGCGCACGTGGAGATCGGCGACGTCGCGGGCGTCGACGATCCCGACCGTCGCCCGCGGGAGCACGGGGGTGCCTCCCTTGAGCAGGAGCGCGATCGAGCCCACGGAGGTGCCGTAGTCATCGCTGAGAACCGGGCCGAGTATGCCGGTCGGGTTCACGACCGCGAGTTCGAGGCCCTCCCGCTCCGCGAAGTCCCACGCGGCGCGCTCGGCGAGCGTCTTGGACTTGGCGTAGGCGGTCACGCCGCGACCGGACAGGTCGGTCCAGATCGTCTCGTCGTAGGGCGCGGTCCTCGGCCCGTGCCCATAGTCGATCGCCGCCAACGACGAGGTCAACACGACCCGCTTGACGCCGCCGCGCAGTGCGGCGCGCAGCACGCGCAGCGCGCCGTCGCGGGCCGGCACGATCAGGTCGTCCTCGTGCGCCGGCGGTGCGGCCGGGAAGGGCGAGGCGACATGCAGCACGTAATCGCAGCCGGCGACGGCGGCGTCCCATCCATCGTCCGCGGTGAGATCCGCCTGCACGACCTCGAGGCCGGCCGCGTCCGTGCCGCCGCCCGCGGCGACCATGGAGCGGACGCGGCCGGCGCCGCGCGCGGAGCGCACGGTGGTGCGCACCTGGAAGCCGTCGGCCAGGAGGCGCAGGACGCAGTGCGCGGCGAGGAAGCCACTGCCGCCCGTGACGAGCACCCGGGAGTTCGTCATGACCCGCTCCTCACGTCCGTACCCGTATCGGAAAACCGGCCGCCCACCCCGACGGCTCCCCACACCGCGGTGAAGCCCGCGCGGCAGCGGCTGTCGAACTCGTCGGGCTCGCGGGACACGGCCTCCATGGTCGTGGCCGCCAGAGCGCCCACCGTGGCCACGAGGAACTCCAGCGGCTGGTCGGCGAAGGGCCCGCCGGCCTGCGCTTCCGCGAAGAGTGAGTCCGCGCCCCGCATCGCGGCGACACCGTCACGACGGGTCTGCTCGGTCAGCTCGCGGGAGGCCTCGATCAGCATCAGCACGCGCTGCTTGTCGGGGTCGGCGGCACCCCACCGGATCCACCGCCGCCAGCCCTCCCAGGCACGCTCCCGCAACGGGCCGTCAGGAATGGGCGGCTCGGCCACCGCGGCGGCGAGGTCGCGCTTCAGGTGCAGATACAGCCCGTTGAGCAGCGCCGTCTTCGTCGGGAAGTAGTTGAACAGCGAGCCGGCCGAGAGTCCCGCCTCGGCCGCGATCGACGCGGTCGGCGCCGCCAGCCCGTCGCGGGCGATCGCCCGTGTCGCAGCCCCCAGCACCGCCGCGCGGCGCTCGGGACTCAGTGTCCGTGGCATGGCCACCTCCTATAAATGACTGACCACTCACTCATTTATAGCACGGCGCGCGGGGAGCCGGCCCTCACGACGGATCGGGCGACGGATCGGGCGCTCGCGCTCCACGAGGCGGCGCTCCACAAGCCACGGTGCGGCGCCGCCGGTCCGGCAGGAGGATCGGCGCGGCGGGGCGCCGCCACCACTGGGGCGGTCAAAAGGACCGTTTAACGGCTTTTCGCCGGTATGGTCGGATCATGTCAGCAGCGGGTACGGTCACGGCCGCGGGCCTGTGGCCCGGCGCGGTCCGCGACGCGGTGGACGCGGAGATCGCGGCGTTCCTGGACCGGGAGGCCGCCGCCGCGCCGGACCCCTGCCTGCCCCCGCTGGTCGAGGTGGCGCGCACGTTCACCGGCGGCGGCAAGCGGATCCGCCCGCTGTTCTGCGCGGCCGGGTGGCTGGCCGCGGGCGGCGCCACGGGCTCACCGGCGATCCACCGGGCGGGCGCGGCGCTGGAGCTGTTCCACACGTTCGCGTTGATCCACGACGACATCATGGACAACTCGGACACCCGGCGCGGACGCCCGACCGTGCACCGCGCGCTGGGCGGCGGCGGCCGGTCCGGGGTCAGCGCGGCCATCCTGCTCGGCGACCTCTGCCTCGTCTGGTCGGACCGGCTGCTGGCCGCGGTGCCGCTGCCGCCCGGCCGGATCGCGGCGGCCCGGCCGCACCTGGACGCGATGCGCGTGGAGGCGGTGGCCGGGCAGTACCTCGACATCGACGGCACGCCCGAGCTCGGCGACCTGGACCGCGCGTGGCGGGTGGTCCGGCACAAGACCGCGTCGTACACGGTGGCGCGCCCGCTGCAGATCGGCGCCGCGCTGGCCGGCGCGCGCGAGCCGCTGCTGCGGTTCTGCGCCGCGTTCGGCCGCCCGGTCGGCGAGGCCTTCCAGCTCCGCGACGACCTGCTCGGCGCGTTCGGCGACCCGGCCGCCACCGGCAAGTCCAGCGTGGACGACTTCCGCGGCGGCAAGCGCACGGTCCTTGTCGCGCTCGCCTGGCGGCAGGCCGGCCCGGCCGAACGGCGGGTGCTGCGCGCGCACTACGGCCGCGCGGACCTGGACGCGGCCGGCGCGGCCGAGCTGCGCGCCGCGATCCGGGCGACCGGCGCGGACACGATGACCCAGGACCTGATCGACCGGCGGATCGGGCACGCGCTGGACCTGCTCGCCGCCGCGCCGGTGCCGGAACCGGCGCGGCCGGTGCTCGCCGCGCTGGCCGGCACCGCCACCGCCAGAACCCACTGACCGGCGTCAGGGCAGGTGCGGCAGGATTCGGTCCATCCGGGCGGGCAGGTCGCGGATGCGGATGCCGGTGGCGTGCCAGATCGCGTTGAGGATGGCGGCGGGGGAGCCGACGATGCCGATCTCGCCGATGCCCTTGCTGCCCATCGGGTTGAGCTGGTCGTCGTGTTCGTCGATCCAGGCGGCGTCGATGTCGCGCACGTCCGCGTGCGCGGGGATGTGGTAGTCGGCCAGGTCGTGGTTGACCCAGTCGCCGGTGTGCGGATCGAGGACGCCCTCCTCGTGCAGCGCCATGCCCATGCCCATGGTCATGCCGCCGATGAACTGGCTGCGGGCGGTGCGCGGATTGAGCACGCGGCCGACCGCGTACATGCCGAACAGCCGGTCGACGCGGACCTCGCCGGTGACGGCGCTGACCCGTACCGCCGCGTAGTGCGCGCCGAAGGCGTGCCGGCCCTCGTTGCCGCGCGCCTCGACCAGCTCGGCGGTGTCGAACACACACTCGTCCGCGGTGCCCTCGCGCAGTGTCCGGCAGGCGCCGTCGACCGCCCAGCCCCAGGACGCGGTGCCGGACGAGCCGCCGGCCACCGGCGCCTTGGGCAGCGCGGTGTCGCCGATCCGCACGGTCACCCGGTCGACCGGCAGGCCCAGCGCGTCCGCCGCGATCTGGGTGAGCACGGTCCGCGCGCCGGTGCCGAGGTCGGTGGCGGCCACGGACACCTCCACGCGGCCGTCCGGCAGCCGGCGGGCGCGCGCGGTGCACGGCGCCGCCATCGCCGGGTAGGTCGCGCCGGCCACGCCGGTGCCGCGCCACCACTCCCCCTCGCGCCGCCGCGCCGGGCGGTGGTCGCGGCCGTCCCAGCCGAAGCGCCGCGCCCCCTCGCGCAGGCAGCGCAGGTAGTTGCGGCTGGTGAACGGCGCGCCCTCCTCCGGCTCCACGCCCGGCTCGTTGCGGACGCGCAGCTCGATCGGGTCGAGGTCGAGCGCGGCGGCCAACTCGTCCATCGCGCACTCCAGCGCGACCATGCCGGGCGCCTCGCCGGGCGCGCGCATCCACCGCGGCGTGGGCACGTCCAGGCGCACCAGGCGGTGGCCGGTGCGGCGGTTCGCGGCCGCGTACATGTGCCGGGTGACCACCGCGGTCTGCTCGGCGAACTCGAAGATCCGGGAGGACTGGGAGATCGCGTCGTGCGTGATGGCGGTGAGCGTGCCGTCCGGGCCGGCGCCCAGCCGTACCCGCTGGATCGTCGGGGTCCGATGACCGACCAGGCTGAACAGCGCCTGCCGGGGCAGTGCCAGCTTGACCGGGCGGCCGGTGACGCGCGCGGCCATCGCGGCGAGGATCGCGTTCGGGCGGGCGCTGCCCTTGGAGCCGAAGCCGCCGCCGACGTGCTCCGCCACGATCCGCACGCGCGCCGGGTCCAGCCCGAGCGTGCTCGCCACGTCCGCCGCGACCGGCCACGGCCCCTGGTTCGAGTCGTAGAGCGTCAGGTCCTCGTCGCCGTCCCAGACCGCGATCGTGGCGTGCGGCTCCATCGGGTTGTTGTGCAGCGCGGGCGTGGTGTACGTGACGTCCACGGTGACCGGTGCGGCGGCGAGCGCGGCCTCGGCGTCGCCCTGCGCGGTCTCGGCCGGGAAACCCGGGTTGACCACGTCCGGCGTGTACAGGTCCGGGTGGTCCGCGCGGAGCACGACGTCGTGCGGCTCCTCCCCGATGTCGAGCACCGCGCTCTGGGCGGCCCGGCGCGCGGCCTCCAGCGTCTCCGCCACCACCAGGGCGATGACCTGGCCACGGTACGAGATGCGCTCGTCCTGCAACACGTACAGCTCGGGGTCCTGAGGTTTCCGCAGCTCGGGCGCGTTGCCGTGCCAGAGGACCGCGAGCACGCCGTCGAGCGTGGGGTCGAGCTCCACGTCGCGGAGCCGGCCGCGCGCGACCGGGGACCGCACGATCCAGGCGTGGGCCGCGTTCTCCACCGGGTACTCGACGGCGTACCGGGCCGCGCCGGTGACCTTCTCCGGCCCTTCGACCCGGGCGAGCGGCGTGCCGAGCGCGTGCCCGGGCAGCGTGACGGTCATGGCTCATCGCCCTTCGGTGAGCGCGCCGAGCACGGCGGCGGTCAGGTTCCGGATCAGCGGGATCTTGTACGCGTTGTCCCGCAGCGGCTCGGCCGCGGCCAGCTCCGCGTCCGCCGCAGCCAGGAACGCGTCCCGGGTGGCCGGGCCGCCGCGCAGCGCCTCCTCCGCCACGTGCGCGCGCCACGGCCGGTGGGCGACCGCGCCCCACGCCAGCCGTACCTCCGCGACGGTGTCGTCCTCGATCTCGACGGCCGCCGCGACCGCGCCGGTGGCGAACGCGTAGGAGGCGCGGTCCCGGGCCTTGCGGTAGGCCGACCGGCGGGCCGCCGCCAGCGGCGGAAGGTCCACCGCGGTGATCAGGTCGCCGCGCCGCAGCACGGTGTCCTGCTCGGGCCGGTCGCCCGGCAGCCGGTGCAGCGCGTCGGCCGGGATCTCCCGCTCGCCGTCCAGCCCGTGCACGCGGACGATCGCGCCGAGCGCGGCCAGCGCCACCGCCAGGTCGGACGGGTGGGTGGCGACGCACGCCGCCGAGGCGCCCAGGATCGCGAGGTTGCGGTGGTCGCCGTCGCGGGCCGGGCAGCCGGTGCCGGGCTCGCGCTTGTTGCACGCCTTGGACGTGTCCTGGAAGTACCGGCACCGGGTGCGCTGCAACAGGTTGCCGCCGGTCGTGGCCATGTTCCGCAGCTGCCCCGACGCGCCCGCCAGCAGCGCCTGCGACAGCACCGGGAACCGCTCGCGGACCTCCGGGTGCGCGGCCAGCTCACTGTTGCGGACCATCGCGCCGATCCGCAGCGTGCCGTCCGGCAGCGCGGTCACGTCGTGCAGCGGCAGCCGGGCCACGTCGACCAGCGCACCGGGCGTGGCCACGCCGAGCTTCATCAGGTCCACCAGGTTCGTGCCACCGGCGATGAACGTGGCGTCCGGGTCCCGGGTGAGCAGCGCGACCGCGCCCGGCACGTCCGCCGCCTCGTGATAGGTGAACTCCCTCACCGGGCCGCCTCCGCGATCGCCGGGACGATGTTCGCGTACGCGCCGCACCGGCACAGGTTGCCGCTCATCCGCTCCCGGATCTCGTCGTCCGTGAGACCCGCGCCGTCCCCCTCGGTGACCGCGCTGGGCCACCCGCGCCGCGCCTCGTCCAGCATCCCGACCGCGGAGCAGATCTGCCCCGGCGTGCAGTAGCCGCACTGGAACCCGTCGTGCTCCAGGAACCCGCGCTGCACCGGGTGATCGCCGCCCAGCCCCTCCACCGTCACCACCGAGGTGTCACGCTGGGTGATCGCCAGGATCAGGCAGCTGTTGACCCGCCGCCCGTCCAGCAGCACCGTGCAGGAGCCGCACTGCCCGTGGTCACAGCCCTTCTTCGCCCCGGTCAACCCGAGGTGCTCGCGCAGCGCGTCCAGCAGCGTGGTCCTCGGATCGACCACGAGGTCCCGCCGCTCCCCGTTGACCTCGAGCGTGAAAGCGATCGCCACGTGCGCCTCCTCAGGTTGGTCCGCGCCCCGGAGTGCCCCTCAGCGACCCGCCGAAACACGCGGCCCGCAGATCGTCGAGCAGCCCCGGCAGCGGCTCGGTGTGCCCGATCGAGGAGAACCAGGTCCACAGCTCCAGCGCGTGGTACATCCGGTACAGCGCGATCCGCTCCGCGCCGTACCGCGGCAGCGGCCCGTACCCCGCCAGCAGCGCCGCCCGCTTCGCCGCCGATCCGCCGATGTCGAACTGGATCGTCTTCGCCAGGTCCGTCATCGGGTCCGCGGACAGCGCGTTCTCCACGTCGATGAACCCGGTGACCGTACCGTCGTCGTCGACCAGCACGTTCCCCTCGTGCAGATCGTTGTGGCACAGCACCGGCCCGTCGCAGGCCGCGACGTACGGCTCACCCTCCACCGCCCGCCTCGCCACCGCGTCGTGCACGTCCACCGGCCCGCCCGCCGCGCGGAACTCGTCCAACTGCCGGGCGAACCGCCGCCGCATGAAGGTCAGGTTGTCCGCGACCGGCTCCAGGATTCCGGTCACGATGTACCCGTAGGCGGGCATCCGGATCCGGTGCAGCGCCGCCTGGAACTCCCCCATCCGCCGGTACGCCGAGGCGTCGTCCGGCATCCGGTCCCACTTCGGCCTGCCCGGCAGCATCGTGAGCGCGGTCATGGCCCGCTCGTGATCGGCGCCCACCACGCGCGGCACCCCGGGAATGCCGGCCATCAACGTGTAGACGTGGATCTCCTTGGCCTGCTTCCATCGCCAGCCCTCGGAGTACCGCTTGACGATCAGCGGCTCCGCACCGGCGAGGCGAACCTCGTAGACGGTGTGCAGCGAGCCGCCGCCGCGGGTGACGACCTCGGTGACGACGCAGCCGTCCGGCAGGACGGCGTCGAAGGACGGGAGCGACACAGGCCGACCGTAGGGGCATTCGCACCGATGATCCAACGGTTTACGGTTCCGGTGGATACGTGGTCGCTGTTGCGAGCCGGCCCATAACAGCGACCATGTATTACCCGCGACATTCGCGCGGTGAGTGGCGCGCCCGCGATAAGCCGATATGTCGGGCGCGGGGCGCCCGCACTGCCAGATGACCGGCCAGGCTCCGACGCGGTGATCGGTTAGGGGATGTCGCGTGATCGCTTACGGCTGCGATGCGCAATCGATACTGCGGCGACACTTGATCGGTTACGGCAACCACGCGTGATCGGTTACGGCAGACCAGGCGTCACCGGTCACGGCAACCACGCGTGATCCTTTACGGCAACCATGCGTGATCGGTTAGCGCGATGACGCGGTGATCGCTTTAAGCGACGACGCGGTGGGCGCGGAACCGCCGATTTCTTTCGTGCGCCAGCACGGACCGCGCCGGCCTGGCTGCCCCGTCGCCGTCGACCTGCCCTTGGGGTGCAGATCATCGGCAGGGCCGCCACACACCACGAAACCACCACCGACGAGACCAAAGCTGGCGGCCCTGCCGATGATCTGCTCGGCTTCGCCCGGGAGACGGTGACGGGGCAGCCAGGCACACGACACGCAACCCATACCACCCACGAAAAGACAACGGGGCCGACGAAACCCACCGTGACCAGGCAACGCACGCCCATGCCCCGGAGCCAGAGGCCCGCCGGAGGCAGAAGCCCGGCACACCCAGAGGCCCGCCGGAGGCACAGGCCCGCCACACCCAGAGGCCCGCCGGAGGCACAGGCCCGCCACGCCCAGAGGCCCGCTCGGGCCAAAGGCCCGCCACACCCAGAGGCCAGCCGCACACCCAGAGGCCGGCCGCACCCAGAGGCCAGCCGCACACCCAGAGGCCGGCCGCACCCAGAGGCCCGCCGGAGGCAGACCTTTAGACCGGAACCCGAACCCGCCCCCTCACCCACCGACCACCACGCAGCAACCCCGAGTCACGGATCATGAATCCCATCCACCACATTTGATTGCATCAATACAACAAATCCCCACACCACGGTCGGCAATCCGAAACTCGACAAAGGACTGAATGCCCGGATGAACCATTGACATCCCCAATCGGCAGCGCCAAGGTGGTCGCAGTTGGACTTTGCTCGGCGACACGGGGGAACGAGCCAGGGGACCGGTGTGCCTCCTCCGTGATCAGCAGAGATCGGAGGTGCCATGGTCGTCACACCGACCTATCCCGGCGTTTACATCGAGGAACTACCCAGCGCGGTTCGCACCATCACCACCGTTTCGACCTCGGTCACCGCATTCGTCGGATATACGACGCGCGGCCCGACCGGCGGAGCGACAACGGTCACCAGTTTCGGCGATTTCGAGCGGCGTTTCGGCGGGCTGAGCGCGGACAGTCCGCTCAGCTACGCGGTGCAGCAGTTCTTCCTCAACGGCGGCGGGATCGCGGTGATCGTGCGGCTCGCGCCGGGCGCGACCGGCTCCACCGTCACGCTGTCCAGCGGCGGCACGGAGCTGCTCCGGCTGACCGCGCGTGAGCCGGGCGCCTGGGGCGACGGGCTGCGCGCCTCGGTCGACCACGGCGCCACGCCGGACACGTTCGACCTGCGGATCTCGGACCTCGCGGGCACCGACGAGACGCACACGGGCCTCACGCCGGCCACCGCGGCCGACCGGATCAACGCCACGTCCACGCTGGTCACGGCGCAGGCGGTGCCGAACGCGCCGGACGACACCCGGCCGGACGCGTCCGGCACGGTCTCCGACCCGTTCGACGAGGTGCCCAACCCGGCCGGCGCGGAGATCACCGCGGCGATCGAGGGCCGGGCGAACTCGGAGATCACCTTCACGCTGCCGTCCGGCCCGGCACCGCAGCGGCTGCAACAGGTCGCGCTGCTGCTGGAGCGCGGGCTGCGGGCCAATGCCCGGGGGCAGCGCGCGTTCTCCGGCGCGCGGGTGCGCACCACCGGCGACAACCGGCTCCAGGTGATCGCGGGCGAGCCGGACGCGGTGATCCTCTTCCCGGACGACGGCGATCTCGGGCTGGCCGGCACCACCCGTCCACCGGGCTCCGCGTTCGCCGACGGCGCGCCGGGCACCCTGCCCGGGGCCGGCGACTGGCTGGGCAGCGCCGACGAGAAGACCGGCATCCACGCGCTGCGCGACGTCGACGACGTGAACCTGCTGGTGCTGCCCGGCGTGAGCGCGCTGGCCAGCCTGGACGAGCAGGTCGCGGTGCTGGCCGAGGCGCGGGTGCTGGCCGAGACCCGGCGCATGTTCCTGATCGCGGACGCGCCGGCCGCCTGGCGCACGCTGGACGCGTTCCGCAACGGGCTGGAGCTGATCGACTCGGTGCGCGGCGACCACGCGGCGCTGTACTTCCCGCACGTGCTGCTCTCCGACCCGCTGACCGGCCTGGTGCGGGACTTCCCGCCGAGCGGTGCGATCGCCGGGATCATGGCGCGCACCGACGGCGACCGTGGCGTGTGGAAGGCGCCGGCCGGCACCGAGGCGCGGATCGTCGGCGCGCGCGGGCTCACCGTGAAGCTCACCGACGCGGAGAACGGGCTGCTCAACCCGCTCGGCATCAACTGCCTGCGCACGTTCCCGGTGGTCGGCCCGGTGGTGTGGGGCGCCCGGACGCTGGACGGGGCCGACCGGCTCGCGTCGCAGTGGAAGTACGTGCCGGTCCGCCGCACCGCGCTGATGATCGAGGAGAGCCTCTACCGGGGCACGCAGTGGGTGGTCTTCGAGCCGAACGACGAGACGCTCTGGGGCCAGATCCGGCTGAACGTGGGCGCGTTCATGCACTCGCTGTTCCAGCAGGGCGCGTTCCAGGGCACGTCGCCGCGCCAGGCGTACCTGGTGAAGTGCGACCGGGACACGACCACACAGGACGACATCAACCGCGGCATCGTGAACATCCTCGTCGGGTTCGCGCCGCTCAAGCCCGCCGAGTTCGTGATCATCAAGATCGAGCAGTTGGCCGGCCAGGTGGAGGTGTAGGGGCACATGGCCGAGTTCACGGTCAACGCGCAGCGCTTCGATCCGTACAAGAACTTCAAGTTCCTGGTGCTCTGGGACGGCCGGGTGGTGGCCGGCGTCAGCAAGATCAGCCCGTTGAAGCGGACGACCGAGGTGGTCAAGCACCGCAGCGGCGGCGACCCGAGCACGCCGCGCAAGTCGCCCGGCCGCACCGAGGTCGAGGCGATCACCCTGGAGAAGGGCCTGACCCACGACCGCGCATTCGACGAGTGGGCCACCAAGGCGTGGGTGGTCGGCGGCGGCCTCGGCTCCGAGGTGTCGCTGCGCGACTTCCGCAAGGACGTGGTCATCCAGGTGCTCAACGAGGCCGGTCAGGTCGCGGTGGCGTACAAGCTGTACCGCTGCTGGCCGAGCGAGTTCCAGGCGCTCGGCGAGATGGACGCGAACGCGAACGCGGTGGCGATCTCGAGCCTCAAGCTCGAGTGCGAGGGCTGGGAACGCGACCTCGAGGTGCCCGAGCCCGAGGAGCCCGTCATCCAGCTGCCGGCCTGATCGCGATGACCGGGGCCGCCGAGCTGCTCGCGGTCTGGGAGTCCGGGCTGCCGGCGACCGGGCCGCGGCGCGCGCTGCTGCTGCACGCGCTCGCCCGCGGCCCCGGTCACGACACCGAGACGCTGCTCGCCACGCCGGTCGGGCGGCGCGACGGCGACCTGCTGCGGCTGCGCCGCGGCCTCTTCGGCGACCGGCTCACCGGCCGCCTCACCTGCGCACGGTGCGGAGAGGAGTTGGAGTTCGACGTGGACACCACGCAGCTGCTCGACGCCGTGACCGACCCGCCGCCGACGATCACCGTGACGCACGGCGGGCGGCGGATCACCGCCCGCCCGCCGACGGCGGGCGATCTCGTCGCGCTGGCCTCGATCCCCGCCGCCCGCGCACGTGCCGCACTGCTCTCCAGGTGCATCGGCGGTACGTACGAGCCCTCCGACATCCCGGACGATCTCGCGGACGCGGTCGTCGCCGCGCTGGCCGAGGCCGATCCGGGCGGAGACCTGCGGTTCACGGTCCCGTGCGTCGGCTGCGGGGCCACCTGCACGGCACCGCTCGACATCGGCGGCTACCTGTGGGCGGAACTGGACGCCTGGGCCCGCGCCACGCTGCTCGACGTGCACCTGCTCGCCACCGCGTACGGCTGGGGCGAGGCGGAGATCCTGGCCATCAGCCCGACCCGGCGGCGGTACTACCTGGAGCTGAGCGGCCATGCCTGACTTCTTCGACCGCCTCGCCGAGCGGGCGCACGGCGTCCCGGCCGCGGACCCGTCGTGGGTGCGCCCCCGGCTGCCGCAGCCGTTCGAGCGCGTGACCGGCCTGGAGATCCAGGAGGTCGAGGTGGACGCGCCGGCTCCGTCCCGCGCCGCGCCGGGCGGGCCACCGGCGCGCGAGCAGGTCCGGCACGTGCCCGGCGCGCCGGTCGTGCCGCCGCCGGCCCCGGCCGCTCCCCCGCCGCCGGTGGCGCCCGTGATCGCGCCGGTGGTCCCGGCCGCGTCCGCGGTGGTGGGCGCGCCCGAGCCGGCACCGGCCGCGATCGGCGAGGTGGTGGAGACGGTCGTGGAGCGCGCGGTGCCCGTGACGACCGGGGCGGAGCAGCCGGAACGAACCCGGATGACGGCGTCCACCGTACCGGCGAAGACCGATTTTGATCCTGCGCCGCTGGCGGCGCGACGGGTGCCGCCGGTGCCGTTCGACCCGCGCGGCGCCGCCACTGCCGAGCCCACCGCCCCGCGCGCCACCGCCGCGCCCGCCGACCCCGTGATCAGGGTCAGCATCGGGCGCCTCGAGATCTCCGCCGCACCACCACCCGCCGAGCGCCCCGACCGCCGCGCATCCCGCCGCCCTGATCCTCGAATCAGCCTCGATTCCTATTTGAACAGTCGGGAGGCGCCATGAGCGAGCGTGCGAGCGAATCATCGGCTCAGCGCCGACCCACACGCCACCGCACCGAACCGGCGAAACCCGGCCAGCGCGAGCGTGCGAGCGAACCATCGGCTCAGCGCCGACCCACACACCACCGCACCGAACCGGCGAAACCCGGCCAGCGCGAGCGTGCGAACGAACCATCGGCTCAACGCCGACCCACACACCACCGCACCGAACCGGCGAAACCCGGCCAGCGCGAGCGTGCGAACGAACCGTCGGCTCAGCGCCGACTCCCGCGCGACCGCGGCGCGGAGGGGAGTCCGGCATGAGCAATGCGTTGGCGCTGGCCGCGGTGACGGCGGCGTTGCGGCACTTCATCGGGCGGACCGTGCAGGAGGACGTGCCGCTGGGGGTGAACGTGGTGGCGGGGCGACCGCCGATCGATCCGCCGGACGATCCGACGATCACCATCTTTCTGTATCAGCTCACGCCGAACGGGGCGCTGCGCAACAGTGACGCGCCGACCCGGGCGGTGGACGGCACGCCGCTGCGGCGGGCGCAGGCCGCGGTCGACCTGCACTACGTGATCAGCTGCTACGGGTCGGAGGAGGCGCTGGTGCCGCAGCGGCTGCTCGGGTCCGTGGTGCGCAGCCTGTACGACGAGCCGCTGCTCAGCGTCGCGGACATCGACGCGTCCACCGCGACCGCGCCGTTCCTGGCCGGCAGCGATCTCGCCGCGTCGCGGCAGCGCGTCCGGTTCACGCCGAACCAGCTTGATCTGGACGACATGTCGCGGTTGTGGCAGATGCTCGGGCAGACGCCGTACGGGCTGTCCGTCTGCTACCAGGCCACGGCCGTGCTGCTGGACGGGCGCACGACGCCGGCCGGCGGGCTGCCGGTGCTCGACCGGCGGATCGTGGTCGCGCCGATCACCGCGCCGGCCGTGGAGCGCGTGCTGTCCGCGGTGCCGGGCGGCGCGCCGGACACCGGGCCGGTCACCGCCGATCGTGACCTGGTGCTGGTCGGCACCGGGCTGGCCCGGCCGGGGATGACCGCGCGGGTCGGCGGGCTGCCGGCCGCGGTGCTGGCCTCGTCGGAGCGGCGGGTGGTGGTCGGGCAGCCGGCCGAGCTGCCGCCGGGCGCGCATCCGGTGCAGTTGCTCTACGACGTGGCGTTCGGTGACCGGCAGCGGCCCCTGGTCGAGTCGAACGTGGTGGCGTACGTGCGCCGGCCGCGGATCACGCGCGTCACGTCCGGGGCGAGCGGCGTCACGGTGCAGCTCGACCTGTCCGTGCTGGCGGCGCAGCGCGCGGTGCTGCTGCTGGACGGCGCGGGCGGGCGCGGCTACCGGTTCGACGCGCCGCATCCGCTGGCCGAGCCGGGCGTGACCACCGACCGGTTCACCGTGCCGATCACCGGCGTGGAGCCGGGAACGTACCTGGTGCGGGTGCAGATCGACGGCGCGCAGAGCCCGCTGGAGCTGACCGGCGGCACGTTCAGCGGGCCGACGGTCGAGGTGTGAGCGCGATGCACCGTCCGGCGTTGGTGGCGGCCGTCAACCGGGTACTGGCCCGGCTCGACGGCTCGGAGCCGGGTGCGCCGCCGCCGGCCGGGCCGAGCGCGCTGGACCTGGTGTGCGCCGCGTTCGGGCTGACCGGGTTCGAGCGGGACGTGCTGGTGCTGACCGCGGCGATGGAGATCGAGCCGAGCGCGGCGGACCGGTGCGCCAAGGCCGGCGGCGTGGCGTATCCGACGTTCGCGCTGGCGCTGGCCACCCTGGACGAGCCGCACTGGAGCGCGCTGACCCCGGTCGCGCCGCTGCGCCGGTGGCGGCTGATCACGGTGGACGACCAGGGCGTGCTGACCGGCGCGCGGCTGCGCATCGACGAGCGCGTGCTGCACTTCCTGCTCGGCGTGCCGCACCTGGCCGCGCCGCTGGAGGGCGTGGTCACCCGGGTGCCCGCGTGGGACGGCGAGCTGCCGGACGCGCACCAGCGGGTGGCGGACGCGATCGCGGACGGGTGGACCGCCGAGCCGGTCGACGGGCCGCCCGCGCCGGCGGAGCTGACCGGCGCGGACCGGCAGACGCGCGCGGAGATCGCCGCCGCGGTCGCGTCCGGGGCCGGGCTGGCGCTGTACGCGCTGCGCGGCGCGCACCTGCCGGACGATCCGCGGGAGCTGGCGGCGCTGGGCCGGCTGTGGGAGCGGGAGGCGCTGCTGCTGCCGGCCGCGCTGCTGGTCGAGGCGGAGGAGCCGGACCGGGCGCGGCTGGACGCGTTCGCCGGCGGGCTCGGCGTACCCGTGCTGATCTCCACCGACGAGCCGCTGCCGCCCGGCCATCGTCACCGGCCGGTCCACCCGGTGCCGCCGCTGTCCGCGGACGAGCAGCGCGCGCTCTGGACGGACGCGCTCGGCGGCCGTGACCTCGCGGCACAGTTCGCGCTGCCCGCGCACGTGATCCGGGACGCCGCGCGGCGCGCCGGGGACTCGCCGGAGGCCGCCTGGGCCGCCGGCCTGGCCTCCGCGCGGATGGCGCTGGACGCGCTGGGCCGGCGGATCACGCCGGCCGCGCGCTGGGACGACCTGGTGCTGCCGGCCGCGCAGCGGGACACACTGCGGGAGATCGTCGCCCACGTGCGGCGGCGCGGCATCGTCTACGAGGAGTGGGGCTTCGCCGGCGTGCTCCGCCGCGGCCTCGGCGTGACCGCGCTGTTCGCGGGCGGCAGCGGCACCGGCAAGACGCTGGCCGCCGAGGTGCTCGCCTCCGAGCTGGGCCTGGACCTGTTCGTCATCGACCTGTCGCAGGTGATCAGCAAGTACATCGGCGAGACCGAGAAGAACCTGCGCCGCGTGTTCGACGCCGCCGAGCGCGGTGGCGCGCTGCTGCTCTTCGACGAGGCGGACGCGCTGTTCGGCAAGCGGAGCGAGATCAAGGACAGCCATGACCGGTACGCGAACATCGAGGTCAGCTACCTGCTGATGCGGATGGAGGCGTACCGCGGGCTGGCGATCCTCACCACCAACATGAAGAAGGCGCTGGACAGCGCGTTCCTGCGGCGCATCCGCTTCGTGGTCGACTTCCCGTTCCCGGGCGCGGCGGAGCGGGCCGAGATCTGGCGGCGGGTGATCCCGGCGTCCGCGCCGTCCGAGGGACTCGACGTCGACCGGCTGGCGCAGCTCACGGTGGCGGGCGGCAGCATCCGCAACGTGGCCCTGTCCGCCGCGTTCCTGGCCGCGGACGAGGGCGCGACGCTCGGCATGCGGCACGTGCGGGCCGCGGCGCGTACGGAGTACCAGAAGCTCGACCGCGCGCTCACCCCGGCGGAGGTGGCCGGGTGGGACTGACCGTGGACCTGTCGATCGAGTCGCTGGCGCTGCCGGCGTCGCTGTCCCGGGTGGACCGCGACCGGGTGGCGGCGGCGTTCGCGGCGGAACTGGGGCGGCTGCTGGCGTCCGGGTTGCCGGCGGTGTCGCGGAGCGTGGACGAGGTCGGCGGGCTGCCGCCGGTGGCGCTCGACGGGCCGCCGGGCCGGACGGGGAGGGCACTGGCCAGGGCGGTCTACCGCGGGCTGGGCGGCGATCCGGGCGCGGCCGGTCCGGCCGGGACCGCCGCATCCGGCTCGGCCGACGCCGGTCCATCCGGTTTTGGCGGCACCGGTGCGATCGGCCCCGACGGTGCCGGTCCATCCGGCGGTGCCGGTCCATCCGGCGGTGCCGGTCCATCCGGCGGTGCCGGTCCATCCGGCGGTGCCGGTCCATCCGGCGGTGCCGGTCCATCCGGCGGTGCATGGCTGTCGACCGGTGGGCCGGCCCACCGGTCCGCCGGTGCGCTACCTGATCGGGCGCCAGGCCACGGCGACCGGCCCGGTGGGGGTGGGTCGTGACCGCGCCGGCCCCCGCGCGGGCGGGGCAGCCGAAGAACGGGCCGGACGCCAAGCGGGCGAAGCGCCCCGCCGCCGGTACGCGGGTGCCGCGTGAGCTGCGGGAGATGCTCGCCGCGCCGGGACGGCCGATCGAGCCCGGCGTGCGCCGCGAGATGGAGGCGCGGCTCGGCGTCGACTTCGGCCGGGTGCGGGTGCACGCGGACCGCGACGCCGCCGCCGTCACCGAGCTGGTCGGCGCGGAGGCCGTGACGGTCGGCCAGGACATCTTCTTCGCCGAGGGACGCTACCGCCCGGGGACCGCCGACGGCGTACGGCTGCTGGCCCATGAACTTCTGCACACCGTGCAGGCGCCGGACGCGCCCGGCCCGCTGCTGCTCGGCCGCGACGCGGGCGCGGTGAGCCGCCCGGTCGAGCCGGTGGAGCGCGAGGCGGAGGCGATCGCGACCGGCTCCGCCACGGGCACCGCGGACGTGGCCGCGCGCGGCCAGGTCGGCGCGCGCTGGCTGCGTTACGCCACGCAGAGCGCGGACCTGCGGCGCGGCGAGGTTCTGGACCCGGTCACGCTGATCGACCGGATCGCCTCCGGCGTGCTGCGCAGCCTCCGCGGCGATCCCACCGACGCGTCCGGCCGCGTCCGCCTGCAACTCGCCCGGCTGGCGCCGGAGCTGCGGTACGGCGTGCTGGAACGCCTGGAGCAGCGGCTGCCGTCCGCGGAGTACGCGCGGGTGACCGCGTTGACCACGGAGGCGGACGCGTCGCCGGGCGACGGGGCGGTCGAGTTCGCGTCCGTACCCATGCCGGTCACCGACCCGGAATCGGACCGCCGCGACGCACGCGAGGACGCCGAGGAGTCCGCGGACAGCGAGCGGGAGCAGCGTGACCAGCGCGAGTCCGAAGGTTCGGAGGCGGACGGCACCGGCCAGGCGCCCGGCACCGACCAGGACACGCCGCAGCCCGGCGAGCCGACGCCCGAGGAGGCCGGCGAGCAGACCGAGGAGCAGGTCGGCCAGGAGGGCGACGAACAGGCCGAGGCCGTGGGCGAGACGCCGGCCGAGGGCGAGACGCCCGCCGAGGGTGAGACGCCCGCCGAGACCGAGGACGAGGCCGAGCAGAGGACCGAGGAAGAGAAGGAACAGACCGAGGAGCAGGAGCGGGAGAAGCAGGACGAGCGCGCCGAGGAGGACGAGGAGAAGGCCGAGGGCGAGCGCGACGAGAAGGCGGAGAAGGAACGCGACGACCAGCGCACGGCCGAGGAGGCCGCGCCCGAGCAGCCCGGCACCGGCGCGCCCGGCGCGCAACCGGCGGCGGAGTCGGCCCCGGTCGCGGGCGCCGGGGACCCGGCCACCGCCGCCCCGGTCGGCGACAACGCCGCGGGCGGCGTCGGCGAGGCGGTGGAGGGCCAGGTCGACGCGGTCGCCGGCGACCCGAACGAGCCGCTGTCCAAGCACAATGTTATCGAGGATTCTGGTCGCGAGGCCGAAGCGGATGAGCTGCCCCTCGATCTGGAACCGGATACGACAGAGGACAGCGATGACGAGTCGGCTACGCCTCCGCCATCCGCCGCGCCTGAACTTGATCTGTCAGCTCGACCGGACGAGACACCACCACCAGAGGTACCGGCTGCCGAGGTGCCCGACTTCCCGGAGCTGACGGGCCTTAGACAACGGGAGGGCGAGACCGCGGAGTCACGATCCGTCGATGCTGGAGCGGCCCGTGCCCTCGCGATGAGTAGGCACAACGAGGAGACCCGACGCGACGGTGAAGACGGGCTGGTCCGTGCACCGCGCCCCGGGGTCACAGCTGCTCCCGACGCGGCGGCCGATGGCTGGCAGTCACCCGGCGGCATCGCACCACCGGCTGGGGAACCAGGTAGCGTTGCGCAGGCCGCGCCCGGGACGGAGCGGTCCGAGCCACGCGCTGCCGCGAATGACGACTTCGGCGTCGACCTCGCGCCGGGCCAGCTCAGCACGCCTGGTGAGCAGTTACTCGACGAGCCCGCCGTCGGCGCCGACCAGCCGGCCACCGCAACCGCGGAAGCGGGTGCCGCCGATGGCGTGCCTCAGCGGGTCGAGACGACACCGGCAGGTCCGGTGGAGACGCCGGACATCTCCCAAGCGCCGATGACGGCGGACCCTGCCGAGGCGACGACGGTGTCCGGCCCTGTCGCCGTCGCCGAGCGAGGGCTTCCGCAGGACGCGTCGCTGGAGCCGGGCGGGGGTGGCTGCGCCGGTTCGCCGGAGCCGACCACAGACACCGAGGCCGAGGCCGGCGGCTGCGGAGGCGGCGGTGGCGGCGCTCCCCCGGCCGCGGCCGAGCGGGAGCCCGAGCCGCCGCCGGCCGCGGACGTGGCCGGGATGGAGCCGGCCGCCGCGCTGACCGCGACCGCCACGCTGCCGCCGCACCAGCTGCAGACCGGTCTGGCCGGCGTCGACCAGGCCGCCACCCGTACCGTCGCGGAGGAACAGGGCGCGGTCGCGGCCGCACCGCCCACGATGGAGCGGCCGTCCGGCGCGCCGCAGACGCTGCAGGGCCCGCCGCAGGCGGCGGAGCCGGCGCCGAGCGACGTGCAAAGACTTCAGCAGGTACGGCCGGAGGGCGCGGACAACCAGGAGGGCCCGCAGGCGCGGGACGTGCCCGCAGGGCAGTCCCCGACGTCGCGGGTGTCCTCGCCGGCCATCGCCGGTACGCCCGAGGGCGAGCTGACCGACGCGGACGTGGGCTCGATCGAGCAGGCGGTCGACGCGGTCCCGACCACCGACCCGGCGCTGACCAACGCGACCGTCGGCCCGGCGCCGCAGGTGGAGCTGGCCGGCGAGACCGATCCGGCGCTCACCGACCGGCAGAGTCAGGAGCTGGCGGACACGTCCGGCCGGCTGGCCGCGGTCGGGGCCGACGACGCTGGCCGGCCGCTCGGCGAGGATCAGGTCTTCCCGGACGTACCGCCGGAGTCCCTGACCGCGGACGTGCCGCCACCGGCCGGCGCGGGTGGCGGCACCGCGCAACCCGCGCCCGCGGCCCCGCCCGGCGGCGTGCCGATGACCGCCGTGTCCGTGGTGGCGCAGCAGGAGCGCGGCCCGCAGATCCAGGCGTCGGTCGGCGAGGCCCAGGCGCAGATGGCCGCGGGCGCGCAGCAGAAGGAGCAGGAGGCCGCCGCCGCGCACCAGCAGCACGAGGCGGACGTCGCGGCCACGCTCCAGGAGAACGTGGACGCGCAGGCCGCCGAGCGCGGCCGGGTCGCGACCGAGTCGGCCGCCCAGCGCGAGGAGTGGCGGGCCGAGCAGCAGACGTTGCTGACCGAGAACGGCGAGCAGGCCGCCACCGAGCACACGAACGCGCGTACCGAGATCTCCACCGAGCACCGCGACGCCAACGACGAGATCGAGGCGGAGCGCGAGCACCACAACGAGGACATCGCGGAGGAGCGGCGCGAGGCCGAGGCGGAGGCGCGCCGGGAGAAGGAGCGCAAGAGCGAGGAGGACGGCGGCTTCTTCGGCTGGGTGAAGAGCAAGGTGTCCGCGCTGTTCGACGCGATCGTCTCGGCCGTGAAGGCCGTGTTCGACGCCGCGCGCCGCGCCGTGCAGGGCCTGATCGACGCGTTCAAGTCGATCGCGACCGGCCTGATCGAGGCCGCCCGCCGCGCGATCGTGGCCGCCATCACCGTGCTGGCCACCGCGCTGATCGCGATCGCGGACGTGCTGCTGGCCGCGTTCCCCGAGCTGCGCGACCGCTTCCGGAACGCGATCGAGGGCCTGCGCGACCGGGCGATCGCCACCGTGAACGAGCTCGCCGACCGCCTGAAAGCCGGCATCGAGGCGCTGCTGGATCTGCTGGCCGCCGGCCTGATGGCGCTGCTGTCCGTCTACGAGACACTGCTGCTCGCCGCCGTCGAGGCGGTCCGCACCGTGGTCAACAGCGCGATCGAGTTCGCCCAGGCCGCGATCGCCGCGCTCGGCATGCTGGCCGAGCTGATCGCGGACATCGCGCCGGACCCGATCGGCTGGCTGGGCAAACTCGGCACCGCCGCCAAGGAGGGCATCCGCCAGCACCTCTGGGGCGAAATCAAGATCGCCGTCAAGCAGTGGTTCAACGCCAAGGTCCAGTCGATCCTCGGCCTCGGCAAAATGATCTACGACGTGCTGGTCAAGGGCTGCGTCTCGGTCGCCCAGGTCGGCCGGATGGCCTGGCAGGCGGTCATCAAGTCACTGCCCGTCATGATCGCCACCATCATCATCGAGAAGCTCATCTCGATGATCATCCCGGCCGCCGGCGCCGTGCTCGCGATCGCACAGGGCCTGGTCGCCGCGTACCAGTCGATCAGCCAGATCATCGCCGCGTTCGGCAAGTTCTTCGAGTTCCTCAAGGCCGTCAAGGGCGGCAACGCCGCCTGCCTCTTCGCCCAGGCCATGGCCGCCGGCGTGGTGGCGTTGCTGGAGTTCGTCACGAACTTCCTGATGGTACGGCTCGGTACGGCGCTGAAGGGCGTCGCCACCAAGCTCAAGGGCATCGCCCAGAAGATCATGAAGGGCCTTCGGCGCGGGGCGAGATCGGCTCGGAGGGCTGCCGGCCGGGCGGTCAACACGGCCCGGCGAGGGCTGCGGCAGGCATCGCGTGCGGTCAGTCGAGCCGGACGACGCGGCGGCCGAGCACTCGGCGGTGCCCGGCGCGCGGTGGCACATGGCGTACGCCGGGCCGGGCGGGTGCTTCGTCAACTCGGCGGGCCGCTTCGCCGATCACGGGTCGGGCGCGCTCTGACCCGGGCCGTTCGCAATCTTCGCTCGCGGTTCGATCGGACGAGGCACCGCGCGACCGACCGGCGTACAGACCGGAACCGGCGGTCTGAGGCCCGGAAGGACGCACGGCTCACCCAGGCCATGAACGCGGGCGTCGCGGTCGCGAACCGCTACTCCGGTCGCAAAATCGCCGCCTGGTTGATCAAACCACGACTGCTGCTGATCCAGGGCCGCTACCTGCTCAACGCGCTCCAGACCCGTCGTGCGGGCCAGAAGTGGTCGCTCTTCGGCCGGATCAACCCGTCCCAGGGGCGGGATACGGGTGCGCTCATCCTCGACAACCCGTCCGAGGCGGTTGCACTGTTCATCAGGCGCGCTCAGGCCGCGGAACGACAGTTGTTCGGCACCAACGGGCCGCCTCGGATGGCAGGCGACCTGCGAAGCACGCCGGACCGGCTTCCGGGTGCCATACCCGAGGCGAGTGCCGGGCACCCTCCAGCCGCTTCGGCGGCGCCGCGCTCGCAACTGATCCGGCCGGAGCCTCTGGCGACGACCGAGCCCGCGGTCGGGGACATGCTGCGCGGCATCGTGCCGAACCAGCGCCAGGTGCACTTTCTCGGACCGCATGAGCCGTGGGACATCACCGGGCTTTCACAAGCCGAGGTCATCCGCACCCGGCTGCGGGCTCAGGAGATCGTCGGGCCGCTGAGCGGTCGCCTGCAGATTCAGATGGGCGCGACGAGAATTCACTCGGAGTTGCGCGACACGCCGGACAACCTCGCGCAGGCGCACATCGGGCACGTCGGCGATTACACCCGTTCCATCCCAGCCAAGATCGCGAAACTGCGCGAGTTGCTGGGCGGCGGCGTCACCGCCGACGCCGATCTCGTCGACCTCTGGCGGCACGTCTCGAGCACCGGCGACCCGGCCACCCCCCAGATGCTCCGGCAGTTCAATTCTCGGGCCACGACCAACCAGCTCCAGACCGCTGCGAACAATTTGAATCGCAACGTCCTGCTCGGCGGTCAGGAGGCCACCCGATTCCTCCGCAGAGGCTTCAACGCACGGGAGCATCTGCCGATCGCCTCCACCACAGCCCTCACCTCAGAACAGATCCGTGCCGGTCGGTTGCCGGCCGAAACCTTGGTCAGCACCGGCGAGATGCCCGCGCAGCGGCGGCGCCGCACCGGCCGAGGGAACCCTTCGGGGGTACGGCCCCCGGAACTGCACTCGTCGGGCCTGATGCTTCCCGGCACCGCGGGCGTGAACCTGGCTCCGTTCTCCCCGGTCGGCATCACTCGGCAGGACTTCCTGGCCAGCGCGATCATCGCGCGCGCCTATCTGTCCTGGAACGCCTACAAGCAGGCGACAAGCCGTGCACTCGCACTGGAGGCCCAACAGCGCGGGGTGTCCACCGTCTACCTGGTGCCGAGCGAGGCGGAGTTGGTGACGCGTCTGCGCGCCTTCTACGGCACGCCGAGGGCCCCGTGAGACCGTCGCGTCACGACCGGCCCGACGACCCAGGAGAGAAAGTATGTCCGATCAGCGTTACCAGACGTGCCCACTCGTTCTCCGTGCGGAGTCACCGGGAGACGTGATGAACGAGATCCTCGACCAGCTCGGTGTCGGAGCCGGTGAGGAGATCGCCGCGGATCCGGAGAACGGTGTCCGCTTTCAGGAACTTTTCGGAGTAGCACCCGACCTCGTCATTCACTACGTCGAGGACGACCTGACCGACGACAACGCCGTCTTCGTGACTTCGTCCCCGGAGACCGCTCAGCTCGCGGACGACCTCGCCGCGATGTTCGTCGACGAGCTGGAGCACTGGTCGCTGGACGAGCTGGCTCGGGCGGTCGATGAGGCGTCCGACCCCCACGAGTTCGCTGCGGCACTCGCCCGGGCCGCGCTCGGGGCTCCGCCGACGGCACACGAGCCGCTGTTCCGGCGGTTCCGGGCCGGGCTCCGGCACTCCGATCCGGAGGTCAGGAACACGGCGGTCTTTCTCACCTCGAGGATCGGATGGCCGGAGTTCCGGCTCGACCTGGCCGAGATCGCGGCCGGTGACGAGTCCCCCGCGCTCCGGGAGCGGGCGCGCACGATCCTGCAGGCATACGACGCGATCAGGTTGGGGCCGCGATGACCAGATTCGGAGACCTGGTCAAGCCGGTGCGGGCCGGGATCGTGATTGTGGATCCGTTGCGGGGGACGCCGCAGCGGGTCGTGGTGTTGCAGTTCAATCCGGAGACGTTGCAGCGCAGCCTCGCCCCGCAGGCGTCCGGTGCCGAAGGGGGCGGGGATCGCACCGAGGCGCTCAGGCTGAAGGGGCCGGCGATCGAGACGTGGAAGTTCGACGCCGAGATAGACGCCACCGATCAGCCGGAACTGGCCGGGGACGACGGCATCCATCCGCAGCTCGCCGTGCTGGAGATGCTGATCCACCCGAGCAGCGCCAGCATCCGGGCCAACCAGGCGCTCGCCGCGACCGGGACCCTGGAGATCACGCCGGTGGAGGCGCCGCTGACGCTGTTCGTGTGGGGCAGCAAGCGGGTGCTGCCGGTACGGATCACGGAGCTGACCGTGACCGAGGACGGGTTCGACGCGGAACTCAACCCGTTCCGGGCGATCGTCAGCGTCGGGATGCGGGTGCTGTCGGCCAGTGATCTGCCGGCCGGGCATCGCGGGGCGGAACTCTATCTCGCGCACCTCGCGCAGAAGGAACGACTCGCCGGGCGGTCGGCCGCGGGCCGGCTCGCCACGCTCGGCCTGAGCGGGATCTAGAGGGAGACGATCATGACGAGCCCCAGCCCGTACCCACGGAACAGCCGGTATTTCGGGGTGGAGACGGCCGTGTACGTGGACGCGGACGGACGCGAGATCCCGTATCTGAGACGGCGGCAGGTGCCGCAGACCTCGAGTTTCGCGGTCGTCGGCGTGCACGAGGTGACCGACGGGGACCGGGCGGATCTGCTGGCGCACCGCTACCTGGGCGATCCGGAGCTGTGGTGGCGGCTGGCGGACGCGAACGGCGTGGTCGACCCGGACGAGCTGACGGCGGTGCCGGGGCGGCGGATCACGATCACGCTGCCCGAGGGCGTGACCGGGCCGCGGACGGCGGGCTGAGGCGACGATGGCCGAGGTCGCTCCGCTGCACCTGACCCTGCTGATGGGCCGGCAGATCGTCGTGCCGGTCGGGCAGCAGGTGACGGATGCGCTGCTCAGCGCGCAGATCACGGTGACGGCGGGGCAGCGCAGCGGGTTCCAGCTCTCGTTCGACCTGTCCCGGACCGGCGTGATCAACCGGACGCTGCTGCCGAACGGCGGGTTCGATCCGCAGGTGCGGGTGGTCCTGGCGATCACGGTGCGCGGCGTACCGCACGTGCTCATGGACGGGGTGATCATCCGGCAGGAGGTCTCGGTCACCGGTACGCCCGGCCAGTCCACGCTCACGGTCACCGGCGAGGACCTGACCGTGCTGATGGACCTGGAGGAGCGGGAGGGGGTGCCGTTCCCGGCCATGTCCCCGGCGGCGCGGGTGGCCGCGATCATCGGGAGGTACGCGCAGTACGGGATCACGCCGCTGGTCGTCCCGGAGCTGGTGCCGCAGACGCCGATGCCGACGCAGCGCATCGACTTCCAGAAGGGCACCGACCTCGGATACCTGACCGAGCTGGCCAAGGCCAACGGCTACGTGTTCTACCTCGACCCCGGGCCGGTGCCGGGCGTGAGCCGCGGCTTCTGGGGGCCGGAGGTGCGGCTCGGCACGCCGCAGCACGCCATCAACGTCAACATGGACCACCTGTCCACGGTGGATCAGCTGACGTTCGGGTTCGACGGGACCGCGCGGGAGGAGCCGGTCGCGCGCATCCAGATCCCGGTCACCAAGACGTCCGTGCTGCTGCCGGTGCCGGAGGTGAGCGTGCTGCGCCCGCCGCTGGCGCTGCGGCCCGCGCCGGCGTTGAAGAAGAAGGTGGTCGCGGACATGGCCAAGAAGGACGCGGCGCAGGCGCTGGCGGAGACGATCGCGAAGGTGGTCGAGTCCTCCGACGCGGTCACCGGGTCCGGGCAGCTCGACGTGCTCCGCTACGGCGCCGTGCTCCGGCCGCGCGAGCTGGTCGGCGTGCGCGGCGCCGGGATCACCTACGACGGCCTGTACTACGTCAAGAGCGTCACGCACAACCTGCAGCGCGGCGCGTACACGCAGAACTTCACGCTGGCCCGCGAGGGCCTGATCTCGCTGCTGCCGACCGTGATCCCGTAGGAGAGGAGACCCGTGGCCGAGCCCAACCGATACCTCGGCAAGTTCCGGGGCACCGTGGCCGAGAACATCGACCCGATGCGGATCGGCCGGATCCGCGTGCGCGTGCCCGACGTGCTCGGCGACACGCCGTCGACCTGGGCGATGCCGTGCCTGCCGCTGGCCGGGCCGCAGCAGGGCCACTACGTGGTGCCGCCGGTCGGCGCCGGTGTGTGGGTCGAGTTCGAGCAGGGCGACGTGAGCTTCCCGATCTGGGTCGGCTGCTGGTACGGGACCGCGGCCGAGGTGCCGCAGGCCGCGTTCACCGGCCCGCCGGACCGGCCGAACATCGTGGTCCAGACCGGCGCCGGCCACCGGGTCGTCCTGTCCGACCTGCCCGGCGGCTCCGGCATCAGCCTGCGGGCCGCGACCGGCGCGGAGATCGTCATCGACGACAGCGGCATCCGGCTGGACAACGGCCGCGGCGCCCGCATCACGCTCACCGGCTCCACGGTGGACATCAACAACGGCGCACTGGCGATCACATAGACGGGGGAACACTGCATGTCGCGCAACGCTCAGCACGTCAACGAGACGCTGACCTGCCCGCACGGCGGACGCGCCTCGATCGCACCGGGCCGCTCCCGCGTGCTGGTCAACGGCAACCCGGTGGCCACGCTCGCCGACCGGTACACGGTGATCGGCTGCCCGTTCACCGCGGGCAACAAGCCGCAGCCGTGCGTCACGATCACCTGGACCACCGCGGCCGAGCGCGTCCGCGCGCAGGGCTCGCCGGTGCTGCCGCAGGGCGCGACCGGCCTGTGCCAGAGCGCGGAGCGCATTCCGGCCGGGCCGCCGCAGATCAGCGTCATCCAGCAGCGGGTGGTGGCGCGATGACCGAGATCGCGTTCCCGTTCCGGATCGACCGCCGGGGCCGCACCGCGGACACCGGTTACGACACGCACGTCCGCGACATGGTCGAGCAGCTGCTGTTCACCAGCCCGGGCGAGCGGGTGATGCTGCCCGAGTTCGGCTGCGGCCTGCTCGACCTGGTCTTCGCGCCGAACAGCCCCGAGATCGCGGCCACGCTCCAGCTCTCCGTGCAGGCGTCGCTGCAGCGCTGGCTCGGCGACGTCATCGAGGTGGAGGCGCTGGACATCACCAGCGAGGACAACGTCCTGCGCGTCCTCGTGTCCTATGTGGTCATCGGCACGGGCGCGCGGCGCACCGACGAGTTCGTCGAGGAGGGCCCGGCATGAGCGATCAGAGACGAGCCGCGGTACGCAAGGACCGGCTCAACGGCATCGACGGCGTCGAGGTGGGCGACGACCCGCGCGAGCTGACCGTCACGTTCCTCGGCAAGGCACCGCGGCGGCTCGGCCCGGAGAACATCCGCATCGACGGCGGCCGGCGGGTCACCGGTATCCGCGCCGTCGAGGTGGAGATCCGCCGCGAGCAGGACCCGGACCTCGACGACCACCTGCTGGTGCGGGTGGACCGGTCCGGTGACACGTCCACGTACACGCTGTCCATCGTGGAGGCCGGTGACGCCGCGACCGTGCCGTACCGGGACTTCGACCAGCGGTACGCGAGCGCGACGTTCACGTTCTGCCCGAGCGGCACGGACTGCAAGCCGGAGGCCGCGCCGCCGCGGCGCGCCACCGGGTCGCCGGTGATCGACTACACCACGCGCGATTACGCCTCGCTGCGCCGCCACCTGCTGGACCGGATGACGCTCACCGTCCCGCACTGGCGCGAGCGTCACGAACCGGACCTCGGCGTCACGCTGGTCGAGCTGCTCGCCTACGCCGGTGACCGGATCGGCTACCACCAGGACGCGGTCGCGGCCGAGGCATACCTGGACACCGCCCGCCAGCGCACCTCGGTCCGCCGGCACGTACGGCTGATCGACTACCCGATGCACGACGGCTGCAACGCGCGCGCCTGGGTCACGCTGCGGGTCGACCGCCCGGTGCGGCTGGAGCCCGGCCGGCACCGCTTCGCCGCGGTCGACGTCAGCCGCGTCCCGGCGCCGGACCGCCCGGAGGTGCCCGCGGTCCTCACCGACACGCAGCTCGGCGACCTGCCCGCCGCGGCCACCGTGGAGGTCTTCGAGCCGGTCACCGCCGCGCCGGTCACGCTGCGCCCCGCGCACAACACCATCCGATTCTGGACCTGGGGCGAGACCTCGGCCTGCCTGCCGATCGGCGCGACCTCGGCGACCCTGCGCGACGAGTGGCAAAATCACAATCATTCACCAGGGTACGAGGAGCGGGCGCACGCGTCCGCCCGGCGCCGTGCTCTGCGCCTGAGTCCCGGTGACGTGCTGATCATCGAGGAGCGGATCGGCCCCGGGTCCGGCGCTCCCGCGGACGCCGACCCGGCGCACCGGCAGGCCGTCCGGCTGCTCTCCGTCACCGAGGACCTCGACCGCCTCCACGACCAGCCCCTGCTCGAGGTCACCTGGTCTCCCGAGGACGCGCTCACCTTCCCGGTCACGCTCGCCGGTCCGGGCGGCCCGCACTGCGAGCCGCTGCGCGACATCACGGTCGCCCGCGCCAACGTCGTCCTCGTCGATCACGGCCGCGACCTGGGCTTCTGCGGTGGTGAGGCGGAGGAGACGACCGTACCGCCGGGTTCCGTCACCCGCCCGGACTGCGGGTGCGGGGATTCGTGCGGGTGCCCGGACCGGCCGGAGCCGGGACCGGCCGCGTCCGCGATCGACCGCCTGATGGAGTCGGCCGCCGCCGGCACGCCGCTCACGCCGGAGGACGTCGCGGAGCTGTCCGCGCTGCTCGGCGAGCCCGCCGTGCTCCGGGCCGGTGTCGACGCCGCGCTGCCGGCAGCGGATCAGGCCGCCGCGCTGGAGACGCTGCTCGCCCAGGTCACCTACCCCGGGGTGACGCGGCCGTTCCGCCCGCGGCTGCGGCGCGCGCCGGTCACGTTCCGGGCGCCGTACCCCGACGCCGAGAACGTCTCGGCCGCGCAGGCGCACCTGCTGGCCGCCGTCCCGGCCCGGGTACGCGCCTGGCTGGAGCAGTTGTGGCGCCGCGTCCGCGAGGGCGACCGCCTCCGCCCGCGCGACCTGGCCGCACTGGAGCTGATCTTCGGCCCGGACGCGCTGGAGTCCTGCGGCCTGGGTCACCGCCCCGAGCGGGCGCTCCGCGAGCTCCTCGCCCGCTTCGACCGCCTGCTCGCCGGGAAGCTTCGCCGGCTGGCCGCGCTGCGCGCCCGCGCCGACAACGGCGAGGTGCTGACCTCGGACTACGCGTGGGAGATCGCGCAGAGCTGGGGCCCGCGCTACGCCGGCGGCCTGCACCCCGGCGACCCGCGGCTGGCCGGTCCCGCGCGCGGCGCGCTGGTCCAGGACCCGGCCCGCGCGCTGCCCGCGCTCACGGTCACCGGCCCCGGCGGCCTCACCTGGACCCCGCGCCGCGACCTGCTCTCCGAGGGCCCGCGCGGCCTCGGCGTGGTCGGCGAGCAGCAGGACGACGGCACGCTGGTCCTCCGCTTCGGCGACGGCCGCCACGGCCGCCCGCCCGCGCCGGGCAGCACGCTGAGTGTCCGCTATCGCGTCGGCAGCGGCATCGCCGGCAACGTCGGCGCCGAGGCCATCTCCCACCTCGTCATCTGCGACCGCTCCCCCGGCTCCTACGACGAGTGCGTGGCCCCGCCGCCCACCGGCTATCCGGGCGGCGGGCCCGGCCCCGGCGGCTACCCGGGTGGCACACCCCGGCCCGGCGGCTACCCGGGCGGTAACCCCGGACCGGGCGGCTACCCCGGCGGCTCCGCCGATCCGGGCGGTTACCCGGACCCGGCCGGTCAGGGCGGTTACCCGGACCGCCCCGGTTCCGGCGGCGAATACGGAGACGACCCTCGGCCCGGCGGCCACCCTGGTCGCCCGGCCCAGGGCGACTACGCCGATGACCCGCGCCCCGGCGACTACCGGGACCGCCCCGGCGACTACCGGGACCGCCCCGGCGACTACCGGGACCGCCCCGGCGACTACCGGGACCGTCCCGGCGACCACGACGAGGATCCGCAGGACCACTACGGCGAGGACGACGACCGATACCCCGACGACGATCGCTACGGCCGGGGAGACCACCACGAGGACGACGAGCCCGAGCCCGGCGGCCCCGAGGGCGTGACCGCCGTCCGTAACCCGCTCCCCGCCGCCGGCGGCACCGATCCCGAGCCGGTCGAGCAGGTCCGCCAGCTGGCCCCGCTCGCGCTGCGCCGCCGCCGGCTGCGCGCCGTGACCGCGGACGACTACGCCGAACTGGCCGGCGCGGTCCCCGGCGTGCAGCGCGCCGCCGCGCAGCTGCGCTGGACCGGCTCCGGGCGGCAGGTGCACGTCGCCGTCGACCCGCTCGGCACCGCCGCGGCCGGCCCGGCGCTGCTCGACGCCGTCCGCGCCCACCTGGAACGGTTCCGCCGCATCGGCCACGACCTCGCGGTGGTCCCGGCCGCCCGGGTTCCGCTCGACGTCGCGCTCACCGTGTGCGTCACCCCCGGCCACCACGGCGACGACGTCCGCGACGACGTGCGGCGCGCGGTCCGGGCGCTGTTCGCCCCGGACGCGGTCACGTTCGCGGAGCCGGTCCGGGCCAGCCGGATCATCGCGGCGGCCGCGGCCGTCGAGGGCGTGACCAGCGTCCGGCTCACCCGCCTGCGCCGCCAGTTCCGCCCGGAGGCGGGCGAACTGGAGGACGGCGTGCTGCTGATCGGCCCGCTCGAGGTGGCGCAGTTGGACGACGACCCGAGCGTCCCGGAGCAGGGCCGCCTGACCGTCACCCTGGGAGGTGGACGATGACCACTCCGCTGCCCGCGGGCGGGCCGCCCGGGCGGTCCACGATCGCCTACCGGACCGGCACGCACGCCGAGTTCCTGGCCGCGATGCTCCAGCGGCTGTCCAGCCCGGCGTATCCGGCGCTGGCCGGGCTGACCGTCCGGGACACCGACGACCCGGCGATCGCGCTGCTGGACGCGGCCGCGGTGATGGCCGACATCCTCACGTTCTACTCGGAGCGGATCGCGCACGAGGGCTACCTGCGCACCGCCACCGAGGAGCGGTCGCTGCGCCTGCTCGGCCGGCTGGTCGGCCACCTGCCGCGGCCGGGCATCGCGGCGGAGACCGTGCTGGCCTACACGCTGGACCGGGACGCGCGCACGGACGCGGACTCCGCGGTCACGATCCCGCGCGGCGCCCGCGCGCAGAGCGTGCCGGAGCAGGGTGAGCAGCCGCAGCCGTTCGAGACCGCGGAGGATTTGCCGGCCCGCTGGTCGTTCAACGACCTGCGGGTGCTGCTGCGCCGCCCGGTGCCGATGACGCCGGAGAGCGTCCGCGCGGCGGAGGCCGTGCACCTGGAGGGCACCGGCTCCGCGGTGAAACCGGCGGACCGGCTGCTGTTCGTGTTCGGCGACGAGCCCGGGCAGCAGGAGCTGCTGGTGGTCCGCGACGTCACGGTCGACCCGCGGGAGAACGTCACGGTGGTCGGCCTGGAGCGGCCGCCCGCGCCGGACCTGCCGGGCGAGTTGCGGGCGCTGATCGCGGAGGCGCGGGAGAACGGCCGCATGTACGCCCGCAGCAAGATCATCCGGGGGTACGTGACGGAGGCGCTGGAGCCGGCCGCGGCCGACGACGACCTGCACCGCGGCCTGACCGCCGCGCTGCGGGAGCTGCCGCTGGACGCCGCCCGGCCGTACCCGGGCATCCACGACTGGCTCACCGGCTGGCTCCGCCCGCGACTGCGGGCGCTGCGGCACCGGGCACAGCAGCAGACCGCGCACCGGGCGCCGCTCACCGAGGCGCTGCGGCTCGATCGGGCCCCGGACGCCGCGACCGCGGGCCTCGGCGCGCTGCTGGCCGGGCTGCGGCGCGCCCCGTCCGTACCCCCGGCCGGGTCCTTTGCTCTGGACCGGGATCCGGCAGCGCTGTTCGGGCCCGGGTCGGACCTCGGCGTGCAGTTGCTGGCCGCGCTGGACCCGCGGCTGGCGGACACGCTCTATCCAGCGTGGCGGCGCATCGACCTGACCGAGCCGCCCGCGCTCGACGGGCTGCGGGTGATGCGGACGGTGGCGACGCCGTTCGGCGCGACCGCGCCGCTGCAAGCGGAGTTCGGGCCGGACGGCCGGGTGGTGCGCTACGTGGACTGGCCGCTGCGCGGCAGCCAGACCGCCGGCGCGACCGTCACGTACCGTGATGATGGTCGTCCGGAGCGGGCGGATCTGGCCTGGACCGAGTCGGACAGCACGGTCCCGGCCCGGGTGACGCTGCCGGACAGCGGCCCGGCCGGCCCGGTCCAGCTCGGCCCCGGCACGGTCACGATCAGCGTGCGGGAGCCGGCGATCGAGGGCCCGCCGGCCGGCGTGACGTTCACGTTCGACGAGGCGCTGCTCGGCCGCGAGGTGTTCGTGTCCCGTCCGGGCGACGACGGCGCGGTGCAGGTGCGCATCGGCGACGTCACGCACACGGCCGAGCCCGGGCAGACCGTCACCGGCAGCGCGGGCGGGCTGCGCCTGGAGATCAACCGCACCGAGCGGACGGTACGGTTCGCGCTGAGCGCCACGCTGGCGCTGGACTCGCGCAACGTGCTCGCGCTGGACGCGGTCTACGAGGGCATCGGCCCGGAGTCGTGGGTGGTGGTGCAGCGGCCGGCCAGCCCGCTCGGCATGGTGATCACGCGAGTGGTGTCGTCGCGCGTGGTGTCCCGCGCCGACTTCGGCATCACCGGCAAGGTCACCGAGCTGGTCCTGGCGGACGACTGGCTGGACGAGACGGACACGCAGCTGGCGCAGATCCGGGACACCACGGTGTACGCGCGCGGCGACGCGCTCACCCCGGCCACCGAGCCGGTGACGGACGACGTCACCGGCGGCGAGATCGAGCTGGCCCGGCTCTACGAGGGCCTCACGCCGGGCCGCCGGCTGGTGGTGACCGGCGAGCGCACGGACCTGCCGGAGACGACCGGCGTGGCCGGCACCGAGCTGTCGATGATCGCCGCGGTACGCCAGCACGTCGACCCGTCCCGGCCCGGCGAGACCGTCCACACCGTCCTCACGCTGGCCGCCCCGCTGTCCTACACGTACAAGCGGGACACCGTGCGGCTGCTGGCGAACGTGGTCCCGGCCTCGCACGGCGCGTCCCGGGACGAGCCGATCGGCAGCGGCGACGCCGGCCGCGCGAACCAGTCGTTCCGGCTGTTCCAGGGCCCGCTGACCTGGCTGGCGTCGGCGACCCCGCTGGGTGCGAGCAGCACCCTGGAGGTGCGGGTGGACGGCGTGCGCTGGCACGAGGTGGAGAGCCTGGCCGGTCGCGGGCCGGACGAGCGGGTCTACACCACCCGCGCCGACGACGAGGGCCGCACGCTGGTCACGTTCGGCGACGGCAGCCACGGCGCGCGGCTGCCCACCGGCTACCAGAACGTGCGCGCGGCGTACCGGGTCGGCATCGGCCGGGACGGCAACGTGGACCCGGACCGGATCACGCAGTTGCTCACCCGCCCGCTGTGGGTCTCCGCGGTCACCAACCCGGTCCCGGCCACCGGCGGCGCGAACCCGGACGGCCCCGGGCAGGCGCGGCGCAACATCCCGCTCTCGGTGACCGCGCTGGACCGGCTGGTCTCGGTCGCGGACTACGAGGACTTCGCCCGGGCCCGGGCCGGCATCGGCCGGGCCGCGGCGCGCCGCATCCGGACCGGCGAGCGCGAGGTCGTGCACGTGACCGTGGCCGGCGTGGACGACGTGCCGCTCGGCGACCTGCGTGCGCTGCGCGCGTCGCTGGCCACCTACGGCGACCCGCAGCTGCCGGTCCGGGTGGCCGCGCGCGAGCTGGTGCTGCTGGTCCTCGCGGCACGCGTCAAGGTCCAGCCGGATCACGCCTGGGAGCTGGTCGAGCCCGCGGTCCGGCGGGCGCTGCTGGACCGGCTCGGCTTCGACCGGCGCGAGCTGGCCCAGCCGGCGTACCTGTCCGAGGCGATCGCGGCCGCGCAGGCCGTGCCCGGCGTGGACTGGGTGGACGTGGACCTGTTCGGCGGCGTGCCGGGCAGCCTGTCCCCGGCCGACCTGGACGACCTGGCCGCGACGCTGGCCGGCGTGCGCGCCGTGGTCCCGGCCCGGCCGGCCCGGTTCGAGGAGGTCCGCCACACCGCGACCGAGGACGAGACGCTGATCGCGATCGCCGCCCGGTACGGGACCTCCGTCGACGAGCTGAAGCGGCTCAACCCGGGCCTGGTCCGCGCCACCGTGAGCGCCGGCCGGACCGTGACCGTGTTCCGCGGCATCCGGCCCGCACAGCTCGCGCTGCTCTCCCCGCGCATCCCCGACACGCTGATCCTGAAGGAGGCCCGGTGACCGACCGGCTCTACGACCTGCTGCCGCGGGTCCACCGGCGCCGCGACGCGGAGGCGGGCGAGCCGCTGCGCGCGCTGCTCGCGGTCGTCGCGGAACAGCTCGACCTGGTCGAGGCGGACCTGCGGCGGCTCTACGACAACTGGTTCATCGAGACCTGCGACGAGTGGGCCGTGCCGTACCTCGGCGACCTGGTCGGCTACCGGTCCGCGGCCGGCCGCGCGTCCCGGCGGGACGTGGCGGACACGGTCGCGACCCGGCGCCGCAAGGGCACGCTGCCGCTGCTGGAGGAGATCGCGGCGGCGGTCGCGGACTGGCCGGCCCGCGCGGTCGAGCTGCGCCGCCTGGTGGCCGGCACGGCGGCGCTGCGCGCACCCTCGGGCGTGTGGGCGCCGGCCACCGCGGACCTGCGCGATGGCGCCGCGCTGGACCTGCTCGGCGGCGCGTTCGACGCGCGGGCCCGGCTGTTCGAGGCGCCGCGGCCGTCCAGCGCGCGGCGGTCCGGCCGGTACGGGCTGCCGTCCGTAGCGGTGTTCGTGTGGCGGCTGCGCCCGTTCTCGATCACGCACGCGCCCGCGTACTCGATCGACCGGGCCCGGAACCTGTACACGTTCTCCATCCTCGGCAACGACGTGCCGCTGGTGGCGAAGCCGATCCCGGAGCCGTCCGCCACGCACATCGCCACCGCGGACAACGTGCCGGTCTTCATCCGGCGGCGCGCGCTGCAGGACCGGCTCGCGGACTTCTACGGGCCCGGCAAGAGCTTCGCCGTCTGGCGCGACGGCTCGGCCGAGCCGATCCCGCTGGCGCAGGTGGTGGTGGCGGACCTGTCCGGCTGGGCGTACCGGGCGCGGCGCGGGCAGGTGGTCGTCGACCCGGAGCTGGGCCGGATCGCGTTCGGCTCGCGGACCGCGCCGCGCGGCGGCGTGCGCGTGACCTATCACCACGTCGGCGTCTCCGAGATCGGCGGCGGCGAGTACGCCCGCGACCTGGCGGAGGGGCCGCGCGTCTACCGGGTCGGTGGTCCGGGCGAGTTCGAGCGGATCACCGACGCGTACCAGCGGTGGCGGGCGGACGGCGTGCCCGAGGGCATCATCGAGATCTCCGGCAGCGGCGCCTACCAGGAGCAGTTGGAGTTCACGGTCGGGCACGGCGACCGCCTGGAGATCCGCGCGGCCGAGGGCTCCCGCCCGGTGCTGCGGCTGCTCGACTGGTACAGCAACCGGCCGGACTCGCTGCACATCCGCGGCCCGCTGCCGGAGGAGTGCGCGGACGACGACCGGCCGCCCGGCCGGGTGACCCTGGACGGGCTGCTGATCACCGGCCGCGGCGTGAGCGTGACCGGCGTGCTCGGCGCGCTGACGATCCGGCACAGCACGCTGGTGCCGGGCTGGGCGATCGAACCGCAGTGCCGCCCGGCGCATCCGGAGGAGCCCAGCCTGGTGCTGGAGAACACCACCGCGTGCGTGCGGGTCTCGCACAGCGTCCTGGGCACGATCCTGGTGGTGGCGGACGAGGTGCGCACCGAGCCGCTGCCGATCTTCCTGACCGACAGCGTGCTGGACGCGACCGGCCGGGAGCGGGAGGCACTGTCCGCGCCGGAGTGCCGGCACGCGCACGCGGTCCTGCACGCGCGCCGCAGCACGGTGATCGGGGAGATCCACACCCATGCCGTACGGCTGGGCGAGGACTCGATCTTCGACGGGCGGATGAACGTGGCCCGGCGCGGCATGGGGTGCCTGCGGTTCAGCGCGGTCCCGGCCGGGTCACGCACGCCCGTGCGGTACGCCTGCACCGCGCACCGCCCCCGGTTCACCTCCGTCGACTACGGCACGCCCGCGTACCTGCAGCTCGCCGCGGACTGCCCGCCGGAGATCGCGCGCGGCGCGGAGGACGGCTCCGAGATGGGCGTGCACCACGACCTGTACCAGCCTCAGCGGGCGGACGCGCTGGCGGCGCGGCTGGCCGAGTTCTCACCGGCGGACACGGACGCCGGAATCGTCTACGTGACCTGAAGGGACTCCCTGGATGAAAGGCGACTTCACCCGCCACACGTTCGACCCCGCCGACCGCTACTCCGCCGTGCTGCTGCAGCAGGGCCGGGTGCTGCTGGACGCGGACTTCAACGAGCAGACGGCGATCCAGCTGCACCTGCTGCGTACCCTCGCGGCGGATCTGATCGGCCCGCACGGCGGGCCCGGCTTCGCGATCGGCTACCGGGAGGCGGCCGATGACGACCCGGCCGACCTGACCATCGGCGGCGGGCGGTACTACGTGGACGGGGTGGCGGCCGACGCCACCCGCGCGCCGGCCCCGCTCGCGGTCGGGGCCGGCGACCCGGCTCCGGACCCCGGCCCGTGGACGTTCTACACGCAGCCGTGGGCGTTCCTCGACCCGGAGGACGACGACGACGCGCTCCCGGACGGCTTCCCCTACCTGGTGTACCTGACTGTCTGGGAGGAGCTGGTCACGGCCGCGCAGGAGCCGCGGCTGCGGGAGACCGCGCTCGGCGCCACCATGCCGGACACCGCGGTGCGCAGCCGCGTGGTCTGGCAGGTGCGGTTCACCACGGACGTCACCCTGGACGGCTCGCCCGAGGAGATCGGTGGGCGGTTCGCCGAGTGGGCCGGCGGGCTGGCCGGCACCGGGCGCCTGGCCGCCCGCGTGGAACGCCCGGCCGGCACCGACGAGGACCCGTGCGTGATCTCCCCGGAGTCCCGCTACCGGGGCCAGGAGAATCAGCTCTACCGCGTCGAGCTGGTGGCCGGGGACGCGTTCGTCTGGTCCCGGGACAACGGCTCGGTCGCCTTCGCCATCGACTCGGTCGACGGCCGCTGGGTCACGCTCGCCGCGCTCGGCCGCGACGACAAGCTGGACCTGCACGTCGGCGACGCGGTCCAGCTCACCGACGACGCCGCCCACTTCCGCGGCCAGGCCGCGCCGGTGCTGCGGATCGAGGACGTGGACGTGCCGGACCGGCGCGTGCTGCTGTCCGCCGATCCGGTGGCCGGCACCCGCAACGCGCTGCTGCGCCGCTGGGACCACCCGGCCACCGACCGTCCCGACGGCGCGGTGCCGCTGGTCACCGGCCGCTGGCTGGACCTGGAGGACGGCGTGCAGGTGTGGTTCGCGCCGGACGCCACCTATCGGCCCGGCGACCACTGGCTGATCCCGGCGCGCACGCTCACCGGCGCGGTCGAGTGGCCGGCCGACGACGCGGGCCGCCCGATCCTGCGCCCGCCGCACGGCGTGCACCGGCGGTACGCGCCGCTCGCGGCGGTGCGCGGCGCCAACGAGGTCCAGGACCTGCGGCGGGCCATCGGCTGAGGCCTCGGTGGCACCCGCCCGCATGCGTGCCGTCGTCGCGGAGAACGGCACGCTGACCGTCACCGAGGTCGACACGCCGGTGCCCGGCCCCGGCCAGATCCGGCTGCGCGTGACCCGGGCCGGCATCTGCGGCTCGGACCTGCACGCCCGGTACCACGCCGACGCGGCCGCGGACGCCACCGCCGAGATCGGGTACGCCGCGTTCATGCGGCGGCACCAGCGCGTCGTCATGGGTCACGAGTTCACCGGCACGATCGACGCGTACGGCCCGGGGTGCCGCCGCCGCTGGCGCCCCGGCCGCGCGGTCGTCGCCGTACCCATGATCAGACACGGCGACGACGTGCACCTGACCGGGCTGTCCGCCGCCGCGCCCGGCGCCTACGCCGAATATGTGCTGGTCGCGGAGGCCGCCACGTTCCCGGTGCCGCGCGGCGTCCCGCCCGACGTGGCCGCGCTGACCGAGCCGCTCTCGGTCGCCCGCCGCGCCGTGAACCACGCGGAGATCACCCGCCGCGACACCGCCGTCGTGATCGGCTGCGGCCCGATCGGCCTCGCGATCATCCTGCTGCTCCGCGCCGCCGGCGTGCGGACCATCATCGCCGCCGACCGCGCCGCCGGCCGCCGCACGCTGGCCCGCACCTGCGGCGCCACGCACATCGCGCCCGCGCCCTGGCCGCACCTGCCGCCCGCGGACGCGCCCGCGCTGTTCCGCGCCGGCCTGGACGCGCTCGCCGCGCTCCGCCGCGTCCCCGGCCTGCCCTGGCCCGCGGTGATGCGCGCCGCCACGCCGCGCGGCCCGGTCGTCTTCGAGTGCGTCGGCCTGCCCGGCGTCATCGAGGACATCGTCAGCCACGCCCCGTTCCGTTCCCGCGTCGTCGTGGTCGGCGTCTGCATGCAGCCGGACACGTTCCGCCCCACCATGGCCAGCAACAAGGAACTCCAGCTCCGCTTCTCCTCCGGCTACTCACCGCCGGAGTTCCACGACGCGCTCCGCCTGCTCGCCCGCGGCCGCGTCGACCCACGCCCGCTGATCACCGACGTGGTGCCGCTCGCCGGCGTCCCGGCCGCGTTCGACCTGCTCGCCTCCCCCGGCCACCACGCCAAGATCCTGATAGACCCACATCTCTAGCGTTTCCCGCTTCCGGCGTGGTGACGGTCCGCGAGCTCGCAGCGGGCACCGGTGCTCCTCCCGCCGGTTTCGCGGGCCGTCCGACCGCGCCGCCCTACCCGGGATGGGCGGACGCGGTCCCCGGTCAGGCGGCCAGTTGCCGCCTCAGTTCGGCGGAGTCGTGCAGCGCGGTCATCTGGGTGAACCGCCCGTCCGTCACCCGGTAGATGGCGTACTCGACGATCTCGAAGGATCTCCCGGACGGTGGCACGCCCAGCCACTCCCGGACCGGCGTACCGGTGTTGATCGCGCGGACGGCCAGGCGGTCCCGGTCGAACAGCAGCTCCTGGATCTCCCAGTGCAGGTCCGGGACCGCGCCGACATCGTGCCGCTGGACCGCGAGCACGTCGTCCCGGGTGCCCGGCTCGCCGTTGAGCAGCACCCGGTCGGCGATGAACTCGTCCATGCCGTCGAACTCGTGCGCGTTGAGCGCCGCGATGTAGCGCAGGTACCAGTCACGCAGCTCGGTCATCGCTGCCCTACCAGCGCAGCGTGCCGTGCTCGTCCTGCAGCGTGCCGCTCGGCCCTTGGGTGGCGAAGCGCGCCACCACCGCCGCGCTCTCCGCCACCGGCCGCCCGATCCCGAAGGCCGCCGTCATGTCCGTGGCCGCGGTGCCGGGCTCGATCGCGGTGAACCGGACGTCGGGGTGCAGCTTGGCGTACTGGACCATGAGCATGGTGGCCGCCGCCTTGGACGAGGCGTAGAGCGCAAGCGGCAGCCCGTACTCCGGCCGGTCCGGGTTGGTCACCGCCCAGAACGAGCCCATGCTGCTCGACACCGTGACCACGGCCGGACTCGCCGACCGGCGCAGCAGCGGCAGCGCCGCCTCGGTGACCCGCACCACGCCCACCGCGTTGACGTCGAACGCGTGCAGCGCCGCCGGCCCGTCCAGCGCGCCGGCCGCCAGGATGCCCGCGTTGTTGACCAGCACGTCCAGCCGCCCCTCCGCCGCGTCCACGGTGGCCAGTGCCGCGCTCACCGACGCGTCGTCCGTCACGTCCAGCCGCACGAACCGCGCGCCCAGTTCCGCCGCCGCCTTTTCGCCCCGCTCCACGTCGCGGGCGCCCAGGTAGACCCGGTGGCCGCGGGCCACCAGCAGCCTCGCCGTCTCGAACCCGATGCCCTTGTTGGCGCCCGTGATCAGTGTGATCGTCATGCGTCCCCTCCGGGAGAACAATTTTGTACCGCTCGGTTGGACATCACCGTAACAGCATTTTGTACCGCTCGGTTGGTGACCCGGGTCACGATTTGTACCGAGCGGTAGAGTGGCGGGCATGAGCACCGAGACGCCCACCGCCGGGCGACCGCGCGCCTTCGACGAGGAGACCGTCCTCGACCGGGCCGCCGAGGTCTTCTGGCGCCACGGCTACGAGGGCGCGTCACTGAGCGCGCTCACCAGCGCGATGGGCATCAACCGCCCCAGCCTGTACGCCACGTTCGGCAGCAAGGAGCAACTGTTCCAGCGCGCCTTCGACCGCTACCACGCGCACAAGGTCGCGGCCGCCCGCGCCGCCCTCGCGCAGCCCACCGCGTACGCCTCGATCGAGGCCTTCCTCCGCTCCAGCGCCGACAACCTCACCACCGGCGACCACCCACCGGGCTGCCTGTCCATCCAGGGCGGCCTGGCCTGCTCCCCGGAGAACGCGCGCATCTCCCAGCTGCTGGCCGCCGGCCGCGCCGACACCGAGGCCGCGCTGACCGAGCGCCTCTCCCGCGCCGTGACCGAGGGCGACCTCGCCCCCGGCACCAGCGTGCCGGCCCTGGCCCGTTTCGTGATGACCCTCAGCGAGGGCCACGCCGTCCACGCCGCCGCCGGCGCCACCCGCGACGACCTCCAGGCCTCCGTCGACATCGCCATGCACGCCATCACCGCCCTCCAGCCCTGACGAACCGGCCGGGACGCCCACGCGGCCGTCCCGGCCGGACGATCAGCCGGGCAGCAGGCTGCGCTCTCCACCGTGGACCGCCACCACGGACCCGTTCACGTAGCTGCTGCCCTCGCCGGCCAGGAACAGCACGACGTCCGCGATCTCCTCCGGATCGCCGATCCGGCCACGCGCGACCGTCCGGTCCATCGCTTCCGCGTTCGCGCTCAACAGCGGCGCGGTCCCCTCGGTGCGCACCGGGCCGGACCGCACGCCGTTGACCCGGATGCCGGCCGCGCCGAACTCGGTCGCCCAGTACCGGGTCAGCGACTCCAGCGCCGCCTTCGACGCGCCGTAGGCCGCCCCCACCGGCGCCACCATGGTCGCCCCGGTCGAGCTCACGTTGACGATCACCCCGTGACCACGCTGGATCATGCCCGGCGTCAGCGCCTTGACCAGCTGGAACGGCGCCCGGGTGTTGATCGCGACGTGCCGGTCGAAGCTGCTCGCGCTGGTGCTCGGCGTCGAGACCAACTCGTACACCCCGGCGTTGTTGACCAGGATGTCCACCTCCCCCGCCTCGGCCGCCAGCCGCTCGACCTCCTCGGCGCTGGACAGATCCGCCGCGACGAAGCGCGCCCGGCCACCCCGCTCCGCGATCGCGGACACCACCTCGCCACCGCGGTGCGCGTCCCGGCCGTGCACCACCACCTCCGCCCCGTGCTCCGCCAGCCGTACCGCGACGGCGCGCCCGATGCCCGCCGTGGCCCCGGTCACCAGGGCCGTCCTACCTGCTAGATCCGACATGCCTGCCTCTTTCTGGGTTGGTCGACCCAATTTCTAGCAGCCACTTTTGGGTTGCGCAACCCATTCCGCTAGGCTGGGGTCGTGACACTGACCCGCAAAGGACAGGCGACCCGGGAACGCATCCTCGACGCGGCCACCGAGCTGATCGCCCAGCGCGGCGTGGCCGGCACCAGCACCGAGGACGTGCGCAAGGCGGCCGGCATCGGCGGGTCGCAGCTCTACCACTACTTCGACAGCAAGCAGGCCCTGATCAGGGCCGTCATCACCCGCCAGGCCGAGGTGCCGCTCATTCCCGGGCAGCCGATCATGGGCGCGCTGGACAGCTTCGACGCGCTGCGCGCCTGGGCGGACGCCGCCGTCGAGCACCAGGAGCGCAACGACGGCCGCGCCGAGTGCACACTCGTCTCACTCGCGGGCGAACTCGGCACCACCGACGATCAGACCCGCGAGGACCTCTGCAACGGCTTCCAGCGCTGGCAGTCCCTGCTCCACAACGGCCTGCGCGCCATGCGCGACCGAGGCGACCTCCGCCCCGACGCCGACCTCGACGAGCTGTCCATGACCCTGCTCACCGCCCTCCAGGGCGGCACCCTGCTCAGCCAGACCCTCCGCACCGCCGCCCCGATGCGCGCCTCCATGAACGCCGCCCTCGCCTACATCCGGTCCTTCACCACCTGACCGGCTCAGCGTCCAAAGTCATCCACGTCCACCGGGCCGCTACGCTCGGCGCCATGGTGCAGCGCGTGACCGACCGGTGGCGCGACTGGTGACCCGATGACACGCTCCGTGATCACGATCGGCGGGCAGCAGGCGGGCGACCTCGGGATATCGACCTTGGACGAAGTGGCGTACCGTCCGGATTCGGCGACTCAAGGTGACGATTCCGGAGGGTCCGATGACGACGCTGCCCATGATGCCGTTGCCGCAGGAGCGGAAGTACCCGTTCGATCCACCGCCCGACTACGCTGAGCTGCGCGCGGAGGGGCGGATCATCCGGGTGACGACACCGACCGGGCTGGACGCGTGGCTCGTGTCGGACTACCGGACGATCCGGGAGGTGCTCGGGGACGGGCGCCGGTTCTCGGTGCGAGCCGGGCAGGCCGCGCACGTCCTGGGCGGGTTCGACCCGGATGCCCCGATCGGGGGTTTCTCGCAGATGGACGGGCCGGAGCACGTGCGCATCCGGCGCAACTTCGCACCGCAGGTGACGCACGCGCGGCGGCTGGCCGAGCTCACGCCGATGGTCGAGCGGATCACGGACGAGGCGATCACCCGGATGCTGGCCTCGCCGGAGCCGTTCCCGCTGCACCGCGAGTTCTCCACCGCGGTCACCACCGCCGTGATCGCCGAGCTGATCGGCGTACCGCCGGAGAAGTATTTCCTGCTTCAGGACGCCGCCTACACGCTGTTCCGGACGGAGACCACGCCGGCGCAACTGCAGGAGGCGCTGCGGCCACTCTTCGGTTACCTGCTGGAACAGGTGGCGCGGCGGCGCGCGGCCCCCGGCGACGACATTCTCAGCCGCATGATCCTGCACAGCGCGGACAGCGATCGGCCGCTGACCGACGAGGAGCTCGTCCGGATGAACGCGGCGCTGCTCATCGCCGGGTTCGACACCACCGCGTCGATGATCACGTACGGGCTGGTGCTCCTGCTCGGCGACCGCGCGCGGTGGGAGACGCTGTGCAAGGACCCGTCGCTGTCCGCGACCACCGGCGAGGAGCTGGTCCGCTACCTGGCCGTCGGCGTCGGGCTGCTCCGGCAGGCCACCGAGGACACCGAGCTCAACGGGCAGAAGATCGCGGCGGGCGAGTTCGTGGTGGTCGCGATCCAGTCCGGCAACCGCGACACGTCGGTGCTGCCGGACGCGGACACGTTCGACCTGGCCCGGCGGCCCGGCCCGCACATGGGCTTCGGCCACGGCGCGCACGCCTGCGTCGGCCAGCACATCGCGCGCATGGAGCTGAAAACGGTCCTCGGCGCGCTCGCCACCCGCGTACCGTCGCTGCGCATCGCCGTGCCCCTCGCGGACCTGGAGTGGAAGACGGACTCGGTGGTCCGCGGCCCGGTCGAGCTCCCGGTGGCCTGGTCATGAAGGTGACCGTCGACCGCGACCGCTGCATCGGCGCGGGCCTGTGCGCGCTCACCGCGCCGGAGGTCTTCGACCAGGAGCCGGAGGAGGCGATCGTCCTGCTGCTGGACGAGACGCCACCGGAGACGGCCCGGCACGCGGTCGAACAGGCCGTCGACCGCTGCCCCGCCGGGGTGATCCAACTGCATTGAGGACCATTTCTGCCCGCTTCCGGCGTGGTCGCGGCCCGCATGCTCGGAGCCGGCACCGGTCGGCCGTGGCCGGCCTCCCTGCCGGTCGCGTGGTGGTGTCGGGCGGCTCGCCGCTCGCGCGGTAATCCATGGGCGGGCTCGCCGATCGCGTGGTGATGTCGGGGCCGGCCTACCGGTCCCGTGGTGCTTCACGGGCGCGCCCGCCGGTCGGGGGCTCAAGGCGGTCCACCGGTCGCGTGGTGACGAGAGAGACAGCTCATGTTGACGGAACCGTCAAGATGCGTGCTAGCGTCGGGACCATGCAGGTGAGTATGGAGACGGACGTTCCCGAGAACGTCACGGAGGACGCGGAGGCGGCAGCACCGCCGCCCGCCGTCCCGGCCCTGATCATGCTGGAGTCCGCGGACGACGCCGCGGTCTGCGACGCGGACGGATGGTGCGCCTGATGACCACCGGCATCTTCGGCCCCGCGGCCGAACCGATCGTGATCGACGTCTGGAGCGACGTCGTCTGCCCGTTCTGCTACCTCGGCCACGCCACGCTCGAGCAGGCCGTCGCGCAGTCCCCGCACGGCTCCGCCGTGGAGATCCGCTACCACAGCTTCCTGCTCCACCCGGGCGTCGGCACCCCGATCCTCGCCGACGACTACCTGCTGAGCGCGCTCGGCATGCCGAAGGCGCAGCTCGACGCCTCGCACGCGCAGATCGCCGCGCGCGGCGCCCGCCTCGGCCTGGACTACCGGTTCGAGACCGCGCTGATGGCCGACACCATGGACGCGCACCGGATCATCCACCTGGCCAACGCGCACGGCCGGCAGATCGAGGCGGTCACCCGGCTGTTCCGGGCCGAGTTCACCGAGGGCCTCGACGTCTCCGACCACGACGTGCTGACCGGCCTCGCGGTGGAATTGGGCCTCGACCGCGACGAGGCGATCAAGACCCTGACCACCGGCGGGTACGAACAGGAAATCCGCGCCGACCTGGCCCAGGCCCGGCAGTACGGGATCACCGGCGTGCCGTTCTTCGTGTTCGACGGCAAGCGCGCGGTCTCCGGCGCCCAGCCGCTCGAGATGTTCCTGCGCGCGCTGGACGTGAGCCGGCAGGACCGCGCCGCCGCCCCGGCATGACGCCGTTGCGCGCCGACGCCCGGCGGAACGTGGAGGGCATCCGCCGGGCGGCGATCGACGCGTTCCGTGCCGGTGGGCTGACGATCCCGCTGGACGAGGTGGCCCGCGCCGCCGGCGTCAGCAAGGGCACCATCTACCACCGGTTCGGCGGCCGGTGCGGCCTGATCGACGCGGTGGTGGACGACCTGGTCGCGGCGCGGATCGGGGAGATCATCGACGCGGTCGAGGCGATCGACGGCCCGCTGCCGCGGTTCGAGGAGTACCTGCGCCGCACCTGGCTGCTCCAGTACGACGAGCCGGCCGCGAACGACGTGCTGATGCGGGTGCTGCCCGACTCGGCGCCGCTGACCACGCTGTTCGACCGCGCGTGTGCGTTCGGCCGGCGGCTGCTCGCCGACGGCCAGGCCGCCGGCGTGGTGCGCGCTGACCTCACGCCGGACGACCTGGTGTACCTGATCCTGGAGCGCGGCGCGATCGTCCGCGCCTGTGACGAACAGACCCGCGACGACTACGAGCGCCGCCTCGACTTCACGCTGCGGGGGCTGCGGGCGAGCCGGTGACGGTGGCTCACGACCCGCGCGGGTCGCGCACGTACCTGTGGGCCGCGCCCCGCCCGGTCCAGCGGGATCGGCGTGGCGTCGACGTTCTCGGCGATCCGCACCCGGTCGTGCGGGATCGCCGTCAGCAGTGCCCGGTGGTGCTTCATCACCGGGCACCGGCCGGTCACGACCGAGGTCCAGGATCTTCTCCAGCGCCTGGTCCCGGTCCGGGAAGCGGAGCAGATTCCCGCCGAAACGACATCACACCCGCCGGTACAGTTACCGGGTGTGACGCATCCGATCATGTTCGACGACCGTGATCCGCTGCTGCTGCGGGTACGCGAGATCGCGCTCCGCTTCCCGGACGCCGCCGAGAAGATCTCCCACGGCCATCCCGCGTTCTACACGACCAAGGTCTTCGCCTACTACGGCGGCTCCCTCAAAATCGACGGCGAGTGGCGACAGCACCACCAATCCGTGCTGGTCCTTCCCGACCCCGACGACCGCGCCGCCCTGCTGTCCGACCCCCGCTGCTACGTCCCCGGCTACCTCGGCGCGGCCGGCTGGATCGGCGTGGACCTGGACGGCGACACCGACTGGGACGAGATCGCCGAACTGCTCGACGCCAGCTACCGCCGCACCGCCGGCCCCCGCCGCGTCGCCCGGCTCAGCTCACGATCCGCGCCATCGCCAGCGGGTCCTGATACTCCCGCCACCGAGTCACCCGCCCGTCCCGCACGCTCAACACCGCGATGAACGCCGCCGTCCCCTGCCGTCCGGTGCGCACGGAGGTGCCGGTCAACTCATACTCGACCACGATGGTGGCCGGATCCCGCGTGTCGTGAACGGCCAGGACCCGCTGCCCGTCGATCCGCACCGGAATGGCCGCCCGCTCCGGATTCGCGAACCTCAGCCACGCCTCCCGCCCCTCGATCCTGACCGGCCGCCCCTCCGGCGCGAACGGCATCTCCATCACCACGTCCTCGGCCAGGAGGTCCCCGGTCAGCGGTCCCGGCCGCCCGAACCACTCCCGCCGGATGCGGGCGAAAACCTCACGCGGGTCCTCGGTCACAACGCCTCCCCAAGATGAGCGACCACTCACTTTATCCCGGTCGACGATAGTGAGTCGTCACTCACCTTGTCCAGACCGCCGGAGCATCCCGACCATCACGGGCGAGCATCCGTGGCCCCCGGCGCTTCAGCCACGCCGACGTCGCGGCCGCACTCCACCGGGCGCTCCGCGCCGAATATCGGCATATCAAGGGGCAGGCGCCGATCGTCCACCGTGGCCACGCCAGCCAGAGGCACGCAACTCATGCGGAAATAAGGCGCCCGAGTTTCACAACGCGCTGAGGCTCGCTCATCGACCGCCAAGGGCGCCACACCCTCCCAGGGCGTCCTAGGAGGCTAGCTCTATCTTGTGGCGGTCCGTGCGGGTCGGCAGGCGCCTCGGCGGTCACGATCGGGCGATGGGCGGAACGGCCGCGTGGCCGTGGCGCAGACCACCGGGCGCGGAGCGGCCACAGGATGCGGCACGGGCCCAGAACCACGGCAGAAGTCAGACGCCGGTGGGCACCGCGGCCGGCCGGACCGGATTGATCCAGTCCCATTCACCTATCCGATGCCGAGATCACCTAGAGTCCACAGTCGATCACTCCGGCGCCTGGGCCGGAGTACACCCCTGATCGTCAGGAGACTCCCGTATGCGTCACCGGCCACCCCGGATACTCTCCGCGCTGACCGTCGCCGCCTCCGCCGCCGCCACGCTCGTGGCGGTCGCGCCGGCCACGCCCGCGGTCGCGGCCCCGTCGAACGACCCCACCTGCAACACCGCCGTGAACGGCACGCCCGCCGGCCCCACCGGCCAGTCCGCCACGAACTACGTCCTCAACGTCGGCGGCGCCAGCGAGTTCGCGAACATCCACACCCCGGCCGCGAACACGCAGGCCGCCTTCCCCTACCTGGTCGGCGCGGACTCGGTCGCCGCGGACGGCACGCCGATCCGCCGCCACACCGCGAACTTCAGCCTGAGCCCGGACGAGGCCGGTGCGACCCCGCACGCCGGCCAGGTGACGTCCGTGGACGGCGCGCAGACGTTCCCGGCGAGCACGTACACGGAGGACGTGCTCGCCACCCCGGCGATGACCGGCGCGATCCGGCTGCGCAGCGGCGTGCTGCTCGGCTACAGCTTCAAGGCGCAGGCCGGCAAGGCGTCCGGGACGCAGGCCACGTACACCGCGTTCCGGTCCACCGACGACGGTGCGACGTGGACCGCGCGGGACGCGGTCTTCAACCTGACCTCGTCGGCGAACGGCACCCGCGTGGCCGGGGTGCCGCTGGAGCTGGCCGACGGCACGATCCTGGTCACGCTGTACGGCACGTTCACGGACGGCGTCAACGACCGGGTGCAGCTGCAGGCGAGCACGGACGGCGGGAACACCTTCACCCGCCGGGCGATCATCGCGAACGGCAACGCCACCAACGGTTACAACGAGACCGGCATCGCGCAGCTGCCGAGCGGCAAGCTGATCGCGGTGATGCGCCACCACGTGCCGCAGAGCGACGGCACCGTCCGGGGGCTGGGCACGCCGGCCTGGACCACGTCGACCGACAACGGTACGACCTGGGCCGCGCTCCAGCCGCTGAGCGTGTCGTTCCCGTACGGCTACGACCCGATCAACGACTCCACCGGCGCGCTCACGGCCGTACAGCCGGATCTGAAGCTCATGCCCAACGGCGTGCTGGTGCTGCGCAGCGGCCGGCCGGACAACTGGGTGGCGATCTCCTCCAACGGCGAGGGCACCGGCTGGATCGGCCAGTTGACGTACCGGAACTGCCCGAGCGACGGCAACCGGGTGCACGGCTCCACCGGGTACGGCGGCATCGACTACGTCTCCGCCAACCGCGCCGTGGTGATCGGCGACAACTGCGAGAAGACCTGGTCGTGCGTGACCGCGGCGGAGACCGACTTCACGGTGGACAAGCGCACGCACGTGTGGCGGCGCTGGTTCGACGTGCTCACCCCGGACGTCGGCCGGATCGACCTGGCCACCAAGTACCGGCAGGGCCGGATCACGGTCAGCACCGACCTGAGCGACAGCATCGAGGGTCACCCGAGGGCCAGGGTGGACGGCGCGTTCGACGGCAGCACCGAGTACTGGTCCAGCGCGGTCAAGGCGGACGGCGCCGGAACCTACACGATCAACCTGGACCGGCGGTACCCGCTGACGAAGATCGGCCTGAGCCTGCGCAACGGCCGTTCCGCGTCCGCGCGCGTGTTCGTCTCGCCGGACTTCACGACGTGGACGCAGGTGGCCGCGCCGACCAACCGCACGCACCTGGCGATGGAGTACTTCACGGTCCCGGCCGGCACCGAGGCCCGGTTCGTCCGGGTGGAGCTGGACGCGACCGCCGGCTGCGACGCCGGGCTCGGCAGCACGTGCGCGTTCCTGAACGAGATCGAGCTGTACTCGGCGATCAACTCGTTCGAGAACGACCCGGTGAACAACCGCCCGCGCGGCTTCACGGACATGGTGCTGTCCTGGCAGACGCAGCGCTCGACGGACCTGGCCGGCAACAGCAGCGCGTCCGCGCTGCGGATCATCGACCAGGACGCGAACCAGCACGCGAAGGTGGTGTGGAACGGCGCCGCGACCGGCACCAAGCGGCTGGAGTTCCGGATCAAGCCGATCTCGCTGGTCGGCCAGCTGTTCGACGTGCTGGGCCGCACCTCCGCCGGTACGTCCGTGTCCGCGCACCACTTCGCGGTCCAGCAGGACGGCTCGCTGGCCCGCTACACCGGCACCGCCTGGGTCACCGTGACCGCGCCGGGCGTGATCCCGGTCGGCGCATGGTCCACGATCGTCGTCACGGCGAACGTGAACACCGCGTCCCTGGAGGTCAACGGCGAGCCCGTGGCCACCGGCCTGCCGAGGACGACCGCCACCACCACGCTGACCGGGTACTCGTTCGCCAGCGCCGGCACCGCGCCGGTCGGCGACAACTTCCTGATCGACGACGTGCTGTTCACGTCCTGACCGCACCGGCCCGGCACCGCGACCGCGGTGCCGGGCCACCCGGGCTACTCCTCCGAGGCCGCGGACCCGGGCCCGGACGGGCCGACCCGGACCGCGTAGGCGGCCAGGCCCGCGACCAGCAGGGCACACGCCACCACCGCGGCGGTACGGCTGCCGGCCGGCTGCACCATCCAGGCCGCCGCCTCCCGCCACGCGGGCTGTGCCCGTACCGGCGTGAAGGCCTGCACCGCCGCCCACCCGACCGGCAGCTGCCACGCGTAACCGGCGCCGAACGCGCCGGCGGTCAGGCCCGCCAGCCCGGCGAGCCCGGCCGCGTTGCGCACCACCTGCCAGCCCGGCCCGAAGTCCACGCCGGCCGCGCGCGCCGCGCACAGCAGCCCGGCCACGAGCGCGCCGCAGGCGAGCAGGTGCAGCATCCGGCGTGGCGGCCACGGCAGCGCGGCCGTCCGCTCCAGCGCCACGTCGTTGCCGGCCAGCGTCGGGACCAGCGGGGCCAGCGCCAGCGCCGTGGTCAGCACGGCCAGGCTCCGGTGCACCGCGCGGTCGTCCTCCAGGACCGCCCACAGCACCGTGACCAGCGCGACCGCGCCGGCCGACACCGCGACCGCGGCCGGGACGCGCCGCGCCCGCAGGTATCCGATCACGACGCCACCGCGCCGGTGAGCGGCGCCATCAGGTCCGGCGCGCACCGTCGCGCGGCGTCGCGGACCGCGGTCACGCGCGCGAGTTGCTCCGCCTCGGGCAGCGCCCGCAGCGCGGTCAGCCGCTGGCGGATCTCCGGCCGGATCGCGTCCCACGCCTGGTAGCCGAAGCCGGGCTGCCACACGCGGAAGTCGTCCGCGCCGAGCAGCCACGCGCCGGTGACGGACAGCGCGACGTCGTTCTGCGGCCCGCAGCGCGACAGGTACGTACCGCCGCCCATCGCGATCCGTTCGGCCACGCTCGGGTCCCGGCCCGCGGCGTAGTCCGGGTCGAGTACGAAGTAGACCGTGCCGGGCTCGTCGTCCGGCGTGAACCGGTACCACTGGTTCATGCTGCGGTCGCCGATCGCGCTCAGCCGGATCTCGGCCGCCCGGGTCGGCGCGTCCGGCAGCACGGCGAGCGCGTCGAGCGCGCGGCGCACGTCCGGGACCACGTCGGCCAGCAGGTACCGGTGGGCCGCGGTCACGCACACCTCGGGCGTGCCGTCCGCGCAGACCAGGCGCTGGGCGGCCGGGTCCAGCCGCCACTTGCCGGCGGCGCCCGGCGAGGCGATCAGCACCAGCCCGGCCAGGCCCGCGGCCAGCGCCGCGCCGGCCGCGGACCGGGAGCGCCAGGACCGGCCCGCGATCAGCAGGAACCCGGCCGTGGTCAGCCCGGCCGCGAGCGCGAGGTGGGCGAGCAGCGCGGCCGTGGTGGGCGCCTCCCAGGGCGTGGCCGGGCCGGGCGTCGCCGCGAACGCGAGGTTGGTCCACCGGTTGTACACGTCCGGCCGCTGCCGTACCAGCACCGGCAGCACCAGGATGCCGGCCGCGAGGACCGGCGGCAGGATCGGTGACGGCCAGGCGCGACCGGCGGCGATGCCGAGCCAGGCGAGACCGGTGAGGATCAGCGCGCCGGACAGCGGCGGCACCGCGCCCGCGACGGCGAGGTGGCCGCCGCTGAGCCCGACCGCCACCGCGCAGGCGGCGACGACCAGCAGGTACGCGCCCGCGGCGGCGAGCCCGATGGCCGCGGCCGGCGGCAGGGACCGCTGCCAGCCCGGCCGGCCGGTGCTCTCCAGCAGCTCCATCGCCCGGGTGCGCCGCTCCCGGCGCCCCAGCATCGCGCCGAACGCGACCGCGAACGGCGCCAGGAACGCCAGGCCGGTGGCCATCTCGTGGGTGGCCAGCACCAGCGACCCGCGCCAGTAGTCGTGGATCGTGCCGATGTGCAGCGCGCCGATCGCCATCAGCAGCGGCGCGGCGAGCCCGGCGGTGGAGCGGCGCAGTTCGGTGCGGGTGGCCCTGATCATCGGCCGTCCCGGTGCCGGGTGAGCAGCAGCGAGTAGCCGCGTTCGGCCGGGCTGTCGCCGGTGCCGCCCTGCGCGCCGAGCCGGGTCAGCTCCGCGGGCGTGCCCTGGAAGACGTGCGTACCGTCGTTGATCATGACGACGTCGGTGCAGGCCGCGACCACGTCCTCGACCAGGTGCGTGGAGACTAGCACGCACGCGTCCGTGCCCAGGTCGCGCAGCAGCTCGCGGAACTCGACGCGCTGCTCCGGGTCGAGTCCCACGGTCGGCTCGTCGAGCAGCAGCAGCGCGGGGTCGTTCACGATCGCCTGCGCGATGCCGGCCCGGCGCAGCATGCCGCCGGACAGCGTCTTCAGGCGCGCGCCGGCCCGCGCGGTGAGCCCGACCCGGTCGATGGCGCGCTGGGCCGCTCCGGGGATCTCCGCCGCGGGCACCTCGCGCATCCAGGCCAGGTACTCGACGTACTCGCGGACCGTGAACCTCGGGTAGTAGCCGAACTGCTGCGGCAGATAGCCGAGCCGGCGGCGCAGCCCGCGCAGCGCCCGGCCGCCCGCGTCCGTGCCGAGCAGCCGCAGCGTGCCGCCGGCCGGCCGGACGACGGTGGCGAGCGCGCGCATCAGCGTGGTCTTGCCCGCGCCGTTCGGCCCGAGCAGCCCGTGCACGCCGGTGCCGAGCGTCAGGTCGAGCCCGGCCACGGCCAGGTGCCGGCCGGCCCGGACGTGCAGGCCGTGTGCCTCCACATCCCAGGCGTGCAGCCGCGGCCGCACCTCTTCCGCGCTGATCGCGCGCATGGTGTCTCCCTACGGGAATCGGAAAGGGGGTCAGCGCCAGCTGCGCAGGCGCCGAAAGCCGTCGGCGCGCAGCAGCGCCAGGACGGTGCAGACGATCGCGGCGACGGCCCAGCCGGGCACGCCGGCCGCGCGGATCAGTGGCGGATCGGTCGCGGTGACCACGGCCGGTACCACCGCGGCGGCCGTCCACAGCGCGGCCAGCACCACGGACGCGGCGGCGACGCCGATCCGGCCGCCGAGCCAGAGCGCCGCGGAGGTCAGAGTGAGCGCGGGCAGCAGCCACAGCGCGGGAGACTCGCCGAGCACCAGCCCGGCCGCGGTGAGCGCGGGCAGCGTGGCCGCGAGCACCACGAGGGTACGGCGCAGCACCAGCTCCAGCCCGGCCCGCGCGGTGCCGGCGAGCGTCTCCCACGCCGGGTCGGTGCGCCGGGACCAGGCCACCGCCAGGCCGCTCAGCGGCGCGACCGGCGCCACCAGCAGCACCGCGGACGGATACTGCGGGTAGGCCCGGTCCAGCAGGAACGCGGCCAGCACCGCGATCACGGCGGTCACCGCCCAGCCGGCCGCCGACCAGCCGGTCCACCGCCGCCACCGGCCCGGCACCGGCGCCGGCCCGGGTCCGGCGGCCGCCCGGTCGAGCAGGCCGGTACGGACGCGGTCGAGCAGTTCCGGCACCGGCAGCCGGGCACGGCATCGCGCGCACGCGTCCAGGTGCGCCTCCACGCCCCAGGCGGTCACGTCGTCGAGTCCGGGATCGCCGGCGGCGTACGCGGCCAGCGCCGCGGGTGACACGTGGGTCATGACAGCGCCTCCCGCAGCGCGATCCGGGCCCGGCGGGCGCGGCTCTTGACCGTGCCCTCCGGCAGCCCGAGCAGCACGGACGTCTCGCGGACGGTGAGCCCGTCGAGCACCATGGCGCGCAGCACCGCGCGCAGTTCCGGTGCGAGGTCGGCCAGCGCGGCGCCGAGCTCGTCACCGACCGTGCCGGCCAGCGCCTCCTCGTCCGCGCCGGGCACCACCGTGACCGGCAGCGTCTCCGCGGGTGTCTCCGGCCGGCGCGCCTGGCGCCGCAGCGCGTCGACCAGCCGCCGGGCCGCGATGGTCCACAGCCAGCCGGTCGCGCCGCCGCTGTCCGGCCGCACCGCCGCGAACGAGCCGGCCGCGCGCCAGACCGTCAGGTACGTGTCCTGGAGCACCTCGGCGACCAGGCCCTCGTCCGCGCAGCGCCGCCGCAGCCGCAGGTACAGCCACGGCGACGTGCGCCGGTACAACTCGTCGAACGCGGCCAGGTCCGCCCGCGCGATCCGCCGCAGCAGCCGCGCCTCGTCGCCGGCCTCGTCCGCTCCCACACCCGGTAGATCGCCGCGCGCCCCGCCCGCGGTTCACGGCGCCCTGTGATCCAGGTCACCTCAGCCGATCGGCACGATCTCCTCGCCGGCCGCGGCGTGGTCCGCCGAGGACATGACGGCCTGCCGGTCCGCCTCCTCGCGCAGGATCGCGGCGTTCAGCCACGCGTCCGGTACGCCGAATCCGTCCACCAGCGTGCGCATCCGCGGCCGCAGCTCGGTGAGCAGGTCGTTCACGGCCGCGGTGACGGCCTTGGCGCGCGCCGGGGTGAGCCGCTCGTGCTCCATGAACCAGCCCTTGTCCGCCTCGATCGTGCTCAGCGCGTAGAGGTCGCAGACCTTGTCCAGCAGGGCCTTCACCGGCGCGTCGGCAACCTCCTCGACGCCGGCCACGAACGCCTCCAGCACCACCCGGTCGACGTGCGCGGACGCCGCGGCGAGCACGTGGTCCTGGACGTCGTTGAAGATGTCGAACGGCCGGTCGCGCTTGGTCTCCGCGCCGCGGCGCAGCCGCCGGACCGCGCCCTCCAGCAGGTGCTTCTCCCGCTCCTCGAACATGCTCAGGTGCCAGCCGCGCTCGGTCAGCCCGACGCTGTCGCCGCGCTTCGGCACCGCGTCGACCAGCCGGGTGATCAGCGAGCGGGCCGCGGTGCGTTCGAGGACCATCTCGCGGACCTGCTCGGCGGCGAACGCGGCCCGGCCCCAGCCGTCCAGCGACCCGAACGCGTCACGGTAGCCGGTGAGCAGGCCCTTGCCGACCAACTGCAGCAGCACCGTGTTGTCGCCCTCGAACGTGGTGAAGACGTCCGTGTCGGCCTTGAGCCCGGGCAGCCGGTTCTCCGCAAGGTAGCCGGCGCCGCCGCACGCCTCCCGGCACAGCTGGATGGTGCGGGTCGCGTTCCACGTCTGCACGGCCTTCAGCCCGGCCGCGCGGGATTCCAGTTCCCGCTGCCGGCGGTCCTCGATCTCGCCGCCGGCCAGCGCGTCGGACAGGTCGCGGACCAGCTTCTCCTGCGCGAACGACAGCGCGTAGCTGCGGGCCAACGCGGTGAGCAGCTTGCGGCGGTGCGCCAGGTAGTCGTTGAGCACGACCTCGCGCTCGGAGTCCGGGGCGGTGAACTGCCGCCGGGACTCGCCGTACCGTACCGCGATGGTCAGGGCGCTCTTGGCGGCCGCGGAGGCGGAGCCGCCGACGCTGACCCGGCCACGCACGAGCGTGCCGAGCATGGTGAAGAACCGGCGCGTGTCGTTGGCGATCGAGCTGGTGTACGTGCCGTCCGGCGCGACCTGTCCGTACCGGTCGAGCAGCATCTCGCGGTCCACGGTGACGTGGTGGAACGCGATCCGGCCGTTGTCCACGCCGAGCAGGCCCGCCTTGGCGCCGGCGTCGCCGATCGTGACGCCCGGCATCGGCCTGCCCCGGTCGTCGCGGATCGGGACCAGGAACGCGTGCACGCCGTGCCGCCGCTCGCCCACGATGAGCTGGGCGAAGACGACCGCCATCCGGCCGTCCCGGGCCGCGTTGCCGATGTAGTCCTTGCGCGCCGCCTCGTACGGCGTGTGCAGGTCGAACGTCTCGGTCTCCGGGTGGTAGACCGCGGTGGTGCGCAGCCGCTGCACGTCCGAGCCGTGCCCGGTCTCGGTCATCGCGAAGCAGCCCATGACGTCGCCGGCGATGATGCCGGGCAGCCAGGCCTCGTGGTGCCGCCGGGTGCCGAGCGCGTAGACCGCGCCGCCGAACAGTCCCCACTGCACGCCGGCCTTGACCATCAGGGACAGGTCCACCTGGGCGAGCGTCTCGGTGGCCACCATGGAGCCGCCCGGGTCGTCCGCCCCGCCGAACTCGGCCGGGAAGCCCGCGGTGACGCCCACCTCCGGCGGGATCTCGCGCACCAGCCGGCTGATCCGCTCGCGCGCCTGGTCACCGGTCTCGCCCGGCACGGTCACGAATCGGCTGTCCAGCTTCTGCCGCGCGGCGCGGCGCAGGTGCGCCCACCGCCCGTCCAGCACCTCACGCAGGCGGTCGGCCAGATCATCCGTCATACCTACGATATTGCCCCAAGATCCTGTGGCCCATGCCTGCTACCGTGCGGCTCAGCGTTCACGGGGAGAACACACATGCTCACTGAGCACATACGCGACGCGGCGATGACCGCAGTGATCTTCGGCTTCTTCTCCACCGCCTGGTTCGGCTGGGCCCAGGAGCGGCCCCCGGCCGGCTGGCGACGATACCTGCTCGGCGGTACGGCGCTGGGCGTCGTCACGCTCGCCGGCGGCCTGGCGGTGGCGCTGCCGAACTGGTCCGGCGGCACCGCGTTCGACGCGGACACCGGCCGGGCGTTCGGCATCGTCGTCGGCATCGAGTGCACCGCCGCGGGCCTGGGCGCCGGCGTGCTGGCCGGGCTGCGGCGCGCGCCGTGGATCCCGGTCTGGATCGCGTTCGTGGTCGGCGTGCACTTCTTCCCGCTCGCGGTGCTGCTCGGCTATCCGCTGCTGCACGTGACGGCCGTGCTGGTCACGCTGGTGTCCGTGGTCGCCGTGCCGGTCGCGCGGGCGCGCGGGCTGACACCGAGCGCGGCCGTCGGCGCGGGCACCGGGGCGTCACTGCTCGCGTGCGCACTGGTGTCGCTGGCCGCGGCGCTCACCGCGTACTGAACTGTCCACATGGCGCCATGTCAACTTTGACCCAGGTGGACGAAACACGGCGGTAAACACCCGGCGGCGATCATGCGTGCAGCGAACCACGCACCATGAGGAGCCACCATGCTCGGTCGTCTGCTCGCCGGGGTCCTGATCGGGGCCACGGCCATCCCCCTGGTCGCCGCGCCCGCGGCGGCGGCGCCGCCCCCGGCGGTGACGGTCACGCCGGCCGGCCCGGACTCGCACGTGGTCACGCTGATCACCGGCGACACGGTACGGCTGACCGAGGCCGCGGAGGGACGGTACGCGGCCACCGTGACGCCCGCGCCGGGGCGGGAGTCGGTCGGCTTCCACACCTACCAGGGCGACGGGGGTCTCCGGGTCGTCCCGGAGGACGCGATCCCGCTGATCGGCGCCGGGCGCGTGGACGCGGACCTGTTCGACGTGGAGCGGCTGATCTCCCAGGGGTACGGCGACGCGGACACGGACACGCTGCCGCTGATCGTCCGCGGCGGCGACGCCGGGATGCGCGCGGCCGGCGCGCCGCTGACCGCGATCGGCGCCACCGCGATCGCGCCCGCGAAGACCGCGCTGGCCGGCTTCTGGAAGGAGCGGACCGGCGCGCGTACGGCATCGGCCACCACGATCTACCTGGACGGCCGCGTCCGGGCGGCGCTGGACCGCAGCACCGCGCAGGTCGGCGCGCCGGCCGCGTGGGCGAAGGGCCTGGACGGGCGCGGCGTCACCGTCGCGGTGCTGGACACCGGCGTCGACGCGACCCACCCCGACCTGGACGGCAGGATCGCCGGTGCGCGGAACTTCAGCGACAGCCCGGACGTGACCGATCGGCACGGGCACGGCACGCACGTGGCGTCCACGGTGGCCGGCACCGGCGCCGCGTCCGGCGGCGACCGCCGCGGCGTGGCGCCCGGCGCGAGCCTGCTGATCGGCAAGGTGCTGGGCGACGACGGGTACGGCCGGGAGTCGGACATCATCGCGGCCATGCAGTGGGCGGCCGGCGCCGGCGCGCGCGTGGTCAACCTGAGCCTGGGCGGCGAGCCGACCGACGGCCTCGACCCGATGAGCCTCGCCGTGGACGAACTCAGCGAGTCGACCGGCGCGCTGTTCGTGATCGCGGCCGGCAACAGCGGCGAGAACGGCGACTCCACGGTGGGCACGCCGGGCAGCGCCGCGCGGGCGCTCACGGTCGGCGCGGTCGGCCGCGACGACGCGCTCGCGAGCTTCTCCAGCCGCGGGCCGCGCGCCGGCGACCTGGCGCTGAAGCCGGAGATCACCGCGCCCGGCGTGGCGATCGTGGCGGCCCGGGCGGCCGGCACCGCGATGGACACGCCGGTGGACGCGCACTACACGGCCGCGTCCGGCACCTCGATGGCGACGCCGCACGTGGCCGGCGCGGCCGCGATCCTCGCCCAGCAGCACCCGGACTGGTCCGGCCCGCGCATCAAGGAGGCGCTGGTCAGCACCGCGCGGACGGCGCCGGGCGCGTCCGTCTACGGGCAGGGCGCGGGCCGGCTCGACCTGGCGCGCGCCACCACGCAGACGGTGACCGGCAGCCCGGTCGCGGACTTCGGCCGGCAGACCGTCTCCTCCCCCGCCGCCGCCCGCACCGTCACGTACGCGAACGCGGGCCCCGCGCCGGTGACGCTGACGCTGGCCGCGCCGTCGTTCGCGACCGCACCGGCCACCGTGACCGTTGCGGCCGGCGGCACCGCGGCCGTGACGGTCACGGTCGCGGCCGGCGGGCGCCGGCCCGGGCGGCTCAGCGGCTGGCTGACCGCGACCGCGCCCGGCGGCGTCGTCGTGACCACCGCGGTCGGCGCGGTCGTCGACGGCCCGGTCCACCGGGTCACGATCAAGGCGGTGGGCCGGGACGGCGCGCCCGCGTTCGTGCCGGCGCTGACCGTGTTCGGCGACGACAGCCGTTTCGATCACCTGCTCGCCGCCGACCGCGACGGCGTCACGGTGTCGCTCCAGGAGGGCACGTACCTGCTCACCGCCACGATCGAGCCCGCGCGGCAAACGATGGACGACTTCGTCGCGATCCCGGAGCTGCGCGTCACCGGCGACACGACCGTGCTGCTGGACGCGCGCCGGGGCACGCCGATCCGGATCGAGACGCCCCGCCCGGCCGTACCGACCGCGATCACCAGCTACTACGTCCACCGGGTCACCGAGACCGGGCGGTCGCTGGCGCACGGCGTGATGCGCTTCAGCGGCACCACGGACATCCGGGTGTCGCCGACGCCGCGCGTGACCACCGGCTCGTTCGAGTTCTCCTCCCGCTGGCAGCTCGCCGCGCCGCGGGTGCGGGCGTCCGCGGACGGCGTCGGCGAGGTCGCGGCGTACCTGGTCGACCGCTCCCCCGCGGACGGCGGCACGCGCCGCTTCCCGCTGGCCGCGTGGGGCGCGGCGAGCGTGCGCGGCCGCGCGGTGCTGGTCGCGGACGACGGCAGCGGCGACCTGTCCCGGTACGCCGCCGCCGGCGCCGCCGCGGTCGTGCTCATCCAGGAGCCCGGCGTCGACCCGTGGACCGGCTGGGACCCGTCCGCGGCGGAGAGGCTGCCGCTGCCCGCGATCGCGGTGTCCCACGAGGACGGCCGGCGGCTGCTGCGCCGCCCGGTGGCGCTGGACCTCACGCTGACCGTGTCCAGCCCGTACCTCTACGACGTCATGCAGGTCTCGCCGGACCGGATTCCGGAGCGGATCACGCACCGGGTGACGACCGCGAACACCCACCGGATCACCACCCGGTACGCGCACAACGGCGGCCTGGACTGGATCCGCGAGCAGCGCTTCGGGTGGCGGCCGTGGCAGGAGTACGCGTGGAACGACACGTCACGCATCGCGCGGACGCCGTCGGTGCGCGAGGAGTGGGTGTCCGCCGGCGACTCGCTCTGGCAGCACCTGGTCCACCACGCGTACCCGTGGAACGGCATCGGCGCGCTCCAGGACGGCTTCACCGGCCCGGTGACCGCCTACCGCCCGGGCACCGGCGAGGAGACCTGGGCCGCGCCGGTGGTCCGCCCGGCCGACGTGTCCTCCCGCCGCGACGGCGACGTGCTGCGGCTCCGCGTGGCCGAGTTCGTCGACGGCGACGGCCACCACACCGGCGCCTATCCGGGCGAGTCCACGGCCGCGCTCTGGCGGGACGGCGTGAAGGTGGCCGACCTGCCGACCGGCGCGCAGGACGTGACCACCACGCCGGGCCGGTCCGCGTACCAACTGCGCGTCACCACCGAACGTGGCGGCGAGGACTGGCGGTACGGCACCCGGACGGACACCGAGTGGGGCTTCACGTCCGCGACCGGCACCGGCGACCTGCCGCTGCTCGGCGTGGACTACGACCCGGGCCCGCTCGGCGTACGTCTGGACTTCACCGCCCCGCTGTCGTCGCTCACGGCCGAGTTCTCCACGGACGAGGGCCGCACCTGGCGCCGGACCGTCACGCTCGGCGGGCTGGCACTGATCCCGCGCGGCGGCCGGGAGCCGGTCTCGCTGCGCGTCACCGCCCGGGACACGGCCGGCAACACGCTCACCCAGACCGTGATCCGCGCGTTCTGACGTGTCCCGGAGCCGGGCGCCCTCGCGGCGGGGCGCCCGGCCGCCGGGCCGTCAGGCCGCGGCGAAGCGGTCGTGCGCGTCCAGCACGTGGGCGCGGGTCTCGGTGGTGCCGGCGTGGCCCGCGTTCTCCACCACCACCAGCTCGGCGCCGGGCCAGGCCTTGCGCAGGTCCCAGGCGGTGTGCAGCGGGCCGCCCAGGTCGAGGCGGCCGTGGACGAGCACGCCGGGGATGCCGGCGAGGCGGCCCGCGTCCCGGATCAGCGCGCCCTCCTCCAGCCACGCGCCGTGCGAGAAGTAGTGGGCGCACAGGCGCACGAACGCCTGCCGCGCGGCCGGTGGGCGCTCGCCGTAGACGTATCGCGTGTCGCCGGGCTCGCCGGACAGCACCGCGTCCTCCCAGGCGCACCAGTCCGTGGTGGCCTTCTCGCGTACCGCCGGGTCGGGGTCCTCCATCAGCCGGGCGTAGGCCGCGACCACGTCGTCGCCGCCGCCCGCCTCGTCGCGGAACCGTTCCCACTGCTCCGGGTAGAAGCGGCCGACACCCCGGTAGAGCCAGTCGATCTCGGAGCGGCGCGTGGTGGTGACGGCCGCGATGACGATCTCCGACACGCGCGCCGGGTGCGTCTGCGCGTAGGCCAGGATCAGCGTGGAGCCCCACGAGCCGCCGTGCAGCAGCCAGCGGTCGATGCCGAGGTGCTCGCGCAGCCGTTCCATGTCGGCGATCAGGTGCTGCGTGGTGTTGTGCCGCAGGTCGGTGGCCGGGTCGGCGGCGTGCGGCGTGCTCCGGCCGCAGCCGCGCTGGTCGAACAGGACGATCCGGTAGCGCTCCGGGTCGAACAGCTGCCGCATGCCGTCGGTGCTGCCGGAGCCGGGGCCGCCGTGCACCACCAGTGCGGGCTTGCCGTCCGGGTTGCCGCAGGTCTCCCAGTAGACGTGGTTGCCGTCGCCGACGTCGAGCATGCCGCTGTCGTACGGTTCGATCGGGGGATATAGATCGCGTGTCACGGCCCGATCCTGGCAGCGAACCGGCCGCCGGCGCACTCCTATTAGGACGCGAGGCCGGCCGGCGCCCGATCGCGCGCGCCGATCACCCCCGGACAGGATCTCCAGCGCGGGGAATCGGCACGCCGGGAGCAGGAGCCGGCCGGCGGACAGCGTGACTACTCCGCCGGGCGCTCGGCGTCGACGTACCCTCGTCGTCGCCTCCACGGGCGGCCGGCCCGGCCGCTCACCGGCGCCGGTTCCTGAAAAATGCCACCGTGCCGGGTATGTACGCGTTTATGGCGAAAACAGCCCATCGACACACGGCGATTGATCGTTTAGCCCGCGCCTCCCGGGGAATTCGCGTGCGACCTGCGCAGATGCTTTTGAAGGAGTAGCGATGAAGCTGCCGATCCCCCGCGGCGCGCTCAGCGAGTACCTCGTCGATGCACTCGCCCGCGACCCGCACGACCTGCACGACGCACCGTCGCTGCCCGAGCGGGTCGCGTTCACCGACGAGGACGCGCAGCTGGCGCTGTTCATCGCGTACGAGCTGCACTTCCGCGGCTGGGACGGGGTGGACGAGCGCTGGGAGTGGGAGCCGTCGCTGCTGCGGCTGCGCGCCGCGCTGGAGGCGCCGTTCGAGCGCGAGCTGCGTGAGCTGGTGGGCCCGCAGCCGGACACGGTCCCGTCCGAGGTGCCGCACGCGCTGACCGGCATCGTCGACGCCGACGACGGCCCGTCGCTGGCCAAGCACCTGCAGAAGGGGTCCAGCCTGGCGGAGTTCCGCGAGTTCGTGGCGCACCGGTCCGTCTACCATCTGCGCGAGGCGGACCCGCACAGCTTCGCGATCCCGCGGCTGGGCGGGCGCGCCAAGGCCGCGCTGATCGAGATCCAGGCCGACGAGTACGGGCAGGGCCGCGCGGAGCGGATGCACGCCACGCTGTTCGCGAACACGATGACCGCGCTCGGCCTGGACACGACCTACGGCACGTACGTGGACGCGGTGCCCGCGGTCACGCTCGCCACGAACAACACGATGTCGCTGTTCGGCCTGCACCGTCGGCTGCGCGGCGCGATCATCGGGCACCTGGCCGCGTTCGAGATGACGTCGTCGCTGCCCAACCGGCGGTACGGCAACGGCCTGCGCCGGCTCGGCTTCGGCACGGACGCCACGCTCTTCTACGACGAGCACGTGGAGGCGGACGCGGTGCACGAGCAGATCGCGGCCACGGACCTGTGCGGGTCGTTCTGCGCGGCCGAGCCGCAGCTCACCGGCGACGTGCTGTTCGGCGCGGCGGCCTGCCTGGCCGTGGACGGGCTGTGGGCCGGCCACCTGCTGGACGCGTGGGCGGACGGCCGCAGCTCACTCCGTCCCGGCGTCAGCGCTCCCGGCCTGTCCCAGCCGTGAAGCCGACCACCTTGTGCGTACCGTCGCAGAAGGGTTTGAGCGCCGACCGGCCGCAGCGGCACAGCGCCACCGTGGACCGGCCGGCGTCGATCACTTCCCCGTCCGGCGTCATCAGCTCGAAGTCGCCGCGCACCAGCAGCGGCCCGTCCTCGTAGGGCGTGATCCGCGCCTTGTGATCTTCCATGCGGACCCGGATTCCCCGCCGTCACCGGCACAAACACGAACGGCGGGGGTCAGGCCGCCTGAAGGGAGCGCTTGGCCAGGCCGATGCTGTAGCCGTCGATCACCGACAGCGGCGGCGCGGCCGGGTCGGTGGCGGCGCCGAGCGTCACGAACAGCGGCGTGAAGTGCTCGACCGTCGGGTGCGCGTACGGCATGCCGGGCGCGCGGTCGCGGAACGCGGCGAGCTCGTCCACGTCACCGCGGCCCAGCGCCTCCGCGGCCCAGGCGTCGAAGTCCGAGGACCAGCCCGGCACCGCGTCCGGCCGGCGCCAGTCGACGAACGGCAGGCCGTGCGTCATATAGCCGGAGCCGATCACCAGCACGCCGGACTCGCGCAGCGTGCGCAGCCGCCGGCCCAGGTCCATCAGGCGGTCCGGGTCGTGCGTGGGCATGCTGAGCTGCAGGACCGGGATGTCCGCCTCCGGGTACATGATCTTCAGCGGGACCCAGGCGCCGTGGTCCAGGCCGCGGCCGCGGTGCTCGTGCACCGGCTCGGTGTCCGGCATCAGCGCGGCGATCCGCTCGGCCAGGCGCGCGGCGGACGGCGTGTCGTACCGCATCCGGTAGTACATCGGGTGGAACCCGCCGAAGTCGTAGACCAGCTCGCCCGGCTCGGTGCTGCTGACGCTGAGCGGCGCGGACTCCCAGTGCGCGGAGACGATCACGATGCCGGCCGGCCGGGGCAGCGAGCGCGCCCAGCTGTGCAGCTGCGTCATCCACTCGGTCATCTCGAACAGCATCGGCGCGCCGTGGCTGATGTACAGGCTGGGCAGCGGCCCGTCGGCCGCGGTCCACGGCCGGTGGGCGGCGTCGCGGCGCAGGTCGGCGGCGCGGCGCAGGTGCGCGGCGAACGGGTGCCCCGCGGGGATGCGGGCGTCGGCCGCCGCGGTCGTGCTGAGCGGGGCGGGTGCCATGCGGACTCCTTTGTTGTACCTACAACCAACACGGTACGCCCGCGAAGGTTGTAGCGTCAACAAGTCGCGGGCCCGCACGTCTTTGCGGCGTGCGGGCCCCGCGCGGTCAGTGCACCGCCACCACGGCGTCCGTGCCCGACGGCTCGGCCAGCCGCCACGGCCGCGCCAGCGTGAACAGCACCAGCGTCGCCGCCGCGAGGCTGCCCGCGATCACCGCGGCCATGGCCGTCGCGTTCGACCCGAGCACGCCGACCGCCGGCGCGGCCAGCGCGCCGATGCCGAACTGCCCGGCGCCGAGCAGCGCGGCCGCCGTACCGGCCGCCTCGCCGTGCCGGGACAGCGCCAGCGCGGGCGCGTTCGGGAACGCCAGCCCCGCCGCAGCCAGCACCAGCCAGAGCGGCACCAGCACGCCCGCCAGCCCGCCCACGTCGGCGACCGCGAACACCACCAGCGCCACCGCCGCCGCGAGGCCGCCGAGCAGCGCGCTCACCAGGATCTGGCTCGGCGTCCACCGGCGCAGCAGCCGCACGTTCAGCTGCGTGGCGATGATCATGCCGGCCGCGCCGCCACCGAACGCCACGCCGAACTCCTGCTCGCTGAGGCCGAACTCGCCCTGCATGACGAAGCTGGAGCCGGCCACGTACCCGAAGATCGCCGCCATCATCAGGCCGGTCACCAGCGCCAGGCCCACATAAACCCGGTCGCGGAGCAGCCCCGCGTAGGCGCGCAGCACGCTGCCCGGCGTGGCCGGCCGGCGCCGCTCGCGCGGCAGCGTCTCCGGCAGCGCCAGCGCGGTCATCACGATCAGGAGCACGCCGAAGACCGCGAGCGCCGCGAACACCCCACGCCAGTCGGTACGCGACAGCAGCGCGCTGCCCAACGTGGGCGCGAGCACCGGCGCCGCGCCCATCACCAGCATCAGCCGGGACAGGATGCGCGCCGCCGGCAGTCCGGTGAACAGGTCCCGCACCACCGCCATCGCCACCACCGCGGCCGCCGCCGCACCCAGGCCCTGGAGCACGCGCAGCCCGCCGAGCACCGCGATGTTCGGCGCGAACACGCACAGGATCGAGGCCAGCACGTGCACCGCGGTGCCGGCCAGCAGCGGGATCCGCCGGCCCACCACGTCGGACAGCGGCCCGATCACCAGCTGCCCCGCGGCCAGCCCGGCCAGCGTGCCGGTCAGCGTCAGCTGCACCGCCGCCGCCGTCGTGGCGAACTCGGCGGTCAGCGACGGCAGCGCCGGCAGATACATGTCGATCGTGAGTGGCCCGATCGCGATGAGCGAGCCGAGCACCAGCACCAGCCGTGCCCGCGCCCCCGCGCTCATCAGATCACCCGGCGTGGCGGTCCCCGCCACCTGCCGTTCCATGGTCGCCGTCATCGCTCTCCTCGCCCCGTCACTGCGCGTAACGACCCGCCCGGACCGCCGCCCTTACAGTGGCCGACAAGTCCCGCGAACGCGACCGCATTCCCGATATCCCGCGCCGTGCGCCCGGTCACACCACGTGTCGACGGGCGCGCCGGCCGCCTCCCCAGGGATGACCCGGCCGATGCGCCAGGACCCCCGCACAACGAGCAGGCGCTGCGGCCGGGTCGCCATGTCCTCCTCGCCAGAAGATCGTTTGCTCTTACGACACCGGCCAGCACCGCATAGCCATCTCGAGGCGAAAAAAATTCCGCTTTGCGCAAGTTGCCCGGTTCGTGTACTGTTTGCCACATCCGACCTAGTCGGCGCCGAAACGGCGCCGATCGGGGTGACGACGCCACCACATGCCCGTGCACCCCACGACCATCCACCCCCATGACATATATCGACGAACGGCCCGGCTGCTGAGCAGCCGGGCCGTTCGCTTTGAATCGGAGCAACCAAATGGTCGTCGACAACGATAGACACCGCGACCACGAGACCACGCAAAAGAAAAGAAGGACTTCAGGCGAATTCGAAAGTGAGTCATGGCGCTGCCTCGCCACCGAACGGGCGAATTTTTTTGTCGAGGTCGAATACCGTCTCCGGACTCGCAAATCACCGTTTACGGACGACATCCAGGAGCTAGCCAAGAGGCATTCCCAGGCCTTCAGCCCGCCCGACGACCCCGCGGCACGCCCTGGCCACATCGACGCATGCCTCAACTTGGCACAGAGGGACCTCGTTCCGGACTGGATCATCACCTATAACGATCCCGCCAGAAACAAGGAAGCCCTTGACCATCTATTACGACTCCATGAGAAACGCTATCCCAGATTCCACGAAGCGCTCACGAAACGACCACGCAACGAGCAATGGGCTTATCTTCTAGCCAGAATGCTGTACTTCCGCTACAGGGACATCGAGAAAATCACGAAATTCGATATGGATAAGATCAAGGCCCTCATCAGCAACACGGCCACACATATCGCAAGCGATGCCCACCGCAGCCGACCCCTGGAACGAAGATGATCAAAGGCAAACAAAGCCGTATCGCATCCGTCGACCTAGATGGAGCCTCTCATGAAGAAATGATCTCCGTACTATCAGCCGCAGCGGATGCCTACCGGATCTGCCTCCGGCTGTTCAAGCATGGACAGTGGCAGATCGCCCTAGGCTTCTTAATCCTCGCTGCCCGATGTGGGCATCCTGAAGCCGAATCCGATCTGACACTGTGCCGAGCCACCGGCCGCCAGCCGGGCAGCACCGATTGGGGCGAACCGGCGATGACGACATCAGCGGCCAGAGCGTGGACCCGGTACTGGGACCACACCACAGCCGCACGCGGTCGCGGTCGCGGTTACAGGTTCGCGATGGTGGCTCTCGTAGTATCCGGGATGGCCGCCGCATCAGCACTGGGCTACCGAACCGGATCCATGCCCGGGACGGGAGAAACACGCCCCGGTGCGGCTCGCGCGACGCTCAGCCCGGACCACGCGGTCCCACCAGAGGTCAAGGTGAGCTTCGCTCCTATACCGAGCGCATCCGCGCCATCGCTGACGCCAGCGGTACCCGCCTCAGCCGGCCACCCGGAACTCGAGGTCACGCTGGCCGGCCCGCCCGGCCGAAGATATGTCGTGACCCTGAAGGCACCGGCGAGCAAGGCCTGTGAATGGCGCATCGTGAGATCCCTCCAGGAGGCTCTCGCGGACACCGGAACCGTGAACCTGCAACCAGGTGAAGAAGTCAGGGCCGCGGTCACGGTCGGAGAATCGTCCGGTCTCTCCGTCTTTTCCGGACCGGACGGGCCGGACGACGGATGCCAGGTTCTCAGCGGCGGTTACGCCGGGTGGGCGACGCCGACTGAGCAGCCCGATTCCCCGGCATCCGATCCGGTGGACCCGATCGGCACACCGCCACCGACTCCGGCCGGAACATCGCCGGCGCCCAAGCCGCCGCACCCGAACACGACAACGCCGGCACCACTGCCCGCCTCCGAGAGTCCATCAGCCCCCTAACCTTCTCATCCATCGATCGACCGCACGCAAGAGGCGGCGCCGGAGTCCCATCTCCGGCGCCGCCTCTTCGTATCTCCGAGAGGTTCGCAACCATGACGAAGCAAGGCAGTAACGCACCGGCCTGGAAGCGGAGCACCCGCTGCGTGTCAGACCTTCATTGCGTTGAGGTCGCTTCGTGGCAAGGCAATGTATTGATCCGCAACTCGACCCGGCCCACCGGGCTGCTGACGGTCAGCAAGCATCAGTGGCGCCACTTCCTCGCGAAGGTACGGTCCGCGGAACGGCCAGAATAGGAACGAGCCGGGCGGCAGCACGTGACGGGCCGCGTGGGCTCCGTCGCCTGCTGCCGCGCGACGGCCGGCTCCGCCCTCCTCAACGGTGGGCCCGCAGCCATGACGGCCCGGAACTCGGTGTCCACCATCCCCATGAACCGGCGTTGACGCCCTCTGGCCGCCGACAAGCGCCATGCGCCGTACGACGCCCAATACATTCTTGGAATCTCACTGTCCGCCATTGCGCGTACATACGCACGCACGGTGTCATCGGACAGCTCGCCGCAGTCCCAGCCGTAGTACCAAGTCGAGATGATCGAACTGGTGTAGTAGAAGAGTCGTTCATCGACATCGGTGGGCGCTACCCTCGGTCCCCAACACTGTGTGTATGACGGCTCCTCCATCGCGGTCTTGAGGATACCCGCATGCAGTTCACGCGCCATAACCATGCGCTCTTGGCGTAACTGACGCCGCTGGACGAGCACAGCCACACACACCGCAATCGCCGACAGCAACGTGGAAACCGGGCCATAGGCCTGACCGATATCGCTCAAACGACCGAAGTTGGCACTTTCAGTATCGACGAGCAGGAGAAGCATCGGCGAAATGAGAACAGCCGTGGCCATGAGCGCCAAGGCAGCGGTCCAGACCACTATGGCGATCACCGTTCTGAGCAGCCCAAGGCTGCCCACCCTCCGGGGGATGGGCGATAGCGGCATTGGTTCCTCCAGACGGGGTCTCCGATACCTGAAGTGTCCACCGCGCCGTCCACGTCGACAGCCTTGGCGTCTGTCGCGCCCCTGATTCGACTCCGGCCTCACATGATGCCGATCCGGCCGCCCCTCACATTCACCCCTACGATCCCCCAGGCAGCACAAGGCGTATCTGTCGACAAGATCTCTGAACCGCACCGGACGGTCGCCTACCGCCCGCGCGCCGCGCGAGTGACCAACCTTCCACATCGCCGCGGAGCATGCTCACGCGTCCCGCCGGTGGAAGGTCACGGCGGCGATCGCCGCGGCGGTCAGGGTCCAGGCCGGGAGCGCCGGACCGAGGTCGCCCGGGTCGCCGGGGAGCCAGTCGGCCAGGCGGTCGCGGAGCAGCGGGCTCGCGATGAAGTAGACGAGCAGCAGCGGGAGCACGGCCGGGACCGCGTGGCGGATCACGACCGTGGACGCGGCGGCCAGCAGCGTGGTCAGCACCAGGTAGGCGGTCGCCGGGACGCCGAGACCGCAGGTCAGCGCCGCGGCCGCGGCGGCCGGGAGCGTGGCGGCGGCGAGCGTGACCGCCTTGGCGGCGAGCAGCGGCGCGCGGCGGGGCACGGCCAGCAGCGTGGACCGGAACTGGCCGCCGGCCTCGTGCTCGGACGACGCCGCCAGCACCCCCAGGATCAGGAAACCCGCCTGCGTGTACGTGAGCGGCAGCGCGCCGGGCTCACCGGCGGCCCAGCGCAGCAGCCCGGTCGAGGCCAGCGTGAGCAGCACGGTGAGCCGCAGCGACGGCAGCGTCCACAGTTTCATCGACTCCGCGACCAGGAGATTCATGCCGGACGGTCCTCCATCGTGCGGTCGCGCCGTGGGGCGGCGCCGACCCGATGACTCGCTCATGCGTCCCGCCGGTGGAACAGCCAGCCGCCGATCGCGAGCAGCGCCACCACCCAGGCGGTCATGGTGAGGCCGGCGGTGAGCGGCGACATCGGCATCTCGAACGCGCCACCCCGGATGAACATCCGCGCGCCCGCGATGTCCGGCAGGTAGTGCGCCAGATCGGTCACCTTGGTCAGCAGGTACGAGACGGAGACGAACGTGCTGTTGATGATCAGCAGGGTGAGCGTCACGATGCCGTTGCGGACGATCAGCGTGATCGCGTACGACAGCAGCGCCAGCAGCACCCAGTAGAGCACCGCCGAGACCACCCGGGCCCAGTCGGTCGGCGGCATCACATCGCCGTGCAGCGCGCGGGTCAGCGTGAGCACCGCGGTCGTGACCACGACCGCCTGCCCGAACACGATCACGATCAGCGCGGCCGTCTTCGCGGCGAGCAGCCGCAGCCGGGACGGCATGGCGGTCAGCGTGGCGTGCAGCTGCGTGACGCCGGGCGAGTGCTCGCCGGTCGGCGTGAACTCGCTGCTGATCACCACCACGCCGAGCACCATCGGGCCGACCAGCCCGATGCCGAGGTCGCGCAGGCCCAGGTCGGACAGGTCGTCGATGGTGCCGTCCGCGATCACCCGGCGCATCGACGGCGCGTTGATCAGCACGGTCAGTGGGGCCAGCAGCGTGCCGACGATCAGGCCGGCCCACGCGGTCGGCAGCCCGAGCAGTTTGCGCAGCTCCGCGGTCACCACGCGGCACCGTCCGGCGCGCTCGTGGCGGTCAGGGCGAAGAACGCGTCCTCCAGCGTACGGTGATCGCCCGTGACCTCGGCCAGCGAGCCGGACACCACGACCCGCCCCTTGTCGATCACGACCACGTCGTCCGCGGTCTCGGCCAGTTCGCCCATCAGGTGGCTGGAGAGCAGGACCGTGCGCCCCTGTGCCGCACGCTCCCGCAGGAACGTCCGCATCCAGCGGATGCCGGACGGGTCGAGCCCGTTGATCGGCTCGTCCAGGATCAGCACCTCCGGGTCGCCGAGCAGCGCCGTGGCCAGCCCCAGCCGGCGGCTCATCCCGAGCGAGAACCGGCCGGCACGCTTGCGGGCGTCGGCGGTCAGGCCGACGACCTCCAGCACCTCGTCCACCCGCGAACCCGGCAGGCCGTTGCTGGCGGCCATCCAGCGCAGGTGCGCGCGGGCGGTCCGGGCCCGGTGCGCGCCGGAGCCGTCGAGCAGCGCGCCGACCCGGGTGAGCGGCCGGTCCAGGTCGCGGTAGCGGCGGCCGCAGACCAGCGCGGTGCCGCCGTCCGCGCGGTCGAGGCCGAGCAGGACGCGCAGCGTCGAGGTCTTGCCCGCGCCGTTCGGGCCGAGGAAGCCGGTGACCCGGCCGGGCCGGGCCTCGAAGCTCACGTCGTACAGAATCCGGGTCCTGCCCTTGGTCTTGCTGACCCGATCGATAGTGATCATGCCGGTCAGTCAACCGCCGGGTCGGCGCGTACACATCGGACCGCGATCCGAATCCCGCGGCCGTCTCCGACCTGGGTCCGAGAACTACAGTCGATGCGGTGAGACCCCGTCGCGCGCTGTCCCCCGTGCTGGTCGTCGCGGTCGTGACCGCGGTCGTGCTCACCCTGGGCATGTGCTCGATCGGCGCGTCCGGGCCCCTCGCGTCCGTGCTCCCGCCGGTGATCGCGGGCGCCGCGGCCGGCGCGGCGATCTGGGCGGTGCGGCGCGCGCGAGCCGACCGGGCCGCCTACGAGGCGCGCCTGACCGCGTGGGCCGCGTCCGAGGCGGTGCTCGCCGAGCGGCTGCACATCGCGCGTGACCTGCACGACATCGTGTCGCACGGGTTGGGCCTGATCACGGTGCGGGCCGCCGCCACCCGCCACCTGCCCAAGTCGCCGGAGGTCGCGGACGCGCTGACCGACATCGAGGAGACCGGCCGCCAGGCCACCGCGGAGCTGCGCCGCATGCTGGGCGTGCTGCGCGCGCCCGCCGGCGCGCTCACCCCGGTCGACGGCCTCGACGACCTGCCCGGCATCGTGGAGAACGCGGGCCGGGCCGGGCTGCGCCCGCAGCTCATCGTGACCGATCTGGGCCCGGTGTCGCCCGGCGTACAGGTCACGGTCGCGCGCACGGTCCGCGAGGCGCTGGCCAACACCGCCCGCCACGCCGGCCCGACCGACGTGCGCGTGCACGTCCACCGGGACGGCCCGCACGTGGTGGTCACGGTCGCGGACGGCGGGCCCGCACCCGGCTGGCACGCCACGCCGGGCGCCGGCCACGGCCTGGCCGGCCTGCGCGAACGCGTCACCAGCCTGGGCGGCACGCTGCTCACGTCCGCGGTCGACGGCGGCTTCCGCGTCACCGCCCGCATCCCGGACACGGCGTCGTGACGCGCGTCCTGCTCGTCGACGACCAGCCGCTGCTCCGCCGCAGCCTCGCCATGATCATCAACAGTGAGCCAGCGCTGGAGGTGGTCGGCGAGGCCGCGGACGGCACGCAGGCCGTGACGCGCGCCCGCGCCACCCGGCCGGACGTGGTGCTGATGGACGTGCGCATGCCGCACCTCGACGGCCTGGAGGCCACCCGCCGCATCTGCGCCGACCCGGTGCTGTCCGGCACGCGGGTGCTGGTCCTGAGCATGTTCGAGCTGGACGAGTACGTCTGGCAGGCGTTGCACGCCGGCGCCTCCGGCTTCCTGCTCAAGGACGCGCGGCCGGAGGACCTGATCGACGCCATCCACCGTACGCACGCGGGCGCCTCCCTGTTCGCGCCGTCCATCCTCACCCGCCTCATCAGCCACTACGTGGGCACGCCCCGCCCCGGCCGGCCGGCTCCCGCGCTGCGCGGGCTGACGGCGCGCGAGGTGGAGGTGCTGACGCTGATCGGCGGCGGGCTCTCCAACGACGAGATCGCGACCGCGCTGGTCATCTCCGTCAAGACGGTCAAGACCCACATCACCCACCTGCTGGCGAAACTGGCGGCCCGCGACCGGGCCCAACTGGTCATCGCCGCCTTCAACGCGGGCCTGGTCCGCCCACGCGGCTGACGCCGCTTCACTGCCCGGCCACACGGCCGACGCAAGCCTCCCGGCACGACCACACGGCCAACGCAACCTTCGCGGCCCAGCCACACGGCCAGACGCAAGCCTCGCGGCCCGGTCGCGCGCCGACGCAAGATTCGTGGAGCGGCCACGCGGCCGGCGCAGGCCTGAACCGGCCACGCACCTGACGCCGCTTCCGAGGCACGACCGCGCGGCCAGCGCGGGCCGAACCGGCCACGCACCTGACTGAGCCTTCGAGGAACGACCCCGCAGCCAGCGCAGGCCAGATCTGGCCGCGCGGCGGAGGCCGCCGGACGCTACGCGGTCACCCGGGGCTGATCTAGGGTGGGCCGGTGACCAACGCCCCGCGCCCGCGCATCGGGTTCATGTTCGATCGTGACCGTTCGCCCGAGGAACTGCCCGGCTTCGCGGCCACGGTGGAGGATCTCGGCGCCGACGACCTCTGGGTGGTCGAGGATCTCGGCTGGACCGGGTCGATCAGCGCGGCCACGGTCGCGCTCGCGGCGACGCGGCGGCTGCGGGTCGGCATCGGGATCGCACCGGTCGCGCTGCGCAACCCGGCGCTGCTGGCGATGGAGCTGGCCACGGTGGCGCGGATCTACCCGGAGCGGCTGGTCGCCGGCCTGGGCCACGGCGTGACCGACTGGATGCGGCAGGTCGGTGCGGCCCCGGCGTCGCCGCTGGCCCGCCTGGAGGAGTCGATCGTCGCCACGCGCGGGCTGCTGGCCGGCGAAACGGTCACGATGCACGGCCGGGAGGTCACGATCGACGGCGTGTCGCTGGTGCACCCGCCGGCCGTGGTACCGCCGATCGTGACCGGCGTGGTCCGGCCGAAGTCGCTGGAGCTGTCCGGCCGGGTCGCGGACGGCACGATCATCGCGGAGGGCAACGGCCCGGACGCGCTGACCGCGGCCCGCGCGCACATCCAGCGCGGCCGGAACGCCGGCGACCGCCCGGAGCACGAGCTGATCGTCTTCGCCTACCTGCACGTCGGCGACGACCCGGCGCGGGCGGCGGCGGAGACCGGCGAGATGCTGGCCGGGCAGGCCGCCTGGCTCGGCGTACCGGTGGCGGATCTCTTCACGCTGATCGGCCCGGCCGACTCGATCCCGGGCCGGGTGGCCGCGCTGCGGGCGGCGGGCGCGGGCACGGTGGTGCTGCGGCCGCTCGGCACCGACCCGGAGGGCCAGGCGCGGGCCGCGATGGCGGCGCTGCGCGACGCGACGTCCTGAGCCGGGGTCCCCGGGGCTGTGCCGCCTTGCCCCGGGGCTCTAGGGTGGCACCAGCCTGGGTGGATCCGTCCCGGGCCGGAGGGAAACGGGGCTCATGGATCGGTTCGACGTCGCCGCGCGCCTGCGGCAGGTACGGGAGGCGGTCGAGGACGCGGCCGCAGAGGTCACCAGCGAGGACCACGCGGTGACCGTGGTCGCCGGCCCCGGTGGCGCGGTCCGGTCCGTGCGGCTGAGCTCGCGCGCGTTCCAGCTCACCGGCGCCGAGCTGGGCGAGGTCGTGGTGCGCACCATCCGCCAGGCGAACGCGCAGGTCGACGCGGAGATCCGGGCCACGCTGAGCGGTTCCACGCCGGTCCCGCCGTCCCCGTCGCTGAGCGAGTTGCGCACCCAGTTGCGGCAGGAGCGGCGATGACCGTCTTCGACAGCCCCGAGCAGGTGCACGCGCTGATCGAGCGGGTCCGGGAGCGGAACCGGCGGGACATGGCCCACCTGGAGGCATACCTGGCGGAGGCCGGCGCGCTGACCGGCGAGGGCTTCTCCGAGGACGGCAGCGTGCGCGCCGAGGTCGACGAGGACGGGTACGTCTCCCGGCTGGACATCCCGGACCGGGCGTTGCGCCGCGGCGCCCACCTCGGCGAGATGATCATGGTGGCGATCCGGGAGGCGCAGGCCGACCGCGCGCTCAAGCTGGTGGAGCTGGGCGAGGGACTGAACGGCGCGGGCACGGCGGAGCGGGTGCGTGCGGCGATCCCCGCGCACACGCTGGACCGGATCGCCGAGCGCAGGAGGAGGGAGGAGACTCGTGGCTGACGGCGTCATCGTCCCGACCGACAAGCTGACCAGCACGGCCGAGGTGCTCAAGGGGCTCAGCACGAGCGCCGGGGAGATCCAGACCGCGATGGCCGCGGCGGACCCGCCGGGCGTGCTCTGGGGCGGGCTCGGCCTGCTGTTCATGGGGCACTACAACGGCAAGGCCGATGAGGTACGCGAGCACGTCGGCCTGATCGTCAAGGCGTTCGACTCGCAGCACGGCGCGATCACGGCGAACGCGGACGCGTACCGGCGGCTCGACGAGGAGCTGGCCGCGGCGTTCCAGCGGTTCCAGGACAAGCTGGCGGGTGGATCGTGACCGATCAGCCGGTGCCGAGTCCGCAGCCGCTGCCACCGGCCGTCCCACCCGCGGCGCAGCCGCCCGACACCACCGCGACCGACGCGTACGTGAGCAACGACGCGAAGGACGACAGCCAGTACGCGGGCGGCGTGGTCGACACCGACCCGGCCTCGGTCCTGCCGTTCGGCGAGGCGACGAAGAACGCGTACACCGGCGTCACCGAGGGTGACTGGTCGGACCTGTTCTCCTCCGCCGCGGACATCACCGCCAACGCGGTCTCGTTCTGGGCCGACCCGCTGAACTGGCTGATCTCGGCCGGCCTGACGTTCCTGATCGACTTCGTGCAGCCGCTGGAGGACCTGCTCAGCCTCTTCACCGGCAACGCGGAGCGGATGGAGCCGTACGCGGAGCAGTGGGAGAAGCTCGGCACCGCGCTGGTCCCGCTGGCCGCGGCCGCCCGCCAGGCCGCGGACGACGACCTGCTCGAGTGGCAGGGTAAGGACGCGGAGGCCGCCAAGGCGCGGCTGCGCGAGTTCGCGGACGCGGTCGAGGCGACCGGCGGCGAGGCCACGTCGATCGGCGGCCTGCTCACGCTGTTCTCCAAGATCATGGGGGCGGCGCAGCAGATCATCATCGGCATCCTCGCCACGCTGATCGAGTGGATGATCATCGAGTGGGGCATCGCGATGGCCGCGGCCGTCCCGACCGCCGGCGCCTCCGTGGCCGCGGCCGGCGCCGCCACCGCCGTGCAGGCGACCGTGGCGACCAGCCGTGCCGTGCGGATCGTCGACAAGGTGGTGTCGCTGCTCAACAAGATGGGCGCGGTGCTGCGCAAGGTCCTGCCGGCCGTGCTGAAGTCCAAGGTGGGCGACAGCGTGGTCGAGTTCAAGGGCTCCGCCGCCACGCTCTCCACCGTCGCCCGGATCGCCGGCGACGTGCTCGCCGACCCGCGTTCCTACGGCGGCCCCGGCGGCAACAACCTGATCACCGGCCTGTGGAAGAACGAGGACGCCGGCGACCCGGAGATGACGCCGACCGAGATCGAGGACGCGCTGGACGTCACCAAGGGTTAGGAGCGCCGGTGGAGACCGACGACGTCATGGCCCGCATCGCGCGGGGCGTGGAGTTGCACCATGCGCGCGGCGACCGCGCGGGCGCGCGGGCGCTGTTCGCGCAGATCTGGGACGACATCGACGGCGAGCGCGGCGACCCGCTGCACGTCTGCGTGCTCGCCCACTCGATGGCCGACGTCCAGGACGACGTACGACAGGAACTCCTGTGGGACGAGCGTGCCCTGACCGCGGCCGGGACGCTCACGGAGGAGCGGGTCGCGGCGGCCGGGGTGCAGATGTCCGTGGCCGCGCTCTACCCGTCACTCCACCTCAACCTGGCCGACTGCCACCGCAAACTCGGCGACCTCGACCGTGCCCACTCCCACCTGCACCAGGCCGAGGCGACCATGGACGCACTCCCGGACGACGACTACGGAAAGCTGATCCGCGGCGGCCATGAGCGGCTGACGCGCCTGCTGGCCGCCGAGTAGCGCGTTCAGGCCGCGCGGCTGGCGATCCCTCCGGCCGAGCACCGGGTCCGAGGCTCCCGGCGCAGCCAGGTCCGGCCGCGCGACTTCCGGCGCGTTCGATCCTCGACGGCGGCCTCCCTGCCGCGGCTCTCGGCACGTTCGATCCGGGGCGGCGACGTTCCTGCCGCGGGTTCCGGCACGTTCGAACCGGGGCGGCGACGTTCCTGCCGCGGGTCCCGGCACGTTCAAACCGGAGCGGCGACGTTCCCGCAGCGGGTCCCGGCACGTTCAAACCGGAGCGGCGACGTTCCCGCAGCGGGTCCCGGCACCTTCAAACCGGAGCGGCGACGTTCCCGCAGCGGGTCCCGGCACCTTCAAACCGGAGCGGCGACGTTCCCGCAGCGGGTCCCGGCACCTTCAAACCGGAGCGGCGACGTTCCCGCAGCGGGTCCCGGCACCTTCAAACCGGAGCGGCGACGTTCCCGCAGCGGGTCCCGGCACCTTCAAACCGGAGCGGCGACGTTCCCGCAGCGGGTCCCGGCACGTTCAAACCAGGGCGGCGACGTTCCCGCAGCGGGTCCCGGCACGTTCAAACCAGGGCGGCGACGTTCCGGCCGCAGCTTCCGGCGCGAACGGTCCCGAGCCGCCACCCTCCACCAGCAGCCCGCAGCGCGACCGACCCGGGGCTTCCCTTCCCCAGCGGCTCAAGGTCCGGCCGAGCCCGGCCGAAACCCTTCATCGGCAAGGTCGCGGTCAGCGGGCTCCGGCCAGTGGGTTGAGGCGGCCGGAGCGGGTGACCGGGGCGGTGAGCATGCCGGCGATGGCGTCGGCCAGGAAGTCGCCGGCCTCCAGCCAGCGAGGGGCGGACCCGTCCCGCTCGGCCCTCGCCTCGATCTCCGCCGTGGCCGTGGTGACGATCAGGCCGATCATCGCGGCGCGGCCGGCGACCACGTCCGGGTCGAGTCCGGCGAGGCGGGCACGCAGCGAGCGGCGGATCTCGACCATGACCGGGAGCGTGGTCAGCGTGTCCCGGACCAGGTCACGCACGCCCGGCTCGTGCACCGCCAGCCCGATGAACCGCGCCCGCCAACTCGGCCGGGGCAGAGCCGCCAAGACCTCCATCGACGGTACGACCAGCGCGCGCACGTCCGCGAGCACGGAGTCGGACGTGGCCGGCACGCACCGCTCCTCGATCGCCCGGGCGTGCCGGCCGACCAGCTCCCGGAGCAACCCCTCCCGCCCGCCGAAGTAGTAGCGCACGGCCGAGTGGTTGGTGTTGCCCGCGACCTCGGCGACGCGCCGGTCGGACACCTGCGCGATGCCGTGCTCGGCGAAGAGTCGTTCCGCCGTGTCCAGCAGCGCGGTCCGCGCCGCGTCCGATCGCGCCATTGATCAGGTCCCCTCCGCGATGATCCGTGAGTGTGACCCTATAGAGCCCGCCGCCGGCCCACCGCGGGTCACGTGGCGCCGCCGGCCCGCGGCGTCGCGGTGCGGGTCACGATGTCCAGCGTCCGTGCCCGCTCGCCGACCGGAAGCAGCACCACATCGGTCGCCCCCGCGTCCCGGAGCCGGTCCAGCGCCCGCACCACGGCGGCCTCGTCACCGACCACGACCGTGTCCGCGACGCCGCCCAGCCCGGCGCGCCGCAGCGAGGTCCGGTACGCCGGAAGCGCCCCCGCGCCGGCGAAGTCGCGGGCGATCCGCTCGCGTACCGTGTCCGGATCGGTCGTCAGCGCCACCACCAGACTCACCACGATCCGCGCGCCGTCCGGCTGGCTCGGCACCAGCCGCTCCGCGACGATCTCCGGCGTGACCCAGGTCGCCACCACGCCGTCGGCCAGCTCACGGGCCAGCCCGAGCATCTTCGGCCCGAGCGCGGCCAGCAGCAGGTCCGGCGCCGGCGCGGTGATGTCCAGTGCGGCGTCGCCCGCCCGTGCGCCGTGCAGCAGCGGCCGGAGCGTCTCCAGGTAGTCGCGGGTATGCCCGAGCGGCGACTGGTACGACATCTTGAGCTGCCGTTCCACGTACCATGCGTGACCCGGCCCGACGCCCAGCGCCAGGCCGCCACCGGCCGCCCGCAGCGTCAGCGCCTCCGTCGCCATGGTCACCGGATGCCGTGGGTAGGTGAGCGCGATCGCGGTACCGACCTCGGCCGGCCGTTCGCGGAGCAGGGCCAGCAGCGTCAGCGGATCCCATCCGCCCGCCATCTGATTGGTCCAGAAGCTGTCGAGCCCGCGACGTGCGGCGTCCGCCGCCGCGGCGACGACGTCGGCGGGAGAGTCGGTGACGAGCAGGCCGGTTCCGATACGCATGGGCACATCACATCGCCCCGCCGGCGTCCGATCGATGGTCAACCCCACTCGGCAGCGATCACATTCCGTGATAGATCAGGTGGAGTGGAACTGAGGGCACTGCGCTACTTCGTGACCGTCGCCGAGGAACTGCACTTCGGCCGCGCCGCCGAGCGGCTGCACATCGTGCAGCCCGCCGTCAGCCAGCAGATCGCCCGCCTCGAACGGGAACTCGGCGTCCAGCTGCTCGACCGCACGTCCCGGCGCGTACGCCTGACTCCCGCCGGCCTCCGCGTCCTCGACGCCGCCCGCGACACGCTCGCCGCCGCCGCCCGCGTGCGCGTGGTGGCCGGGGAACACGCCGCCCCACTGCGCATCGGCGTCGAGTCCTGCGTCACCGACCGCCTGGACCGCGCCGTCACCCGCCTGCGCAACGCCGCCCGCCCCGCCGACCCGGTCCTGATCGACCTTCCCGTCCCTGCCCGCCTCGACGCCGTACGCACCGGTGACCTGGACCTGGCCCTCATCCGCGGCACGTTCACCGCCCCCGGCCTGACCGTCTCCCACGCCTGGTCCGAGCCACTTCACGTGGTGCTCGCCCGCGCGCACCCGGCCGCGGCTCACCCCACGGTCACGCTGCGCGACCTGGCTCCCGACGGCCTCCGGCTCCCCGCCCGCCACCACGACCCCGCCCTCCTCGACGCGATCGTCGCCGCCCTCCCGCCCGGCCTCCCCCACCAGCCCGCCGGTGACCCGGTCAACGTCCTCTTCGAGGTCGGCTCCGCCCCACACACCTGGACCGTCCTCCCCGCCGAACACCTCGCCAACACCCGCTCCACCCGCATCCGCGCCGTCCCCCTCGACCCGCCGATGACCATCAACGGGTACGTGGTGGCCTCCCCCGCCATGCCCGCTCCCTGCATGCGCACCTTGACCACCGCCTTCGCCGACTGACCTCCCCATCCACCACCCACTCCCCCATCGCCCACCCGGCCCGCCAGTGCCCCACCCGGTCAGCACCCACCCGGCCCGCCAATGCCCGAACCGGCCAGCATCCACCCGGCCCGCCAATGCCCGACCCGGCCAACACCCACCCGGCCCGCCAAAGCCCCACCCGGCCAGCACCCACCCGGCCAGCGCCCGAACCGGCCAGCGCCACCCGATGATCTACACCACGGCGCCACCCGATATATCACCAACGATCGATCCGTGGGAACCACCGCGTCATCACTGGTAGCCGCACTCGCCTTCAGCACCGGCCCACAGCGGCACCGCGCGTGGATGAGATCCACCCACGCCCATACGCGGCCGTCGTCAATACAGGAGGGTTGACGTCTGGATGGGTTGATTAAACGACTTGATGGGGTTGATAGATTGACGCAAGGTCATGAGCGCCAGCGCGAAGCCCCGGCTCGCTGGCCGGCAACCCTCCGTCGCGCGGTCGGGGTGCCCCGGGTGATGACCGGGCCCGGCGGACCCGCCGGGCAACACCGCGACGTGGAGGCGCACATGCCTGACATCACCCTACGCACGGCCGGGATCGCCGATGTCCCCGCGATCGCCGCGCTGCACGCGGATAGCTGGCGCCGTCACTATCGGGGAGCGTACACGGACGCCTACCTGGACGGTGACGTGCTGGCGGACCGCCAGGCCGTGTGGTCGGCGCGGCTCGCGGCCGCGGCGGGCACGGCGGGCACGGCGGGCACGGCGACGATCATCGCGGAGCACGACGGTGACGACGGGATCGCCGGTTTTGTCCACGTGGTGCTCGATCGTGATCCGGTCTGGGGCAGCCTGGTCGACAACCTGCACGTGGTGCACCACCGGCACCGATCCGGCGTGGGACGGCGGCTGCTGGCCCGCGCGGCGCGGATCGCGGTCACCGCGGCGGACTCGAACGTGCTGCACCTGTGGGTGCTGGAGCAGAACGTGGCCGCGCAACGGTTCTACCTGGCGTGCGGCGCGGAGAACCGCGAGCGTGGCACCGCCTCGCCACCCCGAGGCGACGCGTCCCGCCTCAACGGCACCCCGGGCAAGTTCCGCATGGTCTGGACCGACGCGACCGTCCTCGCCCACCTCGACAGCGAGCCACCTCACCCCGGCGCGGCGTAGCCGACCCGGTCCGAGAACCGCGGCAGGAGGGACGACGGCGCGGCGGCACACCGGGGACCGGCAGCGGACGGCGACCCCTCGCTCCCAGGAGGACCTCCCGCCGCGGCGTAGGGCCTGCAGGGCGGCCGGGCGAACCGAGCCGATCAGCACGGCGGCGGAGACGGCTGCGGGCAGCGGAACGGGCCACGACGTGGGAAACGTCAGCCGCGGAGGGCGTCGCGGGCGAAGCCGAGCAGGTCGGCGCGGCGGCACACCGGGGACCGGCAGCGGACGGCGACACCCCGCTCCCAGGAGCACCTCCCGCCGCGGCGTAGGGCCTGTAGGGCGGCCCGGCGAACCGAGCCGATCAGCACGGCGGCGGAGACGGCTGCGGGCAGCGGAACGGGCCACGACGTGGGAAAGGTCAGCCGCGGAGGGCGTCGCGGGCGAAGCCGAGCAGGTCGGCGCGGCGGCGGAGAGGGCTGCGGTAGCGTGGGCGGCCGCCGACGCGGATGCGCAGGGCCTCCTCGATGACGCGGTGCCAGCGCGGATCGTAGGTGGCGGTCGCGTACGCGGCCGCCGCCGTCTTCGAGGTGACGCGGCCGGCCGCGAGCGTGTGCCGCAGCCGCGCCACGCCCAGCACCGTCCACGTCGTGGCCCACTCCGACAACCCCAGCGGCGACCGGGACAGCTGCGTCACCCACGGCGTCCAGTACGTTTCGAGGTTGCGGCGCGTCGAGGCGGCCAGGGCCGGCCAGTCGGTGAACACGTCCGCGGCCGGGCCGCGGATCGGCACGCCGCCCTGGGCGAGGACGTGCCAGGTGACCAGGTTTCGCTCGAAGTCGGAGGCGGCGGAGACGCGCCACTCGTGCGCGGCGATCCCGGGTGGCAGCGTGGCCGGGTCGGCGCGCAGGTCGTCCCACGAGACGTAGAGTCCGTCGAAGTCCGGGGCGGCGTGGCGCGTGTGCAGTTCGGCGTGGATGCGGCGGATCGCGGCCACGTCCGGGGCCGAGGAGGTCACGGCCACGAAGTCGATGTCGCTGACGCCCGGGTGGTAGTCGCCCAGCGCGACGGAGCCGACCAGGTACAGGCCCTCGACCAGGCCGGGCGCGTGCCGGTCGGCGATCTCCAGGTAGGCGGCGGCGACGTCCCGCGGATCGATCACGGCCGACACCGTAGTAACCACGGGCAACGTACGATCATGGGATACACGGCACCACCGGCTCCGATCCCGCGACCGCCCAGGCGGCGCGCGTTCTCGCCTGGGCGGGCACGCTGTCGCCCGCGGCCGGCGGCGTCCGGGTGGTGGCGGTCGAGGGCCGTTCCGGGGCGGGCAAGACCGGCCTCGCCCGCGCGCTCGCGCACACCCTGGATGCCCCGCTGGTACGGATGGACGACCTCTACCCCGGCTGGGACGGCCTGCTCGGCGGCGTCGGCGCGCTGCGGGAGTGGATCCTGGAGCCGCTCGCGGCCCGCGACCCGATCCGCTGGCGGCGCTGGGACTGGGCGGCGGGCACGTACCGTGACTGGGAGCCGTTGACCGTCGGCACCGACCTGATCGTCGAGGGTGTCGGCTGTGGAGCGCGCGCTCTCGCCCCGTACCGCAGCGGGCTGGTCTGGATCGACGCGCCCGAGGCCGTCCGGCGCCGGCGTGCGCTGGAGCGCGACGGGGACGCCTACGCCCCGCACTGGGACCGCTGGGCCCGCCAGGAGGACGCGTTCTACGCCACGAACCAGGTCCGCGCGCACGCCGATCTCGTCATCGACAACACCGGCACGCCGTTCTGTCCATGACCGCGTTGACCCGGAGCCGCGGCCTCGCTCTGGTGAATGGATGACGATAGAACTCATCCGTGACCTGATCATCGTCAACGACGACCTCCGCCGGGAGATCGTGGCCGAGGTCGACCACGGCGTGGCCCCCGCCGGCGCCACGATCATCCTCGCCGCGCGCGAGATCCGCCACGATCCCGGCTACCTGCTCCGGCTGGAGGGCTACGCGCTGCTCATCGTGGCCGACGTCTACGCCGGCAACGGCGGCACGGTCGACTGCGGCGGCTCGCCGGGCACGGACGGCACCGCCGGCGGCAAGGGCCCGGACGGCTTCGCGGCCGCGGGCACGCGCCGCCCCGGCGGTCCCGGCGGCCCGGGAGGCGCCGGGACCGCGGGACACCCGGGCTGGCCGCTGACCGTGATCGCACAGCAGATCTCCGGCGTCCGGCTGCTCGCCACCGGCGGTGCCGGCGGCCGCGGCGGCGCGGGCGGTCCGGGCGGCACCGGCATGGACGGCGTCGCCGAGGTGCCCGGCAAGATCAGGGGCCGCCCGCCCACCGACGGCGGGCGCGGCGGGGACGGTGGCCCCGGCGGCGAGGGCGGCCGGTCCGGATCGGTCATCCTGCGGTACGTCACCCGGGGCGCCGGCGTGACCGTGGACAGCTCCGGCGGTTCCGGCGGGCCGGGCGGCGCGGGCGGTCCGGGCGGCGCCGCCGGGCAACCGGACGACCTGTCCGACACCGGAACGGACGGCGCGACCGGCACGCCCGGCCTCACCGGCACGGCCGGCGCCACGACGGACCCGATCAGCACCGGCGGCACGATCGACCAGTGGTGGCAGCACGCCGTGCTCGCGCTCGGCACCACGGCGGGACACTGGGCGCAGCACCGCATCCGCGTCGGCGAGTACCTCTTCCGCACCTATCGGCGCGCCGAGCAGACCGCGCCGACCCGCCGGGCCCGGGCGCTGGACGAGTTCCTCGCGGCGATCCGGCTCTCGCCGAACGCGGACCGGGCGGTGCGCCGCGCCCAGCAGATCAACGCGGACCAGACGCCGGCCGGCATCGCGTACAGCGACGACGTCATCCCCGACTTCCCGGCGTACGAGCGGGTGGTGACCGACTACGCCGGCATGGTCCTGGGCCTGTTCAGCGACGCGCAGCACATCCTCGTCAACGCGGCCGACGTGCCGGGCAACCGGCTGCGCCTGCAGAGCCAGGCGCGGGAACTGCGGAACGCGCTCACCGTCCTGGTCCTGGAACGGACCGGCGCGCTGAAGCAGCGGCAGATCGCGGACAGCCGGATCGCGCAGGCGGAGGCGCGGATCAACGACAACGACACGGCGGTCCGCGAGATCCGCCAGAAGCTCGCCCAGCAGCGGCTGGAACTGGACGGCAACGTCGTCGGCGATCTGCTCACCATCATCGGCGCGGTCGCGGCGCTGGTCGCGGCCGTCTACACCGGCGGCGCGTCGATCGCCGCGTTCGTCTCCGCGATCGGCCTGACCGCCACGCTGGGGAAGTCGCTGAGTTCGGGCACGTTCGACGCCACGACCGGCACGTACCGGATCGGGGACGCGTACCTGACCGACTGGGTCGACTGGAAGCCCGCGCCGCGGCCGGGCCCGAACCCCGGCGACCCGCCGGTGCAGCCGGGCCCTCGCCTCAAGCCCGAGGCGCAGGCGCTCGTCGGCGGCATCCAGGACGCCGTGAAGCAGACCACGGAGTTCGTCTCCGCCGTCCGGGTGCTCAGCGAACTGCTTCAGGCCAAGGTCGACGGCGAACTGCTCAACGCGGAGAAGGAGCTGGTCAAGCAGCGGCTCCAGCTCGTCCTGGACCGCGCGCTGGCCGAATTGGAGAAGGACCGGGCGGTGATCGAGCTGGCCGTCTGCGACGCGCGGCAGGCCGCCGCCGAGTCCGGCCTGCGGGACGTCGACGCCCAGCAGAGCGCGCTCACCGCGAACCTCGGCGAGCTCGGCGCGCTCGCCCGGCTGCTCGTCACGCAGGCGCAGGCCTACGCCGACGTGCTGATGAAGTACGCCTACCTGGCCGCGCGCGCCCTGGACGACTGGGCCTTCGAGGACAACGCGCGCCACCTGTCCTTCGACGTCGGGTACGTGCACCCGGACATCGAGCAGCACGCCTACGCGGCGCTGCGGCGGGGCGACGGCGGCCGCATGACGGCGCTGCTGTCGGCGTACGTGACGTCCTGGTCGCGGCTGCCGGACGTGCTGTTCATGCGGGACCGGTACGTGTCCTACACCCAGCAGCTCGTCGGCAACTTCCAGATCTGGACGTTCGACGACCCGGTGGTGCTGGAGGCGCTGCGCACGCACCTGACCACCACGCTGACGGTGCCGCTGACCGACATCGACCCCAGCCGCTACGAGCTGAAGGTCACCGAGGCCTTCGTGTCGCTAGTCGGCGCCACCGCCGGGGTCACCCGGGTCACGGTCCTGCTGGAGCATCCCGGCGTCGCGGTGAACCGGCGCCTGGACGGCGTGACGGTGGAGTCGCTGTCACCCGCGCGGCGCATCCCGTTGGCCGCCGCGTTCAGCGCGGACCAGTTCGGCGGCCCGGTCGGCAACGACGCGAGCCTGTTCTGGGGCCGGAGTCCCGCGACGGCGTGGCGGCTGTCGGTCGAGGCCTCGGCGGTGGCGTCCACCGGGCTGGACCTGACGAACCTCGGCCGTGTGCAGCTGGCGCTGGCGTACCGGTCGCGGCTGCTCTGAGGCTCGGGGGCGGGCCGGAGCCCGCCCCCGGCCGGTCGTCAGAACGCGGCCAGCACCGCGCCGTTGTACTTCTGCGCGATGAAGTCCTTGACCTGCTGGGAGTGCAGCAGCTTCTCCAGCTTGACGATGCGCTCGTCGGTCTCCGAGCCGGTGCGGACCACGACCAGGTTCGCGTACGGGTTGTCCGTGCCGGTCTCCAGCGCGAGCGCGTCCGCGGCCGGGTTGAGCCCGGTCTCGATCGCGTAGTTGCCGTTGATCACGGAGAGCGCGGTGTCCTCGAGGCTGCGCGGTAGCTGCGCCGCCTCCAGCGGCTCGAACGTCAGGTTCTTCGGGTTGGCGGTGATGTCCTGCTCGGTGGCGTTGACGCCGACGCCGTCCTTGAGCGTGATCAGCCCGTTGGCGGCGAGCAGGTTGAGCGCGCGGCCGGAGTTGGACGGGTCGTTGGGGATCGCGACCACGCCGCCGTCCGGGACCGCGGTCAGCTCGGTCACGGTCTTGGAGTAGACGCCGAGCGGCTCGATGTGCACCGGCTTGAGCGGCGTGAACGTGTAGCCCTTGGCCGCGATCTCCTCCTCCAGGTACGGCACGTGCTGGAAGTAGTTCGCGTCCAGCTGCTCGTCCTGGAGCGCGGTGTTCGGCTGGACGTAGTCGTTGAACTCGACTATCTCGATGGTCAGCCCTTCCGCGGCGGCGAGGTTGTCGCTGACGTACTTCAGGATCTCACCGTGCGGTACGGGCGTGACGCCGATCTTCAGAGCGCCGCCGGCAGCGCCGCTGTCGGAGTCGTTGCCGCAGGCGGCCAGCCCGGTCAGGAGCGTGGCGGCCGCGGTGAGGGCGACGAGGGTACGACGCATCATGGCTTACCTTCCTGAGGGTTCATCGGTGGGAGAGACGGCGCACGACGAGATCGCCGACGCTCTGCACGGCCTGGACGAACAGCACCAGCACCACCACGGTGGCGATCATCATCTCGGTCTCGAAGCGCTGGTATCCGTACCGGATGGCCAGGTCGCCGAGCCCGCCACCGCCCACGGTGCCGGCCATCGCGGAATAGCCGACCAGCGCGATGATCGTGATGGTGAGGCCGGCCGCCAGGCCGGGCCGCGCCTCGCGCAGCAGTACCTTGTGGACGATCTGCCAGCGGGACGCGCCGGCCGCGACCGCGGCGTCGACCACGTCGCGCGGCACCTCGCGGATCGCGGTCTCCACGATCCGCGCGAAGAACGGGATCGCGCCGATGGTCAGCGGCACGATCGCGGCGTCCGTGCCGATCGTGGTGCCGACCACCGCGCGGGTGAACGGGATGACCGCGACCAGCAGGATGATGAAGGGCAGCGACCGCCCGACGTTGACGATCAGCCCGAGGACCGCGTTGACCGGCGGCGCGGACAGCAGCCCGCCGCGCTCGGTCAGCACCAGCAGCACGCCGATCAGCAGCCCGCCGAGCGCGGTGATCGCCGCGGAGATCCCGACCATGTAGACGGTCTCCCACAGCCCTTCACCGAGCAACGGCCAGATGTCCGCCCAGGTCATGCCGCACCTCCTGCCTCGCCGCGGTCCCCGCGTGGCCGGCGCCGAGCCGATGATTCGCTCGCGAGGCTCATGCCCGCACCTCCGTCGGGATTCCGCTGTCGCGCAGCCAGGTCAGCGCGGGTGTGTTGTCGGCCGGGGTGCCGGGCAGCAGCAGGCGGAGGCGGCCGGCGCGGGTGGCGGCGAGCTGCTCGACCGTGCCGCCGAGGATGCGCACGTCCACCTCGAACCGGCGGGCCAGCTCCGCGATCAGTGGCCGTTCCGCCGTGTCGCCGCTGACCGTCACGTCCAGCACGGTCTGCCCCGGCAGGTCCGGCGCCGGACCGAGCCGGAGCAGTTCCGCCGCCAGCTCGGACCCGGGCCGGGCCAGGACGTCCGCGATCCGGCCGGATTCGGCGAACCGCCCGTCCCGCATGATCGCGGCGGAGTGGCAGATCCGCTTGACCACGTCCATCTCGTGCGTGATCAGCAGGATGGTCAGGCCGAGCCGCCGGTTGAGGTCGGCCAGCAGCGCCAGGATCGAGTCCGTGGTCTCCGGGTCCAGCGCGGACGTGGCCTCGTCGGAGAGGAGCACGGCCGGGTCCGCGGCGAGCGCGCGGGCGATGCCGACGCGCTGCTTCTGGCCGCCGGACAGCTGTGCCGGGTACGCGTTCGCCCGCCCCTCCAGGCCGACCAGCTCCAGCAGCTCCGCGACCCGGCGGGCGCGGGTGGCGCGCGGCACGCCGGTCACCTCGAGCGCGAAGGACACGTTCCCGGCGACGGTACGCGAGCTGAGCAGCGCGAAGTGCTGATGGATCATGCCGATCCGCCGCCGCTCCGTGCGCAGCCGCCGCTCCGGCAGCGCGGTGAGGTCGACGCCGCCGACCGTGACGGTGCCGGAGTCGGGCCGCTCCAGCAGGTTCACACAGCGCAGCAGCGTGCTCTTGCCGGCGCCGCTGCGCCCGAGCACGCCGTAGATCTCGCCCTCGGCGACGTCCAGCGAGACGCCGTCGAGCGCGGTCACCTCGCGGTGCCGTCCACGGTAGACCTTGCGCAGGTCCTTGATGCTGATCACGAATGAGTCCCTGGTCGGGGTGGTGTGCGGGGGATATGCACCGCACAGGTTACACTACCTACCCGATAGGTTTTAGAGACTTTCGACTCACGGCGCCCGGGCCGCCGGGCCACCCACACGGCGTCGACCAGCACCATTGTGCCCATCCGGCGGTGCCCGGCGCGCGATCTACCGCCTTTCTGTGCCGTGCGTAACATCCACGAAACGTTCGGATGGCACCTTCTACCTGTCAGATATATCTGCCAGATAGAAGGGAGGCGGCGATGCCACGATCCGGCCAGACCGACATGGCCGTGCTCGGCGCGCTCAGCATCGAGCCGATGAGCGGCTACGCGCTGCGCGAGTCGATCCGCGACGTGCTCGGCCACTTCTGGAGCGAGAGCTTCGGCCAGATCTACCCCGCGCTCGCCGGCCTGGAGCGCGACGGGTTCGTCCGCCGCGAGGGCGCGGCCAAGCGCGGCGCGTCCACGTTCGCGATCACCGCGGCCGGCCGCCGGCGGCTGCGCGAACTGCTCACCGAGCCGGTGCAGGCCGCGCCCGCGCGCAACGGACTGCTGCTGCGCCTGTTCTTCGGCCGCGCGCTGGGCACCGAGGCCTGCCGGGCGCTCATCGCCGGCGCCCGGGCCGACGCGGAGCGGCGGCTGCGCGAGTTCGACGCGCTCGACGCCCGCACCGCGGCCGAGCCGCAGTACGCGGACGACGCGCCGTTCTGGCACCTGACCATCTCGGCCGGCCGGCACCACGCCCACGCGGTGATCGCCTGGGCGGACGAGAGCCTCGCGGCCCTGGACCACCTCGACCCGGACGGACGGTGAGACCCATGACGACCATGGAGCGCACGGCCACGATCGCCGCGATCGCCGGCCTGCTCGGCATCGCGCTGTTCCAGCTGGCCCTGGCGCTGGGCGCGCCGCTGGGCCAGGCCGCGTGGGGCGGCGCCCACGCCGGCACGCTCCCCCGCGAGCTGCGGGTGGCCAGCGTGGTGTCCCTGCTGGTCTGGACCGCCGCCGCGACGCTGGTGCTCAGCCACGCCGGGCTCGGCCCGCTGTCCCTGCCCGGCGCGGTGACCCGGTGGGCCGTCTGGGCGCTGTGCGGGCTGCTGGTCGTCGGCAGCGTGATGAACATCGCGTCGTCGAGTCCCTGGGAACGGTACTTCTGGGGGCCGTACGCGCTGGTCATGGCGGTTTTGTGCGGGGTCGTGGCGCGCGGCGCCGCCGCCGGGCCGATGTGAACCGGCGTCCGCGCGATCCGTCTGGGGGGGTGAACTCACCTACCTCTGGAGGACGAACGTGTCAGACACCTTCCCGGCCACCCCGCCCGCGGACACCGGACGGCCCGGGCGCCGCTACGTCATCCGCGGCGGCACCGTGATGTCCCTCGACCCGGCCGTCGGGGACTTCGAGGCCGCGGACGTGCTGGTCGACGGCAGCCGGATCGTCGCGGTCGGCCCCGGGCTCGACGTCCCGGACGCGGACGTGATCGACGCGCGCGGCCGGGTGGTCATGCCCGGCTTCGTCGACACCCACCACCACCTGTTCGAGACCGGCCTGCGCTCGTTCCTGCCGAACGGCCTGCTGATCAACGACGGATCCGGCTCGCCGAGCGCCGACCCGTCCTACATGGACCACATCATCGGCCGGTTCTCGCCCGTCTACCGGCCGGAGGACGTGCACATCAACATGCTGTACGGCCGGCTGTCCCAATTGGACGCGGGCGTCACCACGGTGCTGGACACCTCGCAGATCCACCACACGCCCGAGCACAGCGACGCGGCCGTCCAGGCGCTGACCGACGCCGGTGCCCGGTCCGCGTTCGGCTACTGGGCGGGCGACGGCCGCGCCGAGTCCCGCTTCCCGCAGGACGCGTACCGGCTCCGCGAGCGGTACTTCTCCTCGGACGACCAGCTGCTGACCATGGCGATGGGCGGCGAGGTCGCGGCCGGCCCGGAGGCGGTCAGCGCCACCTGGGCGATCGCCCGCGAGCTGGACCTGCTGATCGCCGCGCACGCGTTCTCGATCATGATGCGGCCGGCGCTGGAGGACCTGGCCCGCGGCACCGGAGGCGCGGGCAGGGACCTCGGGCTCGGCCCGGACGTGCTGCTCATCCACATGGTGCACGTCTCCGACGAGGTCTGGCGCGCGGCCCGGGACGCCGGCGTCGGGGTGTCGCTCGCGGTGCCGATCGAGATGGCGATGCGGCACGGCACGCCGCCGCTGCTGCGCATGCAGGAGCTCGGCATGGAGCCGTCGCTCAGCTCCGACGTCGAGACCACCATGGCCGCGGACCCGTTCACGCTGATGCGGTCCACCATGACGATGCAGCGCATGCTGGTCAACCAGCTCGTCTTCGACCAGGGCGACCTCACGCCGGAGAACTTCTGGCCGACGCCCGCGCCGGGCACGCCGCCGCTGCTGCTCGACCGCGACGTGCTGCGCTTCGCCACCCGCAACGGCGCGGAGCACCTGCGCCTGGGCGGCCGCACCGGCTCGCTCACGCCGGGCAAGGAGGCCGACATCGTGCTGCTCGACGCGACCGCGCTCAATGTCGCGCCGATGAACAGCGCGCCGGGCGCGGTGGTGACGCTGATGGACCGTACCAACGTGGAGACCGTGATCGTCGCCGGCCGGGTCCGCAAGTGGCGCGGCGCGCTGCTGGACGCGGATCTGGGCCGCCTGCGCGCGGAGCTGGAGGCCTCGCGCGACCACCTGTTCCGCGCGGCGGACGTACCGCTGCGGCTGTTCCCGTAACGCGGTGGCCGCGAGCTACGGGTTTCCGTAGTGCCTTGATCCATCGACGCTGGTTACCGTCGAGACGTCCGAGGACATCGGGACACAGCCGCGAATCAGAAAGGATGAACGAGTCATGCCGGTAATCGCCGACAACGCCGTGGTCTGCCTCGTCTGCGACAGCCCGCTCACCGTCGACGGCGACGCCGAGAAGGGCGAGATCATCGAGTGCTCGGCCTGCGGTCAGGAGCACGAGCTGATCGGCAGGACCGACGACCGGCCGGAGGTCGCGCTGGCGCCTGAGGTGGAGGAGGACTGGGGCGAATGACCGGCGCGGCCACCGATGTACTGCTGTCGGTGACGGTGCTGCGCCCCGAGGAACGGCGGCTCCTGGACGCCCTGCGCGCCCAGGGGCTCTCCGCCGAGCCCGTGCTCCCGCCCGACCTCGCCGGGGTGCTGGCCCGGCGGGACACCCCGCCCACGCTCGCCTGGATCCGGAACCTGTCGCACCGGGAGGCGCTGAGCACCGCGCGCCTGCTGGAACGCGCCGGGATCGCCACCGTCAACGCGGCGTCCGCGATCGAGGTGTGCGGCGACAAGGGGCTGCAGGCGCTGCTCTTCGCGCGGCACGGCATCCCGCACCCGGCCACCCTGCACGCGTTCACCCACGAACAGGTCCGCGACGCCGTCGAGCAGCTCGGCTGGCCGGTCGTGGTCAAGCCGCCGTCCGGCTCCTGGGGCCGCGGCGTGACCCGGCTGTCCAGCGAGGGCGAGCTGGAGGCGTGGACCGGGGGCCGCGAGTCCGCCGATGCGGCGGGCAAGCTGTTCCCGGTCCTGGTGCAGCGCTACGTCGACAAGCCCGATCACGACCTGCGCGTGGTCGTGGTGGGTGAACGCCCGGTGGTGGCGTTCCGGCGGCGCAGCGCACACTGGCGGACCAACACCCACCTCGGCGCGCGGGTCGAGCGCGCCGAGATCACGCCGGACATCGACGGTCTCTGTGCCGACGTGGTGTCCGCGCTCGGTCCCGGCTTCTACGGCGTGGACCTGCTCGAGAACCGGTCGACCGGCGAGCTGGCGGTGCTCGAGGTGAACGCGAACCCCGAGTTCGCCCGCTCGTCCGAGGTGCACGGCGTCGACGTGGCCGCGCACTGCGCCGCGTACGCGGCGTCGGTCGTCCGGTCCGGGATGGTCCTCGCCGGCTGAGCCCGGCACCTCCCCCACATCTCTACGACGGCCGCCCGCCCCCGTCGCGGGGCGGGCGGCCGCGGAAAGGAAGCCCCGATGGATCAGTTCGACACCGCGCTCGTGCTCACCCGGGTGCTGACGTCCGGCGTGGTGATGAGCATCGAGAAGAACGACAAGGAGCTGCCGGCGCTGTCGCGGTGGCTCACCAGGCAGAGCGGGCGCGCGCACGCGGTGCTGGTGAACAGCCGGACCGCCGCGATCCACGCCGCGCTCTGCGGCCAGGGCATCGGGCACGGCGACGCCGCCGCGCTGCCGGAGCTGGACCCGGCGGCGGAGCGCTTCGTCTCCTGGCTCGGCGTCCGCCGCACGGACGGCACCGACCCGGCGTTCGCGCTGCTGAGCCTGACCCCGGAGAACGCCGCCGAGTTCGCCGGCGCGGCGCGCCGGCAGACCGCGCCGGCGCTGGCCGTGGACCTGACCGGCCTCGGCTTCGGCCCGGCCGCGGCGATGCTCACCGACGACGAGCGGATCTGGGCCCGCGCCGAGCGGCTGAAGATCTTCGGCGCCTTCGACCTGCGGACCATGTGGACGCAGGAGGAGGCCGAGCCCGGCCTGGCGCCGGGCGTCCAGTTCAACTACCGGCTGAGCCCGCTGGTCGCCGCCTGTGTCCGGATGGCGCTGGCGCAGGCCGGTTCCCGTACGCCCGCAGTGACCGGAGGTAACCCGCGATGATCACGGATTTCCCGTCGGCTCCGCTCCCGCTGCCCGACGAGCGGGACGTCGACGCCGAACTCGCCCAGTTCGGCGGCCCGGCCGTCATTCCGCGCGCGATGCGCCGCACGATCTTCCCGGTGATCACCAAGGAGGACGTGTTCACCATGATGGTGGCGCAGCGCACCAGCCCGGAGAAGGTGGTGGACGGCTTCGCCGAGGAGTACCGCGCCTACGTCGGCGCCCGGCACGCGCTGCCCACCGCGAGCGGCACGTCCAGCCTGCACCTGGCGCTGATCGGCGCGGGCGTGCAGCCCGGCGACGAGGTGATCGTGCCCGCGTTCACGTTCATCGCGACCGCGCAGGCCGTGGTGGCGGCGAAGGCGGTGCCGGTCTTCGTGGACATCGACCCGCGCACGTACTGCATGTCGCCGGAGGCGGCGGAGAAGGCCATCACGCCGCGCACCCGGGCGATCATGCCGGTCCACGTGCACGGCCTGCCCGCCGACGTGGCCGCGCTGCGGCGGCTCTGCGACCGGCACGGGCTGGCGCTGGTCGAGGACGCCTCGCACGCGCACTCCGCGCGGATCGGCGAGCGGATGTGCGGCTCGCTGGGTGACGCCGCCGGGCAGAGCCTGATGGCGGACAAGAACTTCCCGCTCGGCGGCGAGGGCGGCATCGCGTTCTTCGCCACGGACGAGGCGTACGGCCGGGCGACGGAGTTCCTGGAGCGCACCGGCATCGACTACCGGATGTCGTGGGTGGCCGCGGCGTTCGGCGCCGGGCAGCTCAAGCGGCTGCCGTACTACGACGCGGTCCGCGCCCGCAACGCGGCCGTGCTCGGCGAGGCGCTGGCCACGACCGGGCTGTTCACCGCGCCGTACGTGCCGGACGGGCACGTGCACGCGTACAACATGTACCGGATCGGGCTGAACCCGGCCGCGGCCGGCCTGGACGACCTGCCGGTCTGGGCGGTCAAGCAGGCGGTGCACGAGCTGCTGACCGCGGAGGGCGTGCCGGCCCGCGAGTGGCAGAACACGCCGATCCCCTGCCACCTGCCGTTCCGGCGGCGGGACGGGTTCGGCAACGGCTACCCGTTCACGCTGAACCCGGACGCGGTCCGCGACCACGAGCCGGCCGACTTCCCGAACGTGGTGGCGATGCTGGAGAGCACCGTGGTGCTCTGCCGCGAGCTGCGCTCCCCGGTCGAGTACGAGCGCGTGATCCGCTACGCCGACGCGTTCCGCAAGGTCGCCGCGCGCCCGGACGCCATCCGCAAGCTCGTCGCCGAGCGGGAGTACCGCCGGCCCTACGAGAGGGCGGCCCGCCTTGGCTGAGCAGGAGAAGGTGCGGGTCGCGGTCCTCGGCGCCAGCGGGTACACCGGCGCGGAGCTGGTGCGCCTGCTGCTGGACCACCCGCACGTCGAGCTGTCCTACCTGTCCAGCGAGCGGCACAGCGGCCGGCCGGTCTCCTCGGTGCTGGCCGGCGTGCGCAACCACCCGCGCGCGGCCGGGCTGCGGTTCCGGCCGCTGGAGGCGTGCGACGAGGTGGACGTGGCGTTCGGCTGCCTGCCGGGCGGCGCGCTGCCCGCGCAACTGCCGAAGCTCACCGAGCGGGCCGGGCGGATCATCAACCTGGCCGGCGACTTCCGGCTCAGGGACGCCGCCCAGGCCGCGGTCCACTACCCGGAGTCGGCGTCGTGGACCGAGCCGTTCCGATACTTCGTCCCGGAGTTCAGCGCGTCACCGGTGCCGGAGCGGCTGCTGAACCTGCCCGGCTGCATGGCGGTGACCACGCTGTACGCGCTCCAGCCGCTGTTCGCCGCCGGGCTGGCCACCGAGGACGTGGTGGTGGACGCGAAGACCGGGGCCAGCGGGGGCGGGAGCCGCTCCGCGGAGCATCCGGCGGACCGGATCGGCAACTTCCGGGTGCACAAACCGTACGGTCACCGGCACGCGCCGGAGATCACCCAGGCGCTCGGCGACTTCGCCGGCACCGCGCCGCGGCTGCGCTTCTCCACGTACAGCCTGGACGTCGCGCGCGGCATCGTGGTCACCGCGTACGGCCGGCTGCGCCCGGGCGTGTCCGCGCAGGACGTCAAGCGCGCCTACGGCACCGCGTACGCGCGAACCCCGTTCGTCCGGTTCCGCGGCGCCGCGCGTACCCCCGCCGACTTCCCCATGCTCAAGAGCGTGGTCGGCAGCAACGTGGCGGAGGTCGCGGTGAGCGTGGAGGGCGACCAGTACGTGGCGGTGGCCGCGCTGGACAACCTGATCAAGGGCGCGTCCGGTCAGGCCGTGCAGGCGCTGAACACGGTGTACGGCTTCGCGCCGTCGCTGGCGCTGCCGTTCACGGCGGTGACGCCATGACCCGGGCGCTCTACGTGATCAAGGTCGGGAGCGGCACGCTGCTGCACCCGGAGATCTTCGCCGAGATCGCGGCGATCCGGAACCGGGGCGCGCGCGTGCTGGTGGTGGCCGGCGGCGCCGAGGGCATCGAGCGGCACTACCGGTCGCTGGGCCGGGCCATGCCGCAGCTGACGCTCGGCAACGGCGACACCGTCCGCTACTGCCCGCCCACCGAGATGCCGCACATCGTGGCCGCGTACCGGCAGATCACGCTGCCGGCCGTGGAGGCCGGGCTGGCCGCGCACGGGCTGCGCGTGTTCACCGCCGTGGCCGCGGACGGCGGCCTGGTCACCGGCGACCTCAACCGGCCGCTGCGCGCGGTGGAGGACGGCAAACCCAAGATCGTCAGGGACCACCGCGCGGGTACGGTCAGCGGGGTCGACGCGGCCCGGCTCGGCGCGCTGCTCGACGCCTACGACGTGGTCTGCCTCAGCCCGCCGGTGCGCGACGCAGCCGGCGGCGGCGAACTCAACGTGGACGCGGACATGCTGGCCGCCGCCGTCTCCAACGCGCTCGGCGCGGACCACCTGCGCCTGGTCACCGGCACGCCGGGCGTGCTGGCCGACCCGGCCGACCGCGGCTCCACCGTGCGCGACGCGTACGCCGGCACCTGCGGGCGGTACGCGAAGGGCCGCATGCGGCAGAAGATCCGCGCCGCCGAACTCGCCCTCGACGGCACGGCCGACGTGGCGATCACCGGCCCGCACTCGATGGCCGTGGAGTCCGGGTGGACCCGGTTCTGGGCCGCCCGGGAGCCCGCCGAGGACCTGACGCTGCTCACCCGGGCCGCGCAGATCCCGTCCGTCTCGTACGACGAACGCGAACTCGCCGCCTACCTGGCCGGCTGGTGCCGGGACCGGGGCCTGGACGCGCGCGTCGACGAGGCCGGGAACCTGGTCGCCGAGCGCGGCACCGGCCCGCGCACGCTGCTGCTGCTCGGCCACCTGGACACCGTGCCGTTCACCTGGCCGGTGCGCTGGGACGACGTGGACCCGGCCGTGCTGCACGGCCGCGGCACGGTCGACGCGAAGGGCTCGCTGGCCGCGTTCCTGGAGGTGCTGGCCGGCACCCCGGTCCCGGACGGCTGGCGGCTGCGGGTGGTCGGCGCGGTCGAGGAGGAGGTGTCCTCGTCGCGGGGCGCGTTCCACGCGCGCGACCACTACCCGGCCGACGCCGTCGTGATCGGCGAGCCGAGCGGCGCGGGCGCGCTGACGCTGGGCTACTTCGGGCTGTTCAAGCTGCGGGTGACCGCCACCGTGCCGAGCGGCCACTCGGCCGGGTTCCAGGCGGTCTCCGCACCGGACCGGCTGATCGGCGCGCTGGAGCGGATCCGGGCCGCGGTGCTCAAGGAGGCCGACGAGGCGCTCAGCGCCGTCATCGACCTGCGCTGCGACGCGGACGCGGCCAGCCAGTCCGCGGTCGGCATCCTCAACTTCCGGGTGCCGCCGGGCGCGGACCTCGACGCGCTGCGCACGGCCGCGCTGGACGCCGGCGGCGACGGCGTACGGACCGAGGTGCTGCGCGCCACCCCCGGGCACGCGGGTCCGCGCAGCACCGTGCTGGCCAAGGCGTTCGGGCGCGCGTTCGCCCGGTCGGGCGGCCGGCCGAGGTTCTTGCTCAAGAAGGGAACTTCCGATATGAACACTCTTGCGACCACATGGCGTGACGTGCCGATGGTGGCCTACGGTCCGGGTGACTCCGCCCTGGACCACACCCGGGACGAACGCCTCGACGCCGACGAGTACCGTCGCGCCCGCCGCGTGCTGGGCGAGGCGGTGCGGGAGTTCTTCGCCCTCAGCGGGGGCGAGCGGAGCCCTGGAGGTGCGCGGTGACCGTCACCCTCGCGCCGCCCGCGCCGGTCCGGACCGGCCGGGCGAGCCTCGACGACCTGCACGCGCGGGCGCGCGCCGCCCGCCGGATGGTGATCGACATGGCCGCGTCGCCGACCGGCTGCCACCTCGGCGGCAGCCTGTCCGTGCTGGACATCCTGATCGCGGCGCTGGACCGGGCGAACGCCGGTGACGGCACGGAGGTGGTGCTGAGCAAGGGGCACGCCGCCGCCGGGCTGTACGCCGCGCTGCACGTCTCCGGCATCCTGGCCGAGGACCCGGTGCCGCGCTACGGCGCCGCGGACGGGCACTTCACCGGCCACCCCGGCGCGGCCGTGCCCGGCGTGCGCTTCCCGACCGGCAGCCTCGGGCACGGCGTGCCGTACGCGCTGGGCTGGGCCCTGGGCCGGCGGATGGCCGGCCGGGGCGGACTGGCCATCGCGGTGGCCGGCGACGGCGAACTGCAGGAGGGGCTGATCTGGGAGTCGTGCCAGGTCGCCGCCGCGCAGAAGGTCGGCAACCTGGTGCTGGTGGTGGACCGCAACGGCGGCCAGAACGACGGCGCGGTGGACGCGATCTCGCCGCTGCCCCGGCTGGCCGACCGGTTCGCCACGTTCGGGTTCGACACCCTGGAGGTGGACGGCCACGACCTGGCCGCGCTGCGCGACGCGCTGGCGCCCGCGCGGGACGGCGCCGACCGGCCGCTGGCCGTGATCGCGCGCACCGTCAAGGGCAAGGGCGTGCGCCCGGTCGAGGGCAAGCCGTCCGCGCACTACGTGACGATCGACGCGGCCCGCGCCGCCGTCTGGAAGGAGCTCGTGCGATGACGCTGTCCGGCCGCGCCGCGTACCGCGACGAGCTGACCCGGCTCGCCGCCGAGGACGAGCGCATCGTCTGCCTGGAGGCCGACCTCGGCGGTCGCGGGCACCCGTTCCAGCAGGCCTTCCCGGACCGGTTCTTCAACGTCGGCATCGCCGAGGGCGCCATGATCGACATGGCGGCCGGGCTCGCCGCGGCCGGCTTCCGGCCGTTCGTGTCCACGTTCGCGCCGTTCGCCGCGCTGCGGGCGGCGGAGAGCATCAAGCTGGCCATGGGCTACTACGGCGCCGGGATCACCGTGGTGGCGCCGTACGCCGGGGTGTCCGGGGCCTGGTTCGGCACCACGCACCACTGCCTGGAGGACGTCGCGGTGCTGTCCGCGATGCCGGGCATCACGATCGCGGCGCCGTACGGCGAGCGGGAGATGCGCGCGGTGATCCGCCGCGCGGCCCGCACCGGCGCCCCGCACTACGTCCGGACCGGCCGCAACGCCGCCCCGGAGAGCCTGCCCTGGCAGGGCGAGGAGCCGCCGCCGGTGGTCTGGGACGACGACGGCGCCGCACCGGGCCGCGTCTGCCTGGTCTCCGTGGGCGAGGTCGGCACCGAGCTGTGCCTGGCCGTCCGCCGGGAACGTCCCGACCTGCCGCACGCGCACCTGTGCTACCTCGACCGGGGGAACCTGAGCACGGCCGCGGCGGAGCTGTCCCGGCGCTACGAGCGGTTCGTGGTGGTGGAGGAGCACCGGCCCGGCGGCGGTACGGCGTCCGCGCTGGCGCTGCTGATGCCCGGCCGCGAGGTCCGCTCCGCCGACGCCGGTGACCGGTGGCCGAGCCACGGCGGCAGCCACGAGGACGTCCTGACCGAGTTGGGGTTGACCGAGACGGCGGTGTGGCGGGCGCTCGCAGCGTGCGGCGAAGCGCGCGTCCCCGCCGCGACCTGAAGGGAGTACCGATGAGCACGCACCGGATCGGCCTGGCGCAGGGGACCGCCATCTACGTGGGGGCCATCCTGGGGGCCGGTATCCTCGCGCTGCCCGCGCTCGCCGCGGACGCCGCCGGACCGGCGTCGCTGCTGGCCTGGCTCACGCTGTTGCTGTTCTGCGTGCCGGTGGCGGCCACGTTCGCCGCGCTCGGCGCGCGCTACCCCGACAGTGGTGGCGTGGCGACGTTCGTGTCCCGGGCGTTCGGGCCGCGCGCGTCCGCCGCGGTCGGGTACTGGTTCTACTTCGCGCTGCCGGCCGGTGCGCCGGCCACCGCCTACGTCGGCGGCCAGTACGTCGCGCACACGCTCGGCCACGGCGACCGTACCGCGCTCGCCGTGGCCGCGGTGCTGCTGCTCGCCGCGTTCGCCAGCAACGCGGCCGGGCTGCGGCTGTCCGGCCGGATCCAGCTCGTGCTGGTCGGCGCGCTCGCGGTGCTGCTCGCGGTCGCCGTGGTCATCGCGCTGCCGGCCGCGGACACCGCGAACCTGACGCCGTTCGCGCCGCACGGCTGGCTCGCCGTCGGCCAGGCCGCCAGCCTGCTGTTCTTCAGCTTCGCCGGCTGGGAGGCGGTCACCCACCTGTCCGGCGAGTTCCGTGACCCGCGGCGCGACCTGCCCCGGGTCACGGTGGCCACGCTGCTGGTCGTCGGCGTGCTCTACCTCAGCCTGGCCGCCACCAGCGTGCTGGTGCTCGGCCCGGCGCTGGCCGGCAGCGCCGCGCCGCTGACGCTGCTGCTGGAGCACGGCCTCGGCCCGGTCGCCGCGGTGCTCACCGCCGCGATGGCCATGCTGCTCACGTTCGGCACCATGAACGCGTACCTGGCCGGCGCGTCCCGGCTCGGCGCCGCCCTGGCCCGCGACGGCATGCTGCCCGCCGCGCTCGCGCCCGGCCACGAGCCGGGCCGGGTGCCGCACCGCAGCCTGGCACTGCTGTTCGTGCTGAGCGCGCTGGTCAGCGCCGTCGCGCTGACGTTCGGCACGCCGCTGGCCCAGGTGATGCTGGCCGCGTCCGCCTGCTTCATCGCGGTGACCGTGGCCGGCCTGGTGGCCGGCGCGTGGCTGCTGCCCCGCGGCTCCGCGGTCTGGTGGGGCGCGGTCGTGGCCGCCGGCGTGATGGGCGTGGTGCTGCTGTTCAGCGGCTGGGCGCTGCTCGTACCGCTGCTGCTCGGCATCGCCGCCCTCGGCGGCGCCCGGGTGTGGGCCCGCTCCCTCGACGCCGCGACCGCCTGAGGGGGCACGGTGGATCTGGGACTGCACGGCCGCACCGCCATGGTCGCGGCCGCCACCAGCGGCATCGGCCTGGCCATCGCCCGCCGGCTCGCCCGGGAGGGCGCCACGGTCGCGATCTGCGGCCGCGACCCGGACCGCCTGCGCGACGCCGTGCGCGAGCTGAAGGAGCTCGCGCACGGCGCGGCCCACGGCACCACGCTCGACGTGACCGACCACACCGCCGTGTCCGCCTGGGTCGACGAGATCGCCACCGCCCACGGCGGCCCGCACGTGGTCGTCGCGAACGCGGGCAGCCCGCCGGAGGGCGGCGCCGACCGTTTCGGCCTCGCCGACTACCGGGCCGCGCTGGACCTGCACCTGCTCTCCGCCGTGGCGCTCACCCGCGCCGCGCTGCCCCGCATGCGCGCCGCCGGCTACGGCCGGATCATCTTCAACACCTCGCTCGCCGCCCGTCAGCCCATCCCCGGCCTGGCACTGTCCAACACGGTCCGCCCGGCCATCGTCGGCTACGCGAAATCCCTGGTCCACGAATTGGCGGAGGCCGGCGAACGCGCGGTCACGGTCAACGTCCTGGCGCCCGGCATGACCCGCACGCCCGCGCTGCAGGCCTGGGCCGACCGACTCGACGGCGGCCTGGCCGGCCTCAGCGCCGACATCCCCCTCGGCCGCCCGGCGGAACCCGACGAGATCGCCGCCGCGGCCGCATACCTCGCCTCATCGCTGGCCGCGAGCACCACCGGCGTGGTCCTCCCGGTCGACGGTGGCGCGAGCCGATCACTGCTGTAGCCGATCCTCCCGGCTGGTGCGGCCGGCCCGCACCACCCGGTGCCGTGGGGGACTCCCGCCGGAGTGCCGTCCGCCCGCGTCACCCGCGATACCGCCGGGGGCGGCGTGCCGCCGGAGGGGCCTCGCCGCCGGAATCAGACGTGCCACGAGCACCGAGGCAGCACGAGAACCGGCCCGGCACCGCCGGAACGCCCCGCCGCGGCAACCGGTCGCACCGCGGAACCGGCGGCAGCGGCGCGCGTTGCCGAACGGGCCGCGCGGGGCGAGTGACACGTCGGAATCGGGATCGGCGGCGTGAGGTCGTCAGCGTGGGACGGTGCCGCCGCGGACCGGGGACGGCTCGCCGGGGTGGCCGTGGAGGGCCAGGGCGAGCTGGGCGCGGCGGTCGATGGACAGTTTGCGGTAGATGCGGGTGATGTGCTGTTCGATCGCGCGCGGGGACACCGCGAGCCGGTCCGCGATCTGCCGGTTGGTGAGGCCGTCGAGCATCATCCGGGCGACCCGCCACTCGTGCGGGCTGAGCCGGTCCGGGCGGGAGGAGATGGTGCGTACCGGCGGGCGGGACCGGTCGTCTCGCACCGGGTGGGGCTGGGTCCGGTCGGGGGTGGTGACCGGCTCGCCCAGCGGGCGTACCGCGGTGTGCGTCACGAGGCCGGCGCGGGTGTACGGGTCGCCGGCCAGCAGCCCGGTCAGCGCGGCCCGGTCGTGCGCCTCCACGATCAGCGTCTCCCCCGGCGTGTCCGCCCAGGTCCATCCGTGCAGGGACCGCCGGCGCCAGTAGGCGCGGTGGGCGTCGGCCCGGTGCGGCTGCGGCCGGTCGCGGAACGTCCGGTCCAGCTGGAATCTCATCGTCACTCCCCGGTGTTCGGCTGTGATCGTCGGTAGCGTCGCGACCACGCCTACCGATGCCTTCCCGTTCCGATACCGCCACCGCTCCCGAGGTCGACCGTTCACCGGCATGTCTTCCAGACCACGCATTGTTACGGATTGCTCTACTTCGAGCTATCGTCCACCGTGGACGCCGTGGGCTCCGTGGCACGGGAGAGGAGGGTGGCGCGGTTGGCGCACACCGACGAGGCTTCGGTTCGGTTCAACATCCTCGGCAGCCTGGAGTGCGTCACGGCGGACGGCGAGCTCATCCCGCTCGGCGGCCCGGTGCCGGAGCGGGTGCTGGTCTGCCTGCTGCTCTCCCCCGGCCGCGTGATCACCGTCGACCGCCTGGTCACCGCCGCCTGGGGCGACGACCCACCGGCCACCGCGGCCCACCAGGTACGCAAGGCGGTGGCCGGCCTGCGCGGCCGCATCCCCGGCGGCCGAAAGCTGATCGTCACGGACGGCCCCGGCTACCGGATCGTGCTCGGCCCCGGCCAGCTCGACCTGACGATCTTCACCGACCTGGTGCGCCGCGCCCAGGACGAGGCCGACGCGGGCCGCCCGGCCCCGGCGGTCGAAGCGCTGCGGGACGCGCTCGCGCTGTGGCGCGGCCCGGTGCTGGCCGGCGCCGGCGGCACGGAGATCGAGGCCGCCTCCGCCGCGCTGGAGGAGCGCCGGATGGTCGCGGCCGAGCGCTTCTACGAGCTGCGGCTGCGCCTCGGCGAGAGCGCCGAGTTGGTCGGGGACCTGCGGTACCTGGTGAACGACCACCCGTTCCGGGAGACGCTGCGCGGGCAGCTGATGCTGGCGCTCTACCGCTCCGGCCGCCCGGCGGAGGCGCTGGTGGAGTACGACCGGCTGCGCACGCTGCTGGCCGGCGAGCTGGGCGTCGACCCGGGCGAGCGGCTGACCGAGCTGCACCAGGCGATCCTGCGCAACAGCCCCGATCTGGCCGCCGCCGGTCCGCCGGTGCGCGCGGTGCCCGGGCCGCGCCACGACGCGCCCGGCCGTCATCCGTGCACGCTGCCGTACGACCTGCCGGACTTCACCGGCCGGCAGCAGGAGCTGGCCCGGCTGGTCGACGGCGCGGGCCGCCGTACCGGCGAGCGTGGCCCGGGCCCGGCGCACGGCCCCGGCTGGAGCCCGCGGATCGTCGCGATCGACGGCATGGGCGGTAGCGGCAAGACGTCGCTGGCGATCCGGATGGCGCACCTGCTGGCGGACAGCTATCCCGACGCGCACCTCCACCTGGACCTGCGTGGGCACACGCCCGGCGAGGAGCCGCTGCCGCCGGGTGCGGTCGCCGGCACACTGCTGCGGATGCTGGACGTGCCCGGCGAGCGAATCCCGGAGGACACGGCCGGGCGGCTGGCCATGTGGCGCAGCCAGGTGGCCGGATACCGGCTGCTGCTGGTGCTGGACAACGTGGCCGACAGCCGCCAGGTGCTGCCGCTGCTGCCGGGCTCCGCCGACACGCTGGTGATCGTGACCAGCCGGACCCGTCTGGTCGAGCTGGACGGCGCCGAGTGGGTCTCGCTGGGCATGCTGCCGGAGGAGGACGGCGCCGCGATGATGGCCGCCATGCTCGGCCGCGAGCGCGCCGAGCGGGAGCCGGACGCGATCGCCGAGCTGATCGACCTCTGCGGGCACCTGCCGCTGGCGCTGCGCATCGCCGGGGCCCGGCTGCGCAACCGCCCGCGGTGGACGGTGCGGCACCTGGTGGACCGGCTGCGCGACGAGACCCGGCGGCTCGACGAACTCAAGGCCGGGGATCGCAGCGTCACCGCGAACCTCACGCTGTCGTACGACGGGCTGGCCGCACCGTACCGGACCGCGTTCATGCTGCTCGGCCGCAATCCCGGCGCGGACCTGGACCGCTATTCCGCCGCGGCGCTGCTCGGCACCGGCCCGGCGCGCGCGGAGGAGATCCTGGAGTTCCTGCTCGACACGCACCTGTTGCAGCAGCACGAGGCGGGCCGATACGCGTTCCACGACCTGGTGCGCAGCTTCGCCCAGTGGATCCGGGCGCGCGACGGCGACCGGGACGGTGCCGGGGACGCCGCGGTGGAGCGGCTGTTCGGGTACTACCGCGCCGCCTCGGAGCTGGCCTGCGCCGAGGCGTTCCCGGGCTGGTGGACGCGGGCCGCCGAGTCCCGTCCCGCGGTCGCGCTGCCGCCGCTGACCGGCCGTGCCGTGGCCCGCGCGTGGTTGCACCGGGAGGTCGACAACCTGGTGCAGGCGGCGAACCTGGCGCAGCACTCCGGCGCGCACCGGCACGCGGCCGAGCTGGCCCACACCGCGGCGAACGTGCTGGACGCCCGCGGCCGGTTCGACGACTTCCACCGGACCGCGAGCCTCGGCGTCACGTCGGCCCGCAGCGTCGGGGACGAGTCGCTGCTGTCGCAGAACCTCTCGGACGTGGCGGCCGCGGACTGGCGGCTGGGGCGGCTCGGTGACGGCCTGGCCGCGACCGAGGAGAGCCTGGAACTGGCGGTCGCGGTGGACGACCGGATCGGCGAGGCACGGAGCACCGGCATGCTCGGGCTGCTGCTGGCCACGCTGGGCCGGTACCCGGAGGCGCTGCCCGCGCTGCGCCGCTCGGTGGCGCTGAAGCGCGAGCTCGGCCAGCGGCGCGCCCAGGCCGAGTCGCTGATCGACCTGAGCGGGCTGTACGAGCAGTGGGGCCGCTACCCGGAGGCGGCCGCGGCGGCGCGGGACGCGGTGGAGCTCAGTCACGGCATCCGCGCGTGGGACGTGCTGGCGCTGGCGCTGACCGACCTGGCCGCGATCCACCTGGCGCAGGAGGAACCGGACGAGGCGCACCGCTGCCTGGACCGCGCGCTGGAGACGGACGCGGCGGCGCTGCCCGCGGCGGAGATGGCCCGCATGCACGCGCTGCTGGCCCGCGCCCACCACGGGCTGGGCCGCCCGGCCGAGGCGCTGCGGCACGCGCGGCGGGCGCTGGAGGAGGACGAGGGCGCCCGCGCCCCGGTCCGGCAGGCGTCCGTGCGGAACACGGTCGGCGACGTCTACCGGCACCACGGCCGGCCCGGCACCGCGCTCGGTCTGCACACCGACGCGCACCGGATAGCCTCGGAGATCGGCTACCGGATCGAGGTGGCGCGCGCGCTCGCCGGGCTCTCCGAGGCGGCCCGGGCCGACGGCGACGCCGAGGCGGCGGCGCACTACGGGCGGCGTGCCCAGGCGGAGTTCGACCGGCTGGGCGTCCCCGAGCCGGCCCGGCCCCGGTCCGCCCTGGCCGGCGACTGAGTCGGTACCGAGGGGAGTCTCGTCACGTCCCGATCCTGGCCCGCGCACGTCCTGCGCGCCGCCGGGCTCGGCCCGGTCGTCGCCGGTCGCGCCACCGGCGCGCCCGACCCGGCGTTCAGCACCACGCCCGTCGACTTCGCCGGAGGCTGCGACATCGCGCACGCCCTGGTGCCGAGCGCCGGCGGCGTCGTGGTGGCGGCCACCGCGAAACGGGCCGGCCCCGGCCGCGGGGACCGATCGGCTGGCCCGCCCGCTCGATGATCGAGGCGTCCCGCCGTGGGACACCTCGATCATCGGCGCGCGGGGTCAGCCGAAGACCGGGATCTCCCGCGCCCCGGCCAGGTAGGACACGCCGCCGGTGTATCCGGTGCCGCCGGTCTGCGCACCCAGCATCCGCGTCGCCAGCCGATGATGGGTACGGCGCCACGTGTCCACGGCCGCGGCGAACTCGGCCATCGCGCCGGCGACGCCCGCGCGCTCCCCCGGCGCGAGCGTGGCCGCCCGGAACGCCGCGTCCACCGAGGGCAGGCCGGTGCGTACCAGCGTCCGGATCTCCGGCACGTGGTCGTAGGCGGCGGAGCCGAGGCGCGCCTCGTCGGGCCGCCGGGCCAGGCTCTCCATCAGCTTGTAGTGCCGGGACTGGATGGCGCTCGCTCCCTCGGTCCACTGCCGGAACCGGCGGAACGCGCCGACCCGCATCGTCGCCAGGATCGACCACAGTGGACTGACCTCGCGCAGCGAAGCGGCCGCGTGCCGCAGCGCGTCCTCCGCGCGCGTGGCGGATTGTCCACTCAGGGCGGTGGCGGCCGAGTCCAGATCGCGGACCAGCCCGGCGAACGCGGTCTCGAACGTCTGCAGCACCCGGATGAACAGGTACTCGTCGTGCACGATGTCGACCGGCAGCATCGTGCAGCGCAGCAGCAGCCGCTGTTCGCCGCTCATCCGCGCCTCCACCGCCGCCCACACCGCCCGCGCCTCGGCCCGCACGCCCGGTTCCGCCGGGCGCACCGGCCGGTCGAGCCGGTCCAGCACCGGGCGGATCACCCGCAGCCCGTGCCGCAGCCGCTTCTCCACCAGGACGTCGTCCGGCGGCATCACCGGCAGCGGCCCGGCCGGATCGTCGTCCGCGGCCAGCTCGAACCGCACCAGGTCCGCGACCAGCAGCGCGATGACCACGTCGGACTCGGCCAGGTGCGGCGCCAGCAGCGGCAACGCCAGGTAGGAGCGGTAGTCGTAGGTGCCGTCGCGCTTGTCCAGCAACACGTCCAGGAACGGCCGCAGGTCGCCACCGGCGCGCCGCCGGGCCTCGGACAGCGCGTCCAGCAGGCCGGACGGGACCAGGGCCTTACCCCATCGGCGGTACGCGGACAGCACCGTGGCGTAGGGGAACTCACCGCCGCCGGCCGCCCAGGTCCGCACGGCCGCGACCTCGGCGCTCACGACCCGTACCCCCGGGTGATCTCGGTCCTGACCTGCCACAGCCGGGGAAAGAGCTTCTGCGCGATCAGGCGCGCCAGCGTGTCCACCGGCGTGCCCTGGGTGCCCAGCACGGCGTGCCCGATGATCCGCGTCGCGATCTTGTAGTGCTCGGTGCGCCACAGCGCGATCCGCTCGTCCAGCTCGATCAGGGCCTCGGCCAGCCGGTACGCCGCCGTGGTCGGATCACCGCGGTAGAGCGCGCCGAGGTCGGTGCCCTCCGCGGCGAGCCGGCCGTCGAACGCGCGGCCCAGCCGGCGCGCCGCCCGGCGCAGCCCCTGCCAGCCCGGCGATTCCGCGCCGGAGCCGTTGCCGAGCGCGGGCCGGATGCGCGCGAAGTCGGCCGGCGTCAGGTGACGCAGGATGTCCAGTTGCTCGGTGACCAGGCGCAGCGCGGTCGCGGCGCGGTGCACCAGCAGCTCCGCGTGCCCGGGCTGGCCGTCCGCCACGTGCGCGGCCGCGCGGTCGAGCTGCGCCGTGGCGAGCTTCAGCCACAGCTCCGTGCTCTGGTGCGCGATCTGGAACAGCAGCTCGTCCGGGTGTACCCACTGCTCGGCCGTGCGTTGCAGCGCGAGCAGCTCATCGGTGCGCATGTAGCGCACGTAGTCGTTGACTCCCTCACCGGGCAGCACGGGTCCACTTAGGTCGGTCATCACGCGCCGAACCATACCGATCAATGGAATCGCGCGGACCGTGATGTACGTATCACTCTCGGCTGTTGACCAGCCCGGCGACGAGCAGTCCGACCAGGTGGCGCGGGTCGTACCGGAGGTCGGCCCGGGCACCCGCGCACAGGCCGCCGATCGCGCGCATCAGCTCGTACGCGTCCTGACCCGGCTGGATCTCGCCGGACTCGGCCGCGGCGGCGAGCAGCCGCGCGCAGACGGGCTCCAGCCGCTCCAGGAAGTAGGCGTGCAGCGGGTCGTAGCAGCGCTCGCCGGACTGCAGCACCGTGGCCAGCCCCTGCTTCGTGATGACGAAGTCGACGAACGCGTCCGCCCACCGGCGCAGCGCCCGGTACGGCGTGGCACTGCTCTCCAGCAGCGCGGGACCGGCCTCGGCCAGCGCCTCCACCTGGTGCCGGTAGACGGCGACGATCAGGTCCGCCCGGCTCGGGAAGTGCCGGTAGATGGTGGCCGTGCCGACGCCGGCCCTGGCCGCGATGTCCCGGATCGGCGCCTCGACCCCGGACGTGACGAAGACCGCCGCGGCCGCGTCCAGCAGCGCCTTCTCGTTGCGCCGTGCGTCCGCCCGCTTGGCCGGCGTGTGGCCCGCCACGATCCCACCTCTCCCCGTTGTTAAACGGGACAGTGTCCCGTATGTTCAAACCGGGACGGCGTCCCGCTTTCCATCATGCCAGACCCGACGAAAGGTCGTCTCCCATGAGCGAATCATCGGCTCAGCACCGGGCCCACCGCGCGGAAGGACGGCCCGCGTGAGTACGTTTCTGCTGGTCCATGGCGCGTGGCACAGTGGCCGTGCCTGGGACCGGGTGGTCCCGCTGCTGACCGCGGCCGGGCACCGGGTGTTCGCGCCGTCGCTGACCGGCCACGGCGACACCGCGCACCTGCTCTCGCCCGAGGTCGGCCTGGAGACCTACGTCGACGACGTCGTCTCGCTGATCCTGGCGGAGGACCTCACCGAGGTGATCCTGGTCGGGCACAGCTTCGCCGGGCTGGTCGTCTCCTCCGCGGCGAACCGGGTGCCGGACCGGATCGGCCACCTGGTCTACCTGGACGCGATGGTGCCGGTCGACGGCGAGACCGCGGTCGACGTCATGCCGATCACCAAGACGCTGCTCGACGCGGCCGCGGCCTCGGACGAACCGTGGCGGGTCCCGCCGCTGCCGGAACTGCCCGCACCGCACGGCCTGTTCGGCGTCACCGACCCGGACGACGTGGCCTGGGTGCGCTCGATGCTGGTCGACGAGCCCGCGCTCGCCTACCGCCAACCGGTACGGATGGACGACCCGGCCGCGGACGCGATCCCGCGCACCCACATCCACTGCGTCGGCCTCGACGTCGACGGCATCACCCGGCGCCCGGTCCCGGCGACCCAGCCGAACGGCTCCCCGTCCCGGATACGTGAGCTGCGCAGCGGCCACGACTGCATGGTCACCGTGCCCGACGACCTCGCCGCGCTGCTGCTCGAACTGGCGTGAGCCGCGGCTCCGCGCCGGCCGCCGCTCAGCCCGAGGCGCCGCCCGGTGGGGCGGGGCGGGCGACGTCCGCCTGAGCCCGGTGACCGGCGGCGGCGAGCGTGAACGGCGAGCCCTCCGGTGCGCACGTGGCGCCCCGCGGCGGCGTCCGGCCCGAGATCAGGTAGTCGGTGACGTACCCGTCCACGCAGTCGTTGCCGAGCAGGAAGGCGGCGGCGTGGCCCCAGCCGGTGTGGGTGAGCAGCCGCGAGTGCGGCAGCAGCCGGGACGCGGCCACCGCCCCGTGATACGGCGTGGCGGGATCGTAGTGATTGCCCACGATCAGCACCGGCGCGGCGGTGCGGGCCGACCACGGTCCCGCGTACCGATCCTGGGCCGCGCCCGGCCGCCACACCGCGCAGGCCGACCAGTTCCAGCTCCAGGTGCGCCCGAAGTAGCCGTACCGCCGCTCGGCGTCGTCGGCCGCGCGCTGCCAGTCGGCGAACGCGCGCGGGTTCACCGAGTCGGCGCAGGTGACGCCGAGCGTGCCCTCGACGATGTTCTCGTACCACTCCGGCGCCTCCGGCGCCTCCGGCGGGGTGCTCACCCGCGCGGTCGCCGGGCCGATCTGCCCGGCCAGGTCCGCGAAGAACTCGGCCATCGACGCCCAGATGCCCGGCTCGTTCAGCGTGAGCCGCATGGTGCTGAGCCACTCGTCGTAGGTGAAGAGGCGGACGTCGCCGCCGAACGGGTCGACCACCTCGACCGGCCCGGCGCGCAGCCTGGCCGTGACCTCCGCGAACCGCCGGGCGGCGCCGGGTCCGCCGGACAGCGCGCAGCCCGGCCCGGCCGCGTCGCAGAGGCGGAAGAACTCCTCCAGCGTGGCCTCGGCACCGCCGGCCGCGCCCCCGCGGTGACCCACCGGCACGCGGGTGCCCTCCCGCCCGTGCCCCGTGGTCCACGCGACCGGGTCCATCACGCCGTCGACGACCAGCGCGCGGACACGGGACGGAAAGAGATTCGCATACGTCTGGCCGATCACCGAGCCGTACGAATAGCCCAGGAAGGTCAGCGCGCGGTCGCCGAGCGCGGCGCGCAGCAGGTCGAGGTCGCGGGCGGTGTCGGCGGTGGACATGTGCTCGCGGATCGGGCCGCCGCGCCGGGCGCAGGCCGCCGCGACGACCTCGTCGGACGCGCGCTGGGCCCGCTCCTGCGCGACCACGTCGTCCGGCACCCAGCGCTCGGGCTGCGCGGCGAGCGCGTCGTCGAGCGAGTCGAAGCAGAGCAGCGGCGCGCTGCGGGCGACGCCGCGCGGGTCGAAGCCGACCACGTCGAACCGGGCGCGGATCTCGGCGGGCATCATGGCCGCCGCGTGCCACCGGACGAAGTCGACGCCGGAGCCGCCCGGGCCGCCGGGGTTGACCAGCAGGGAGCCGATGCGCCGGTCGGGGTCGGTGGCGGGCAGGCGGATCAGCGCGATCCCGATGGCCGGCCCGCGCGGCTCGTCGTGGTCGAGCGGAACCGGCACGGTCGCGCACTCCAGGCCGTCGGCACAGTCCGCCCACGACACCGGCGGCGCGGTCGCGTGGGCGGGCCCCGGCACGAACAGCGCCCCGGCGCCGAGCATCACAGCGGCCCACACGCGACGCAGACGCCCGCTCATCGGCACTCCCCCGGGGCTCGCGGCCGGCCTCGTCACCGGCGCCGCAGCCACCGTAACGGCCATCCCGCAATGATCACCATGGATGCCGCGCAATCGGTCACGATGTCGCGGCCGGCGGCGCCCCGGGCACCGCCGGCCACCCGGTCAGGCCGTCGCGACCGGCTCCGGCGAGTCCGGATCGGACGGGTCGGCGTCGTCGGAGGCGGGCTCGGGACCGGCCGGATCGCTGAGCTGCTCGCGCAGGTACGTCCAGAACACGCCGAGCACGGCCGCCACCGGCACCGCCAGCAGCGACCCCACGATCCCGGCCACGCTGCCGCCGAGCGTCACCGCCAGCAGCACCACGGCCGCGTGCAGCCCCAGCCCGCGGCTCTGCACCATCGGCTGGAAGATGTTCCCCTCCAGCTGCTGCACCACCAGGATGATGATCAGCACGATCACCGCGGCCCAGAATCCCTCGAAGACCAGCGCGATCAGCACCGCCACGAACCCGGCGAACAGCGCGCCCACGATCGGCACGAACGCGGCCACGAACGTCAGCACGGCCAGCGGCAGCACCAGCGGCACGCCCACGATCCACAGGCCGATGCCGATGAACACCGCGTCCAGCAGGCCCACGAACGCCTGGGACAGCACGAACGAGCCGAGCGTCTTCCAGCTGCGCTCCGCGATCGTGGGGATGTCGACCGAGAGCCGGCCGGGGAGCTGACGGCTCAGCCACGGCAGGAACCGCGGCCCGTCCTTGAGGAAGAAGAACATCAGGAACAGCGCCAGCACCGTCGTCACCACGCCGTTGAGCACGGTGCCGACGCCCGCGACCGTCGCGTTGACGATGCTGCCGACCCGGCTCTGCAGCTGCTCGATGCCGGTGTTGAACGCGGAGTCGACCTGCGCGTCGTTGATGTTCAGCGGCGGCCCGGACGCCCACTCGCGCAGCTGGTTGATGCCGTCGATGACGCCGTCGGCCAGCTCACCGGACTGCCCCGCCACCGGCACCACGATGCCGACGATGATCCCGCCCGCGAGCAGCAGGAACAGCACGGTCACGGTGGCCGCGGCGAGCGCCGGCGGCCAGCCGTGCCGGCGCAGGAACCGAGCCGGCGGCCAGGTCAGCGTGGTGATCAGCAGCGCGACGGTGAGCGGCCAGATCACCGGCCAGGCCCAGCCGAGCAGCCGCAGCAGCACATATCCGAGCAGCATGACGACGAGCGTCTGCACCGAGACGAGCGCGGCGTTACGCAGCGCGGATCGGCTCTTCGCCGCGTTCAAGACCTTCACACCCGTACCCTATGGGATCTCGCACGTCCTCACCCGCCGAGACGCGGCCCGGCGGCTCCCGGGCCGTCACAGGGCGTTGTGCAGTTGCTCGGACCAGCGCCCGTGAACGTCGCTCGGCATACGCGTCCGCACGAGGCCGACGAGGACGAGCACGATCCGCGCGCCGCGGCGGCGCACGCTCTCCTCCGCGTTCGGCGGCCAGCACAGCGTGACCGCGTGCACCGCGTCGTCCGCGGCCCGCCGGATCTCCGCCGCGTCCTCGCTGAGCAGCACCGCCAGCTGCAGCCGGCCGATCGCGGCCGCGATCGAGTAGGACCGCTCGGCGTCCCGCGCCACGAACGTGGTGGCCGCGTCCGCGATCCGCTCCATCATGGGCTCCGCCGCGTGCATCAGCGTCTCGTTGACCCGGTCCCGCACCAGGTTGCACTGCCGGGACAGCCCGTCCGCCCGGGTGTCCTGCCAGGCCAGGACCGCGCGTCTCGGATCACCGGGGTGGGCGCGGTAGAGCCAGTACGGATCGACCGGCGGCGGAGCGGTGTCCCGGTCCAGCACGACCAGGAGATCACGGCGCCCGTCCCGCCAGGTGCCGCGGGTCTGCAGCGTGAAGACCAGCGCCCACCAGGCGACGGTGCTCAGCATCGCCTGCCAGAGCAGGGCGTGCCGCCGCCAGGCCAGCGCGGCGTCGGACGAGTCCGGGAACAGCTCGCTCGCCCGTACCCCGCCGTTCAGCACGACCGCGAGGAGCACAAGATTGAGGTCGTACGCGGCGTGCCGCTCCGGCGCGGGCGGCGTCGCCGGCAGGTAGTCGCGTACGTCCTGGTCCGTGGCCCGATCGTCGAGCCGGCGGAACAGCGTGACCGGCAGCCGCCGGGCGCCGGGCGAGCAGTTCTTCGCCCGCTCGGCCAGGAACTCCAGGATCGGCTCGCGGCTGGTCAGCGGCGCGAACGACAGCAGTGCGTGCAGCCGGCCGTCGCGGCAGCCGGCCGGGCCGAAGACGGACGCCGACGCCGCCTCCTCCTCCGCGGCGAGTTCCTCGATCAGGCGAACCGTGAGCCGGGCGATGAGGTACTCGCCGAACGTGGCGTGCAGGAACTCGTAGGTCCGCAGCCGCTCGCCGTCGCGGGTGGCCTGGCCGCGCTGCATGAAGAAGAACCGGCCGACCAGCTTCTGCGCCGGGCCCAGCCGCTGGCGGAAGTCGCCGGGCGGTTCCGGGCGCCGGTCCGGCATCAACGCGTGCAGGTCCGCGTCCAGCTCCTGCTCGGTGACCCACTGGCGGTTCCGGTTGAACATGCCGAACGCGGCCACGGACAGGCGCAGCAGTTCGGCCTCGACGAGCGCGGTGAGCTGCGCGTCCGTGGCGGTCGCGCGGGTCTTGGTGACCTCGCGGCGGGCGAACGTGGTCAGCAGCCGTTCGTACAGCGAGCTCTCGTCCAGGGTCTCCCCGGCGGCGCGCAGCGCGTTGGTGTCAGCGTCGTAGAGCGCCAGCATCATCAGCAGCAGCGGTTGCCCGGCCAGGCCCGGCTGACGCAGCACCACCCCGGCGTCGAGCGTGGCCAGGCCACGGCCGTGCAGCGCGGCCGTGTTCGCCGCGTTCCAGATCTCCACCCAGTGCCGGACGTGTGCCGCCCGGAACGGTTCCAGCCGGATGCTGAGCGCGCCGGCCGGTGGCCGGGCCCGGTCCGCGACCGCGGTGCGGCTGGTGACCAGTACCGCGACCGGGCGGCCGAGATCAGCCTCGCGGCGCTGGAACGCGGCCACCCGCCCGAGGTAGTCGGAGTGGTTGACGCCGGTGGCCTGCAGCAGCTCGTCGAAGCCGTCGAGCAGCACCACGGGAAGCGCCGGACCGGCCGCGCGGACCAGGGCCGGCCAGCTCAGCGTCTCGCCGGTGGCGGTGCGCACCGCGTACTCGATCTGATCCTGGATCTCCGCCTCGGCCGGCACCTCGCGCAGCGCCACCCGGACCGGCAGGAAGTCGCGCGCGTCGAGACGGGCCGCGAGAATCCGGGTGAGCACGGACTTGCCGGCGCCGGGCTGGCCCAGCACCAGCAGCGGCGCCCGAGTCGCGTCCGGCGTGGTCAGGTGGCTGGCGAGGAACTCGGCCAGGTCCGACCGGGTCGGGGCGAGTGCCCACCAGGCCTCCTCGGCCGGGGAGCCGGCCGCGTCGACCGGCCGGACCCGGAAGTCCGGGTCGACGTAGCCCGCGGCCAGCGTGGGGATGGTCAGGTCGCCGGGGACGTCACCCTCGGAGAGGATGGGCCGGTCGAGCGCGGCACGCCAGGCGCGGACGAGCGTGCCGGCGACGTCGCCGGGCGTGTGCACGGAGGCGAACGACGCCAGCACGGTCTCGACCCGGGCGAGCGCCGTGCCGATCTCGCGCTGCCGCAGCTCGGCGGTCCAGTAGCCGAATTCCGGGACCTCGGCCGCGAGGCTGCGCTGCTGATTCTCGTAGCGGCGGAGCGCGACGCGGGGCAGGGAGTGCACGGCGTGGCGGGCGGCGCGCCGCTCCGTCTCGGTCAACTCGTCCCAGATCGCGAGGCCGGGCAGGAAGTCGGCGAGGCCGGACGCCGCGGTCGCGTACCAGTCGAGGAGCGTGTCGGCGAACGCGTCGTGGTCCAGGTGCGGCACCGGCGTCGGCGTGCCCCGCACCAGCAGCTCACGGACGGAGGAGCCGGCACCGGTGATGCGTCCCCGCTCCTGCGCCGTGAGCTGCAGCCGCCGCGCGTCGAACGGCAGCCCGATGTCGTCGAGCCCTTCGAAGAACGCGGTCACCACCACGATCGCGTGCGCGGCCTCCAGGCGCCGGGTCCGGTCGTACCGGGAATAGCCCTTGATCCGGTCACGCAATCCGATGATCAGCTGCTGGCCGAGCCGGGCCGCCTCGGTCTTGGCGTCGAACAGGCTGATCGCCAGCTCGCTCCCACCGCCGGTGGCGGCCAGCAGCAACCCGCCGAGCGCGCGGTCCAGCGCGGTGATCAGCGGAGACCCGCCACCGAGCAGCTTCACCGCATCCGAGTAGCCGACCTGTGTGGACGCCATTGACGCAGAGTACGGCCCCCGGTCAGTCCTCGTGGCCGAGGAGGCGGCGGAGGCCGGCGTGCATGTTGACGACCTCGATGCGGGCGTCGAGGAAGCCGCGGCGATAGTCGGCGCCGGTCTCCGGATGCTCCGCGCGATCCGTGTCGCGGCGGCCCTCCAGCGCGTCGACGCGGCCGGCGTTGTAGGCCAGCAACGCGTCCTCCATGGTGCTCCCCCTCGTAACGGCGATCGCAGCCATTCTGCCCGCGCGGACCGCGCTCGCCAGCCGGTAGTTCGGGGGTGCGGTGCTCAGCCGGACGACCCATCGCTGTCGGGTGTGCGACAGCGGTCAGCCGGTCAGCACGACCAGTTGCCGGGTGGCGCGGGTCATGGCGACGTAGCGGTCGACCGCGCCCTCGACGCCGTCCCCGAAGGAGTCCGGATCGACCAGGACGACCAGGTCGAACTCCAGTCCCTTGGCCAGTTCCGGGGAGAGCGAGCGCACCCGCTCGGTGCCCGGAAAGGACGGCAGGCCGATGACGCAGGCGATGCCGGGGCCGGCCGCGTGCTCCGCCAGGATCGTCTCCAGATCCTCGACCCGCGCGTGTACGACCGGGAGCCCGCCGTCGCGGATGGAGCGCGGCACGTTCGCGTCCGGCAGCACGGCGCGGATGACCGGCGCGGCCTCGGCCATCACCTCGGCCGGCGTGCGGTAGTTGATGGTCAGCGAGGCGATCTCCACCTGGTCCAGGCCGACCCGGCGCAGCCGCTCCGCCCAGCTCTCGGTGAAGCCGTGCCGGGCCTGCGCGCGGTCGCCGACGATGGTGAGGCTGCGCGACGGACAGCGCAGCAGCAGCATCCGCCACTCCGCGTCGGTGAGTTCCTGGGCCTCGTCCACCACCACGTGCGCGAACGGCCCGGCCAGCCGGTCCGGCTCGGCGGTGGGGAGCACGGTGCCGTCGACCAGCACGTCCCGCAGGTCCTGCTGGACCAGCATGGTCATCAGGCCCTCGCCGTCGTCGTGGACGTTCGAGGCGATCAGGTCGTCGATGACCGTGGCCATCCGGGCGCGCTGGGTGGCGACGGCGGCGTCCCGCCGTCGCCGCCGCGCGTCGGTGCCGGCGTCGCCGAGCCGCTGCCGGGCCGCGTCCAGCAGCGGCAGGTCGGAGACGGTCCACCCGCGCGGGTCCGCGCGCTGGAGCGTGGCGATCTCGGCCGGGCTCAGCCAGGGCGCGCAGCGGCGCAGGTAGGCGGGGACCGACCAGAGGTCCGCGACCAGATCGGCGGCGTCCAGCAGCGGCCAGGCGCGGTGCAGGGCGGCCGGCAGCTCCGCGTGCCGGCGCAGCTCGTCCGGGTCGGCGTCGTACCGGTCGGCCAGGATCGCGACCAGCTCGTCCAGGATGGGCCCGCGGGCCTCGTTGTGCGGGGTGCCGGTGGCGGCGTCGAAGGCCTCGGCCCAGTCCGCGGGCGTGAGCCGCAGGTCGCCGTCGCCGGTCGCGACGACCGTGGCCCGGGCCGGCGGCTCCTCGTAGAAGCGGACCGCGGCCTCGACCGCGCGCACCAGGTCCGCGGACGATTTCAGGCGTACCACCTCGGGGTCCTTCTCCGCGGTCGCGGTGGCCCCCTCCGGGACCAGGTCGCGCAGCGTGCAGGCGAGCACGCCCTCCTCGCCGAGGCTGGGCAGCACGTCGGACACGTACGCCAGGTAGGGCTCGTGCGGGCCGACGAAGAGCACGCCGCCGCGCCGGTTGCCGAGCCGCGGGTCGGAGTAGAGCAGGTACGCGGTGCGGTGCAGCGCCACCACGGTCTTGCCGGTGCCGGGCCCGCCGTCCACGACCAGCGCGCCGCGCGACCCGGCCCGGATGATCGCGTCCTGGTCGGCCTGGATGGTGCCGAGCACGTCCCGCATGCGCGCGGTCCGGGTGCCGCCGAGGCTGGCGATGAACGCGGACTGGTCGTCCAGCGCGGCGTGCCCGTCCAGCCCGTCCGGCGTGAACACCTCGTCCCAGTAGTCGGTGACCCGTCCGCCGGTCCACCGGTAGCGGCGGCGGCTGGCCAGGCCCATCGGGTTGGCGTGCGTGGCGCCGAAGAACGGCTCGGCCGCGGGCGAGCGCCAGTCGGTCAGCAGCCGGCCGCCGCTGCCGTCGGTGAGCCCGAGCCGCCCGATGTAGACGGTTTCGCCGGTGTCCGCGTCGACCATGCGGCCCAGGCACAGGTCCAGGCCGTAGCGGCGCAGCGTGCGCAGCCGGGCGGAGAGCCGGCGCACCTCGTCGTCGCGGTCGGCCGCCTGCCGCCCCTTGCCGGCCGCGGCCCTCCGCGCCTCGTCCAGCCGCCCGGACAGGTCGTCGAGCTGCCGCCGCAGGCCGGCCGCGATGGCCGCGAAGTGCCGTTCGTCCGCGTCGATCAGCGCCGGGTCGGCCTTGGCCGCGAGTGTGTCCGGTAGTGCGAACGCGCTGGTGATCACGCAATTCCCCCCAAGTGGCCACGTATCTGGCCGTCGACCAGCGATTTTGCGGCACCACCCGGGTCTTGCGGCAAGACCGGGGGTCTGATATACGTTGGAGGTGGCGGAGGAAGGGTTTTTCCCTTTCTCCCTTTTTTGTGCCCTGGAACGGGTGTGCGGCGTGTGGTTCCCCGAAACGGCAAACATCACGTTTGCGAGCCTCCGGACATCGATACCGGTAATATCTCGCCGGACAAGATGTTGAAGTCTCAACCAGGATGGGAGCCCTCGATGACCCTGGCCCGCGACCTCGCGATCCTGCTCGCCCGCATCGGCATCGGCGCGGTCTTCATCGCGCACGGCTGGCAGAAGCTGGTCACGAACGGCGTGGACGGCACCGCCGGATTCTTCGGCAGCGTCGGCATCCCGCTGCCCACGGCGGCCGCCTGGTTCGCCGCGCTGCTCGAGGTCGGCGGCGGCGCCGCGCTGATCCTCGGCCTGCTCACGCCGGTCTTCGGCGTGCTGCTCGCGCTCAACATGCTGGGCGCGTACGTCTTCGTGCACGCCGGCAAGGGGATGTTCGTCGCCGACGGCGGCGCGGAGCTGGTGCTGGCACTCGGCGTGGGCGCGCTGATGATCGCCGCGGTCGGCGCTGGCCGGTTCAGCGTGGACGCACTGCTCACGCCGATGGTGCGCCGCCGCACGGCGGAGCCGGCGACGGCCTGAGAAAAGCAGCGGCCGCGGGGGTACGGACGAACCCGCACCCCCGCGGCCGGTCAGATCGCGTGCGGTGGTGGCGCGCCGAACCGGTCGCGCCGCCGCCCGGACGACGTCAGAGCGGGCGGATGTTGGCCGCCTGCGGCCCCTTCTGGCCCTGCGTGATCTCGAACTCGACCCGCTGGTTCTCCTCGAGGCTGCGGTAGCCGCTGGTGGCGATCGCCGAGAAGTGGGCGAACACGTCCGCGCCGCCCTCGTCCTGGACGATGAAGCCGAAGCCCTTGTCGGCGTTGAACCACTTGACGGTGCCGGTGGCCATGTCTTCTCCTTCGCGAAACCGTGAGAGGGCCGCACCGTGCGGACCCTCACGTTGCCGCGTCTGATCGCCGGAAAAGACGAATATGAAAAAAGCGCCCGGCCAGGTCAGCATGACCGGCAGGCGCTGTAATCCACGCAACACAACGTCTACGGAAATCAAAACTGCAACGCCACGACGATATCACGGCCGGGCCGCGGCGGGGGCCGGGACGAGCCGGCCCCCGGCACGGATCAGCGCGGCAGCAGGCAGCCGGAGATGGTCAGGTCGATGGTGCGCGAGGAGGTCAGGCAGGTGGTGAACCAGTACGTCTGCTGGCCGTACCCGCGCCCGGGCAGCACCGTGACCGTGCCGTTCGCCGCCACCTCGCACGGGTTGTTGAGCGTGCACCGGCCGCCGGACTCGTTGAGCGTGTTGTTGACGCCGATCACCTGGCCGGTGACCGCGCTCACGATCGGCGAGCCGGACGTGCCGCCGATGACGTCGCAGCCGGTGCTGTAGCGGATCGAGTCACGCCAGGTCCACTGGTCCTCGCGCAGCGTGGGCACGAATCCGTCGACCGAGCAGGTCCAGACGCGCTTCCAGTAGCCGGACGGGATCGACATCGACGTGCCCGCGGACGCGCGGCCGGACGACAGCGTCAGCGGCGTGGCGCCGTACCGGGTCTGCAGCGCCGCGAACGTGGTGTTCAGCCGGTAGAGCGCGACGTCCGTGCCGGTCATCGTGGCGTAGAGCACCTGGTCGGCGCGGACCCGGCCGAGGGCGCCGCCGTCGGCGTTCAGCAGGGTGCCCTGCCGGGTGCTGGAGACGTTGCGCAGCACGGTGCCGGCGTTGATGAACCCGCCCTCGTAGCAGTGGCCGTTGGTGAGCATCATCGCGCGGTCGCCGGCGGCCGAGGTGGGGTAGCGCACCAGCGACGCCGAGCAGTTGCTGAGCTCGATCGTCGAGGCGAGCGTGGTGGCGGCCAGCGGTGGCGCCGGCGGCGCGGCCTGCGCCGGCGCCGGTCCGATCAGGACGGCGGCGGCGACCGCGGCGGCGCCGAGCGCGAGGGCCCGTCGAAGCTGCATGGGGATTCCTTCCGCGACAGCGGCGGCTCGGGGGTGGGCCGCCGAGCCGTACCATCGCATCGGACTTGATCGCTGTCAATAAATCGGTGCGGTGATGACCTCCGCGATATGCCCCCATTCCGACGATCGCGGTAACGACACCGACCCATTCCCGCACCCGGCCGGAAATGTCGTCACCGGGCACGCATTACGCAGTGACGCAGCGCACACCGATGTATCCATCATTGTCGGCACTGGTCGATGGCCTCGCCTATTCAATAAGGTCGATGGGGATCGGTTCGGTCTTGTCAGGCGAATGCGCGCCGGGCACTGTTGGCGCATCGCCACGGATTTCGGTACGGAATTCGGCGCGATGCCGTGGAAGCGTTCCCAAGGGGGGTGAACGCCGCATCCGCGCTGCCCAGACTCCGATCCCTCACCAGCGGTAAACCGCCGGTGAATCCTGCCCGAATGCAGAAAGAGGGGGCCGTCCGTTGAACTCGATGCTCACCGAGTACACCGGAAACGGAATCTATCTGACCGCACACGACGAGCAGTACATCGACTGCGCGTCCGGCACGTTCAACGTGTCGCTCGGCTATTCCGCCAAGGAGGTCGTCGACGCGCTGCACCGCCAATTGGACCGCCTCGCGCATCTGACCTCCGATCACACCCGGGACGCCTCGGCGCGCATATTTGAATCGATGCGCGAATATCTTCCGCCACACATCGGCGCGTTCTGGTTCCGGGACATCACCGGCTCCACCGCGAACGAGGCGGCGATCCGGATCGCCCAGAAGGCCACCGGGAACACCGACGTCTTCTCGCTGTTCCTGTCCCACCACGGCCAGTCCGTGGCCGCGACCGGCATCTCCGGCAACGCCTTCCGGCACCGGTCGTTCACGCTGCCGTTCCCCGGCTCGGTCAAGATCCCGGCGCCGGACTGCGGCGACTGCTTCTTCGGGCAGACGCCGGACCGGTGCGGCATGCTCTGCGCCACCCGGGTCGCGGACTTCGCGGAGTACGCGTCCAGCGGCCGGGTCGCCGCGCTGATCATCGAGCCGGTGCTCGGCAACGGCGGCAACCTGGTGCCGCCGGACGGCTATTTCCGCGAGCTGCGCCGGGTCTGCGACGACCTCGGCATCCTGATCATCGCGGACGAGGTGCAGACCGGGTTCGGGCGAACCGGCACGTTCTTCGCCTCCACCGGCGTCGCGCGCGACCTGCGGCCGGACATCATCACGTTCGCCAAGGGCGCGGGCGGCGTCGGCATCCCGGTCGCGGGCGTGCTGATGCGCGAGGACCTGGACGTGCTGGAGCCGTGGGAGCACTCCAGCACGGCCGGCGCGAACCCGCTGTCGCTGACCGCGCTGGCGGAGACGGTGCGCTACATCCGCGAGCACGGCGTGCTGGAGAACGTGACCGCGGTGTCCGGGCCGCTGCTGGACGGGCTGCGCGCGCTCGACCGCGACTTCGCCGCCGTGTCCGGGCCGCGCGGCGTCGGGCTGATGCAGGCGTTCGACCTGCCGGACGCGGACGCGGTGCGCCGGTTCCTGCCGATCGCCAAGCACCACGGGCTGATCATGCGCGGCAGCCGGTACGGGTTCGGCCGCGCCGTCAAGGTCCGCCCGCCCCTGATCATCACGCCCGAGCAGGTCGGCGAGCTGCTGGCCCGGCTCCGCGCGGCCCTGCACACGTTCACCCGCCAGGAGGCCGGCCGATGAAAGCGCTCACCTTCACCGGGCCGTGGGAGCTCGACCTCGCCGACCGGCCCGACCTGCACGTGACCGGCGACGACGACGTGGTGGTCGACATCGCCTACTGCGGCGTCTGCGGCACCGACCTGGGCATCGCCTCCGGTGCGTACCCGGTGGCGGTGCCGGGCGTCACGCTCGGGCACGAGGCGGCCGGCGTGGTCGCGGAGGTCGGCGCCGGGGTCGGCACGGTCGCGCCGGGCGACCGCGTCGTGATCAACCCGACGCCGTACTGCGGGCGGTGCCGGATGTGCCGGACCAACCGGATCAACCACTGCGAGCGCAAGCACGGCACGGAGAGCGGCGTCAGCTACGACGGCGCGTTCGCCGGCCGGTACCGGACCACGTCCGCGTTCACGCACCGGGTGCCGGACCGGGTGCCGCTGCGCGCGGCCGCGCTGACCGAGCCGCTCAGCTGCGTCGTCACCGGCGTGCGCCGCATCCAGCCGGCGTCGCTGGCGATGAACACGTACGTGATCGGCGCGGGCCCGCTCGGCCTGCTCTACGCCTGGATGCTGTCGCTGAGGGGCCTCACCCCGACCGTGGTCGAGCGCTCCCCCGCACGGCTGGATTTCGCCCGCAGCCGGCTCCCGGCCGGCAGCCGCGCGATCCCGCACCTGCGCGGTGACGAGGAGCTCGACATCGTGGTCGACACCACCTCGCACCTGCTGGAGGAACTGCTGCCGCGGATGGCGCCCGGCGGCACGTTCATGTCGATCGGGCTGAAGGAGCGGATCGCGTCGATCGACACCATGCTGATCGGCGACCGCAGCCTGACCGTCGTCGGCTCGATCGACTCGTTGCACGGCTCGTTCGAGGAGGCTTTTCACCTGATCGCGTCCGGCCGGGTGCCGGCCGAGCGGCTGATCAGCCACACGGTGCCGCTGGCCGACTACCGCAAGGGGTTCGCCGCGCTCGGCTGCGACCTCGACGCCCGCCGGCTCGGCCCCGCGCCGGAGGCGAGCTGCAAGGTGCTGCTGATGCCGGGTGAGCACGTTGCCTGAGCCCCGGATCAGCGTGGTGATCCCGTACCGGAACCGGCCGGACAACCTGCGGCTGGCGCTGGAGTCGCTGGCCGGCCAGACGCTCACGCCGCAGGTCGTGATCGGCGCGATGGAGTACACGGACGAGTACGTGGGCATCTGCCGCGAGTTCACCGGGCGGCTGCCGATCGTGTCCGTGCTCTCCGCCGCGCCGTGGCGGGTCGGCGAGGCCCGCAACCTGGCGCTGCGGCAGGCCACCGGCGAGGTCCTGGTGCTGATGGACGTGGACATGGCGCTGCCGTCGCGCGCGCTGGAAACCCTCTACCAGCGCCATTTCGGGTACGGGCAGCGCGTCTGCGTGGCCGGTCAGCTGCTCGGCTACGACAACAACACCGGCGACGTGGCCGCGGTCGACGCCCGGCCCTACGCGCACTACCGCAGGACGCTCGACGAGTTGCAGGCGCGGGAGGTCGTCGACGAGGACCCGCGCCTGCACGTGCCGCACGTGATCCCGTGGGCGTTCGCCTGGACCGCGCTGATCGCGCTGCGCCGGGCGGACACGCCGTTCTTCGACGAGGCCTTCACCGGCTACGGCGTGGAGGACCTGGAATGGGCGTACCGGGTGAGCCGCGCCGGCACGCCGATCATCATGGGCCGCGACTTCTACGGCGTGCACCTGCCGCACGTGCGTGACGTGGCCGCCAACCGGCGCACCGAGGCCGTCAACTACCGCTACTTCCTGCGCCGCTGGCCCGGCCACGACGTGGAGCTGGCCTGCGCGCTCGGCGACGTCGGGGCGAACGCGGCCTACCCGGCCCTGCTGGACGAGCTGGGCGAGGTCCGGCCGTCCGTGGTGCTCGGGCACGACGGCGTGCTGCGCATCGGCGTCACCGGCGAGGTCGCCGCCGAGGTCACCGTCGCCGAGCGGCTGCCGATCGCCGGGCTGGCGCTGCCGTACGCCGACGGCGCGCTGGCCGAGGCGCGGCTGCTGCCGGCGGTGCTGCGGCTGAGCCCGCGCTTCCTGGACCCGGTGCGCGCGGAGGCGCGCCGGGTCGCCCGTACCGTGATCGAGGAGGACCCTTCGTGATCGTCCACCGTGACCCGCGCTGGTTCCCGGCGCTGTTCTGGACGTTCCTCGCGCTCGCCGCCGCGTTCGCCGTGTGGCGGACCGCGGTCGTCGACTGGACCGTCTGGTACGGCCCGGTCGCCTGGCTGATCGAGCTGTTCGGCGTGCTCACCTCGGTGTGCTTCATGCTCACGCTGCGCCGCGCGGCCAGCGCCGAACCCCGTACCGTCCCGGAGGTCGTCAGCACCGTCGACATCCTGATCCCGACCGCGAACGAGCCGCCGCTGGTGCTGGAACCGACCGTGATCGGCGCGGTCCGGGTGCGCGGCGTGCGGAACGTGCTGGTGCTCGACGACGGCGACCGGCCGGAGGTGCGCGAGATGGCCGCGCGGCACGGCGCCCGCTACGTGGCCCGGACCACGAACGAGGGTGCCAAGGCCGGCAACCTCAACAACGGGCTGCGCTTCACGGACGCGGAGTTCGTGGTCACGCTGGACGCGGACCACATCCCGCTGCCGGAGTTCATCGAGCGGACCATCGGGTACTTCGACGATCCGCGGGTCGGGTTCGTGCAGTCGCCGCAGAGCTTCTACAACCAGGAGTCGTTCACGTACCGGCGCGGCGGCTGGCACGAGCAGGGCATGTTCTACGGCGGCATCCAGCCGACCAAGAACTACACCAACAGCGCGATCTACACCGGAACGTCCGCGATCCTGCGCCGCGCCGCGCTGGACTCCACGGACGGGTTCGCGCCGGACACGCCCACCGAGGACATCCACACCTCGCTGCGCATCCACGCCCGCGGCTGGAGGTCGGTGTACCTGCGCGAGCCGCTGGCGTACGGCCTGGAGGTGGAGAACCTGCGCGAGTACTACCGCACCCGGCGGCGGTGGGCCGCGGGCAGCCTGCGCCTGCTGTTCCGGCACCCGGACTCGCCGCTGCGCGTGCGCGGGCTGACCGGCTGGCAACGGCTCAACTACTTCAGCGCAATGATCACGCACCTGCAGGGGCCGATGCGGGTGCTGTACCTGCTGGCGCCGCTCGCCGCGCTGATCACCGGGGTGGCGCCGGTGACCGGGCCGTACAGCCGGTACGGCTTCGCGTTCCTGGCGTTCACGGTCGTGTCGGTGTGGATCGTGGTGCTGTTCGGCCGCGGGCACTACCACCTGCTGCACAGCGAGGCGTTCGCGGTGGCGGACACCGTACCGATGATCTCGGCGCTGAAGGCGATCGCCGGCAACGAGCGGAAGTTCGGCGTCACGGTCAAGCGCACCGACCGCGCGTCCAGCACCGGCCTGAAGAACATCTACCGGCTGTACGCGCTGGCCAACCTGGCCGTGCTCACGCTCGCGGTGGTGCGCCTCGCCCAGGGCGAGCACGTGGCGATCGCGGCCTGGGCGGGCGCGTTCGTGGCGCTCAGCACCGGCTACGCGTTCGCGTTCCTGATCTCGATGGAGCGCTACGAGCGGGCGCCCGGCGCGCCCTGGTACGCGTCGCTGACCCCGGAGCAGCTCTACGCGGCCGTGGTCGCGCGCCCGCTGGTCACGGCCTGAGCCGCCGGGTGCCCGTTGCCGCACCTCGCCGGAGGGAACGGGCACCCGCGCCGCGACCGTCCCGTGTGATCTTCGTTAGCATTGCCGCGTCTGGCGGGCGCGGTCGAAACGAGGGCACATGCGACTTTTCGGTCTGGGAAAGCGGAAGGTGCAGCACGACGCGGGCCAGCAGGCCGCGTTGCTCGCGCAGGTCCGGCAGGGCCTCGGCGCGCACGTGCAGGGCCGCTTCCCGGACCAGGCCGCCGCGGTCGGCCCCTACCTGCAGGGCGACGACGGCCTGATGGTGGCCGCCACCATCCTGCGCGAGTTCGCCGACACCGCCAACGACGCGCTGGCCGCCCAGTGCGCCGACATCTACCGGCGCACCGGCCACCGCATGCTGGTCGACCGCCGCAACTACCGGCCGCTGTGGAGGGAGGCCGGGCACGCGCTGCAGTGGCCGCTGTTCGCGCTGCCGTGCAGCTTCCACCCGTACGTCCACGTCCAGGCCGCCGCCACCGCCATCGGCCGCAACGCCGGCCGCTTCGTCGACGTGACCGACTCCTACGCCACGCTCACCCACCTCTTCGAGACGCTCGACCTGCTCATCTGCGGCTGGGAGTTCGGCCGTGTCCGCGTCGACGCCGACTCCGCCATGCTCGCCGACCGCCTCATCCAGTGCGCCACCGACGTCCGCGCCGCCATGCCGCAGGAGCCCCCGCTGCCGCAGCCGGTCCGCGAGCTGATGCGCCGCAACAACACCGTCGACGTGTACCTCCCCACCGGTCAGCAGGTCGTCGGCCAGTTCAACCCCGGCAGGACCATGCGGGAGAAGCTGCTCGCCTGACGTACCGCTCGGTCACCGTTGCAGGAAGGGCATGCAGAGACCGGGGCCACAGCACAACACCAGCAGCACCAGGATGACCAGGCCGGCGATCGCCGGCGCGGACGGCCGTGACGCCGCCGACGGCGACGGCTGGTAGGCGGGCATGGCCATCGGGCCCGCCGGGATGGACGAGCCCGGCATCGCCGGGCCGGCCCAGGCCGGTGGCGCGGGCGGCCGCGGCCCGAACACCGGTGGAAAGGGCCCGGGCGGGCCGCCATGACCCGGTACGGGCGCGGCGGTACCCGGCACTCCCGCGTCCCAGGCGGACGGCGCGGTGGCCGAAGCCGCCTGCGACGCGGTGCCCCGGCCGCTCCAGCGGTCGTAGTCGGCGCGGACGCGGTCATCCGCCAGGATCGCGGCCGCAATGTTGATCAGCTTGGAGTCGGCGTCGCCCGTGTCGCTGCCGTGCAGGTCGGGATGGGCCTGCAGCTGCCGTTCCCGCTTCGCTCGCAGAATCTCGTCGCGGGTGGCGCCGCGCGGCACGCCGAGCACGTCGTATGCGTCTCGACCGCCGAGAGCGCGGAAGAGTCCCTCATCGTTCACGACCGCCTCCGATCCTCACCACTCGCCGATGGCGACACGGCGGCAGGTGAGCGCCCGGTCCGTGGCGGCATCGGGCACGACTGATGCTCCCGTGCCGCTCGTCACGGTCAGCGTTCGATAATCCGTCGGATAGCACCACGACTCTGTCGTGGCGATGCTGCCGATCGCGCCCGGATCCACCGTCCGACATACGCACGAATCAGCGAGGAACGGGACCGGGTGACCGATGAATGGCTCTCGCGACAATGCCTGAGCACGTGCCGGAAGATGGCCGATGACGGCACGGAAATCGGCGGGAACCGGCGGACGGGTTGAGCCTTCCGGGGCACCGTAGGTCCCCCGGCGAATCCGCCTCGGCGGTGCCGGGCCGAGGTCACCGGCCCGTCGTACCGCGACCTTCTCCGCCACCACGCCTCCCGGCACGTCGATTGTCGTGGCCCGTCCCCGTCAGAAGCTAGCCCGGCCGCGGGCGGAACGGAGTCGCCGTAATCGAGGTCCGAGCGCAACGATCAGTGCGCCGGGACGACCGATCGGTCAATCCTCGTCGCAAATGGTTGAGCACCATGGATGGATCATGGAAATCGATGCGACGATTCACCGCGCATGACGATTCCGGAGGTGCTGGTGTCAACGAGGGAACGCGCTCAAGCGGAAGCACTGGAAGCGCAGCGTGGATGGGCCGCCATGAATTCTCTGATTGAGGTGGTCAATAGGGGCGGGCGCCCATATGCCATCAGTCCGAGCATTATGACGCGGCCGGGCGAGTCGCAGTTCGGCGCACTCGCGGCCGATGTGAGCGCGTTTCATGGCATGGACGTCGAATACAGTACCGGCGGCTACATGTTCGGCGGCGGCCTGATGTTCGTGGCCGCCGGGATGCTGGCCGGCGCGGCCAACGACGCACGGAAGCGGCGACGGGCGGAGCAGCAGGCCAGGCCGCAGTGGCGTCCGCTCGGGACGGCACCGGTGGCGATCACCGACCAGCGGCTCCTGGTGATGATCGAGAATCAGTGGCGATCATGCGAACTCCGCTCGTTGGTCTCCATGCAGCCCGACCTGGGAGACTGGTCCGTCGTCATGCACTTCGAGGGCACTCCGCCGATGATGTTGCGCGGTCCGTGGATCCCCTGGCTGACCGTCGCCATCTCGGCCCTGATGTTCGGCCGGCCGTTCCCGCCGGGCTTCCTTCCTCCGGTCGCGCCGCACCCTCAGATCCACGGGGCCCCGCCGGTCCCGGCACGTCCCGCGCTGCCACCCGGGCACCCGGGACGGCCATGATCCGCGCCCGGTCGCGGCACCTCGACCGGGTGGCCGAACTGTCCGGACAGGCGACGTCGCGGCTCGACCGGTACGAGATCGACCAGGCGCGAGAGCTCTACCGGGACGCGATGCACATCCTCGAGAGCGGTCCGCCACGCTTCGCGAACGAGGCCGTCCGGCTGATGTGGGCGGTGCATCGCGCCGGGGTCCGGCTCGCCCTCGGCCGCGTCGAGATCGTGCTCGGCCGTCCGCAAGCGGCACGGGTGCAGGTCGAATCGGCCCTTCGTCAGTACGAGGCGCTCTTCCCCGACGGGTCGGAAGCCGTCGCCGACGCGCTCACCGCCCTCGGTGCGGTGCTGGAGGCAACCGGCGAGTTCGCCGACGCCGACGCGCGGCTCCAGCGAGCCGTCCGGATCACCCGTGCGATCGGCGCCGGCCCGGAGCGGGTCGCCCAGGCGCTGACGGCCTTGTCACTGACCCGTCAGTCGATGGGCGACATCGACGGCGCGCTCGCCGCGGCCCGTGAGGCGCTCGAGCTGCCCGGACTGACCAGGACCGCCGTCGCCGGACTGCGTGGCAATCTGGCCTTCCACCATCTCGGTGCCGGCCATCTCGCCGAAGCGCTACGCCTCTGCCAGGGGCAGTGGGCGGACGTGGAAGCCATGGAGCGGGACGGCACGATCCCGGGGAACACCCTCCTGGCGGCACTCTGCCGCGGGAACCTCGGCGAGGTCTACGCACAGATGGGCCAGTACGAATCGGCCGCCGGGCACCGGGCCGCGGCGCTCGGCATGATGCGGACGGCAGTGCCGGATTCCATGATGCTCGCGGGCGCTCTCAGCAATCACGCCGCGATGCTGTTACGCACCGGCGATCACGAGACGGCCGAGGCCGAGCTGCGGGAAGCCCTCACCATATGCCGCACGCATGCGCCCCGAGCGCCGCTCAGCGTCGTCCTGAGCCAGCACCTCGCTCACCTGTGGCTCGCACGCGACGAACCGGACCGGGCTCTCGCCACGATCCGGGAGACGATCTCCGGCCACCCCGACGGCGCACGCGGCGGCCGGCAGTTCATCGCCGCCTATCTGGTGGCCGCCGCGGCCTATGCGGCGATGGACGACCTGGACCGCGCCGCGTTGATGGTGCGATACGCCGAGCAGATCTGCGATCGGATCTCACCGTGGCTCGCCGAGCGGACCGGCGTGCACACCGCTCTCGGTGACCTGGCCGCCGGACGTGGTGACCTCGACGGCGCGATCCGGGAGTACCGGTCGGCGATCGCGGTGAGCGAACGGCACCGCCTCGGGGCCGCCGACGAGCCCGGCCTGGAGACGTTCTTCGCGGAGTCGACCGAGGCCTACCGGTCGCTGATCGAGGTCACGTTCCGGCGGGGACGCGACGGCGACGACGCGCTCGCGTTCGAGGCCGCCGAAGGCATCCGGGCGCGTACGCTGGCCGACCTGCTGGCCCGCCGCGGCACCGCAGCGCAGACGCTGCCGCCGCCGGTGCGGGCGCTTCGCGAGCGAGAGACCCGCCTGTACCGTCGCGCCGCGACCCTGGCCCGGAATGTGGCCGCGCTCTCCTGTCAGGAGGACGCACTCGCCACCGCGCTGCGGGGCCGGCTCGCCGAGACGGAGCAGGCACTCGAGCGGCTGCGAGCCGAGATCCGTTCCGGGCTGCCGCCGAGACTGCCGGACCCGGAGAGTCCGGTGTGCTCGATGCGCGACGCACAGGACCGGCTCGACGAGCGGACCGCGCTGGTGATCTACGAGGCCACCGGCGAGTCCGTGTTCCTGTGGGTGCTGACCGCCTCGTCCCGGGCCTTTCGGCGACTCGGGACGCCCAGCGCGACCGTTCTGCACACCCTGGACGCGGCCATCACCGCGTTGCGGGCCCGCGGCGGCCCCGAGCCCGCCGAGGAGCTTCGGCGGCTCGCGGAGTGGCTGCTCGAGCCCGTGCTCGCCCGGCTCAGCCCCGGCATCACCCAGCTCGTCTTCTCCGCCGGAGGCCGGCTGGCCTACGTACCGTTCGCGGCGTTGCCGGTCGGCACCGGCCGTCTGGTGGACGACTTCGTGACCTGGTCGGTGCCGTCCGCGACCACCATGGTCCGATTCGGCGCGGCCGCCCGGCCGGGTGGTCGCACGCCGTTCGCCGGATTCGCCGCCGAACGACCATCGGGCGGCTACGCCGACCTGCCGGCCGCCCGGGACGAGGTGGAGGAGGCAGCCGCGCTGTTCCCCGGCGCCAGGACGTTCGTCGGTCCGGGGGCGACCGCGGCGGCCTTCCGCGCGCACAGCGGGGACGCGCGCCTGCTGCACATCGCGGCGCACGCGTCGATCGACGAACGCCAGCCGCTGTACTCCGGAATCCTGCTCTCGCCGGACCCGGATGCGCAGGACAACGATCCGTTCCTGAGCCTGCACGACATCATCGGCCTCGACCTTCGTGCGGACCTGGTGGTCTGCGCCGCCTGCGACAGTGCCCACGGACAGCTACGCGACGGCGAGGGACTGGTCGGTTTCAGCCGGGCCTTCCTCGCCGCCGGCGCCTCCGCGCTCGTGCTCTCGCTGTGGCCGGTGCAGGACGCCTGCTCACAGCACGTCATGGACCTCCTGTATCCCGCGCTGCGCGCGGGACTCAGCCCCGCCGAGGCGCTCGCCACCGCCCTCCGCGCGGCAAGGGCGTCCTCTCCGGTGCTGTTCGAGCGGCTCAGCTCCTGGTCCGGATTCATCGTGGTCAACACAGTCGCACCCGCCGATCGGAGACGCTCATGAGCACGCCGCCCGCCGGCACGGTGGCCAGCAGGACGCTGCGCACGCTGCGCCAGGTCCCCTCCTGGTCCCTGACCCGTGAGCAGTGGGAGGAAGCGGACGCACACCTCGGGCAGATCCGGCGTGCGCTCACCGAGCGCCGGGCCGATCTGCTCCACGACGCCCATCAGCGGCTGGCGCGGCTGAGCCCGTACCGTGGCGACCGGCCGCCGGACGAGGAGGAGCACCCGGCCGACGGCCGGATACCGATTCCGGACCGGCTCCACGCCGCAACCGTGGAGCTGGCGGACAGGCTGCAGGAACAGCTGGCCTCGCCGGCGGACGAGGAAGCGTCCGCGGGGAGGGACAATCCGTGGAGCTGAGGGACCAATCGCTGTACGAGTACGCCCTCGGTCTCCCCGCGCCGAACGCCCCCGAGGTGGGACGGATGCTGGCCGCCGCCCGCACACCCGCGTTCGGCATGCACGGTTCCGACGCCGTCGGCCTCGGCGGGACCCGGCTGTCCGGCGGCTCGCCACCGGGCCGGTTCGAGGTCCAGGTGCGTCCCGGCAACCCGACCGCGGTGCTCGTACGACTCCTTCCCCGGCCGGAGGAGATCGGCTGGCCGTCGCTCGTCGAGGCCTGGGACCGCGCGCTCGGCGCCCCGTCCGGGGAGCGCGCCCCGACCGGCCGTGCCCGGGTGTACGTCGCGGAGTACGTACCGACCGCGCACGCCCATCCGGCCGCATGGCGGGCGGCGGCCGAGAAGGCCCTGCCCGCCTCGATACGCGGGACGGCGACGGAGATCGTCGAACTCGCGACGGGCGTCCTGTTCTGGGAGGTCACACCGGAATCCGGCCGTCCGGAGCACCGTCACCTGGTGCTGCTGGTCTCCGTCGACCAGCGGGAGACGGTGGACCGCTGGTTGTGGCCGCACGACGGCACCCTGCCCATGCTCGCCGGCGTCCTCTGGGCGGTCGCTCAGATCCGGGCGCAGGACCGCCGCTGGAACGCCCTTCGCCCCGGCGTCACGCGCCGCGCGGTCCGCGACGCCGCGACGGACGTGCTGATCGCGCTGGAGCCGCCCGCACCGGACTCCGCCGTGGACGAGGTCGCCGAGAACCTGCAGCGCCGCGGTGTTCGCCTGGCCCTCGTCCACGCCGAGACGCGGGACATAGCGGCGACCGTGACCTCGGCGCGCACGGACGCGGAGGCGATCCTTCGCGGGTGGCCGCACGAGTGCCTGGAGCGGGGACCGTTCACGGCCGATCTGCGGGCGGCTCGGCGTCTGGAACGGGAGACCGCCGACGAACTGCCGCGCGCTCGTGCCGCTCTCGACATGATCGAGCCACTGGATCGTCTGACCGCCGGCCGCGTCGAACGCCGCCTGCACGAACTCACCGACCGCACCGAACAGCTCGTGCTGCTCCAGACCACCGTGCTCGGCGCGCTGGTGGTGGTGCTGACGGCGATCCAATCGCTCGGCTACACCTGGCCGCTGTCGCCGTCGCTGCGGCTACCGGTGATCGTCACGCTGGGATGGGCGGCCGTGCTGCTCCCCGCGTACGTCGGCCGGTTGCCGACCGCGTCCGCGCCGCGGCGGCGTATCCCCGGATGGTTGTCCGTCCCGATCGCCGGACTCGCCGCATCGCTGGTCTGGCTGGCGCTGACGGCGGGTTGGCAGATCGCCGCCTCAACACCGGCACCACCACGGTGGACACTGCCGCTGACCGGCGCTGCGGCGGCCGCGGGCCTGGCGACGGCGCTCCGGTGGCGCGGGCGGGCGGGCGAACATGAATGATCCCGTCTTCGACGAGGACGTCGACCGGTCGGCGGAGCACCGGCTCGCGCTGATCAGGACCGTCGTCCTCACGACGGTCTTCACCGCGCTGCTCGCGTTCGCCGGTCTGCCGCTGATGCAGGCCGGGTCACTCGCGTTCGGGACCGCGCTGATCATCCTCTGCCGCAGCACGGCGATCGAGCGTTTCGTCTTCACCCAGGCCGAGGCGTACGCGAAGGAGATCGTCGGCCGGCACGCCGGAGTCTTCCTCGACGTGCTGCGGAACCGGCCGGACATCGCCACGGCGTACGAGCGGCACGGGCTCGCGGTCCGCCATCTCCTGGCATGCCGTCCGGACGATGTCCGCGCCGCCGCGCACCGGTTGCGCGCCGCCGGCTACCCGGATCGGCGGCTCCGGCAGCCGCGGCGCTCCGTGGTACGGCTCGCCACCGCCGGAACCGGGCTGCTGATCGCCGTCGTCCTCGGCCGGATGCTCGAGTCCGCCGGAGTCTGCTCGCCCACCGGCGTCGCCGCTCTCTGGTCCGCCGTGACGTGGCCCAACCGGCTGATCCTGCTCGCCGGGCTCCTCGTGGCCGTGGCGTCACGGGCCGGCGCCGCCTGGCACAATCGCCGCGAACTGCTCGGCGCCGGCGACGGCTTCGCCCGGCGCCCCACGGATGAGGTCTTCGCCATGCTGGGCCCGCCCTGGCGGGCACGCCGGGCCGCGGTCGTCGCGGATCTGCACCGGGTGCTGGCCGTCGTGCGATCCGGCGGCGCGATCACCGACGAGGAGCTCGGCCTCCGCCGATGGTCGGAGCTCGTCACCCTGGAGTGGCTGTTCGCGACCGGGCTCGTCACCGGCGTCGTCGCTTCACTGGCGGTAAGCTGCTGATCCGGCCGCCCCGGATCGGTTGCCGGTGTATCCGCAATGTCACGGCCCATAGACTGGCGTCACGACCGCTCCTAGTCTCAGACGGCATGGACGAATCCTCTGTAGATCGGCGCGCGCTGCTCGCGATCGCGGCCGGAGGCCTGGCCGGGCTGGCGATGCCGGCGCCGGCCTGGGCGGTCGGTGACCGGCGGCCCGGATCGGTGCGGATGCCCGCGCTCACGCCCGCGGACCGGCAGGTGATGACGAAGCTGTCGGTGCGGCGGGCGCTGGCGGACCTGCGGGTCCTGTCGGAGGAGATCGGCCCGCGGGTCGGCGGGACGGCCGCGGAGCGGCGCGCGGCCGACCACCTCGCCGGCGTGCTGGACGGTCTCGGATACGACACGATGCTGCAGCCGTTCCCGGCCATGGACAAGGATCTGGGCACCCTCGACGCGCCCGGCGGGCTCCCCGGGGACCTGGGCTGGCAGGTGGGCGCGTCGCCGTTCGGGGTGCTGGGCACCACGGTGAGCGCCGGTGTCGTCGACGGGGGCGAGGGCGGTGCCGGCGAGTACCCCGAGGACGTCACCGGGAAGATCGTGATCATCGACTACCCGTTCAACGACGACCCGGCCGAGCTGGCCGGGCGGGCGGTCGCCCGGGGCGCCGCCGCGATCGTGTTCGGGCACTTCGACCACTTCGACCACTCGCAGGCGCCCGCGTTCGGCCCGTGGCTGGGCGAGACCGTGCCGATCCCGGTGGTCGGCGCCGGCCAGGCGCAGAAGTACCGGCTGCGCGAGCTGCTGGCCGCCGGCCGGCTGCCCGAACTGCGCGTCACCACCACCGCCGAGCGCAACCTGACCTCGCACAACGTGGTCGCGGAGCTCCGGCACGGGGACGGCACCGGACCGATCGTCATGGTCTGCGCCCACTACGACACGGTGGTCGGCTCCCCGGGCGCGAACGACGACGGCTCCGGCACCGTCCTCACGCTGGAGATCGCCCGCGCGCTGCGCCGGCTGCCGGTCAACGCCACGCTGCGGTTCGGGCTGTGGGGCGCGGAGGAGGAGGGCCTGGTCGGCTCCGCCCACTACGTCGCGCAGCTGCCCCAGGCCGAACGCGACCGTTTCGTCGCCGTGTTCCAGAATGACATGGTCGCCACCAGCTGGGACGAGGCCACCCGCTACTGGCGGCTGTCCGTCACCGGCGAACCGAACCGGGCCACGGACGAGGTCGCCGCCGCCGCGGGCCGCCTCGGCTACGCCCCGCACCTCTCCCCGGTGACCGAGCGCGGCATGAGCGACCACCAGTCGTTCCACGATGCCGGCATCGCGGCCGCGAACTTCTCCTGGCGCTCCGAGGAAGGTCCCTGGAAGCTCGAGCCGCCCTACCACACCCCCCAGGACACCATCGCGCACAACGTCAGCCTCGATCGTCTCCAGGTCTCCATGGAACTCATCGCCGCCGCCACCGTCGGCGCGGCCCGCTGACCCGTCGCACGAGCACGACCGGCATGCCGGACACCCAGGCCGGGTGTCCGGCGGCGCGCGGGTCAGCCGCGCCCACGGCCGAGCCAGCCACGGCGGGGGCGCGGCGCGATCGCGTCCAGGAACGCGCGCGCCTCCTCCGGCGAGTCCACCAGCACCCGGATCACGAGCTCGGTGCGGGCGATCGAGGTGGCCGGGGGCGTACCGCGGCGCTCCTGCTCCAGGCAGAGGCTCTCCGCGCCGCTCTGTACGCGCGCGGCGAGGCCGGCGTCGATGCCGCGCGGCGGCGCGAACCGGCGCGTCCGGTCGTTGCGGCACATGCGCCAGGCGACCAGCAGGTTGGCGACCGCGATCGGGTTCGCCACCAGCGGGTCGGCGAGGACGACGCGCAGCGCGGCCTGGGCGCCGTCGAGCGATTCGAGCAGCCGCACGAACGCGAGGGCGGTGTCGCCGCCGGCGGTGCCGGTGCCGGCCCGGGCGGGCCGGAGCAGCTCGCGGCGGGCGTGGCCGCCGGCCCCGTACCGTGCGGTGAGGTCCGCGGCGATCGCGGCCTCGTCCGGCAGCACGGCCTCGGCGAGCCGGGTCGCGCATCGCGACGCCGGGTCCATGTCCTGCGGAACAGTGCCCATGCGAGATCATCCGTCCGTCGGAATCGATTGAGCACCGTGGTATCACGCGCGCGATCCTGATCGGAATGATCCGAGCGGGCCACCGGTACCGCGAACGGATGTCACCCGTACCACGAATGTGCTGTCCTTCGCCGCGGAGCGTTTCAGCAGGTGGTGGCCGCTTCGGATGGGGTGTTCCGTTCGGCCTGGACACACTCGGCGAATTGGGCGGCCAATTCCGGCGTCGCCTGCCGAATGAACGCGATCGCCTGATCCGTACCCGCGTCCTCGGTGTGGTAGAAACGGTCGCCCGCCGCGGTGGAGACGCCGATCGTGATCCGGCCGCCCCACCGCTGGAACAGCGACTGCCGCAGCGTCCAGCCGATCACCGCGTCCCGGCGCAGCGCCACCGTGAGCCGGGTGAGCGCGCCGCGGCGCAGCACCAGGTACGGCCCGGCCACGGCGTGCCCGAGCGCGCGGTAGCCGGCGACCGCGAGCACCAGCGTGAGCGGCAGCAGCGTCAGCGGCAGCGGCCACCACCGGTCCGGGATCGCGCCGCTGAGCCCGAAGCCGAACAGCACCCCGGACATGATCATCGGGCCGGCGACCGCGCGGATCAGGCGGCGGGTGAGCGCGCCGCGCGGATGCCGGTGCGGGCTCGCCTCCAGCGGCCGGTGCCCGTCGGGGAGCACCCGGGCCGCGACCGCGCGGGCCTCCGCGCGCCGCACCCTGGGCAGCAGCGTGGCAGAGCCGGCCTCGCCGACGCCGCGCAGGCCGGTCGTGATCAGCAGCGTCTCGGTCAGCCGCAGCGGGCGCCAGAGCAGCGGTTCCCGGAACGCGAGGCCGCGCACCCGCCGGTCGTCGCGCTGCGCGGTGTGCGTGTCCAGCAGGCCGCGCCGGGTGATCAGCGTGTGGCCGTCCCGAACCAGCGTGAACCGCCAGTTCTCCGCCAGGAACGCGCCGGCCTGGAGCGCGACGCCGGCCGGGTACGCGACGGCGAGCACCAGCGCGGCGGTGGCGACCGGCCCGAGCCCGAGCGCGGCGTAGATCCGCTCGCCGGTGTCCAGCAGGTCGACGCCGAACAGCCGCAGGAACCAGTAGGCGCCGAAGACCGGGCCGACGGCGGCGAGCACGGCCCAGACGCGTACCGCGTTGATCAGCACCCAGGCCGGGCGCAGCCGGACGATGACGTCGCCCTCGGGCTCCGGCACGGCGTCGGCCCCGGCATCGGGGTCGGGCTGGTGCAGCAGGTCCCGCTGCAGCCCGGTGGCGGCGCGGTGGTCGAGCGCGTCCAGCGTGAACGACGACTGCTGCTCGCCGGTGCCGATCCGCACCACGCGCAGCCCGAACGGCCGGTGCAGCAGCTTCGCCGTGGTGTCCACGCTGCGGATGCGGTCCCGGGCGACGGTGCGCCGCCGCCGCGCCAGCAGGCCGCTGTGCAGCTCCACCCGGTCGTCCAGCACCCGGTACCGCGTGGTCAGCACCCGTACCAGGTCGAACAGGGCCTGGAGCACGCCGGCCACGGACGCGCCGACCAGCGGCCACACCGGGCCGTCGTCGCCGAACACGACGATGCCCAGATATCCGGGTACGGATGACAGCACGGCCCTGATCAGGTCGACCGCCACCAGCCGGGTGCTCAGCCGCCGCCAGTCGCTCACGTGGCATCGCCCGGCGTGGCCGCGGTGACCGCGCGCAACCGGTCCACGGTGGCCTCCGCGGTCTCCCGGTCCAGCCCTTCGATCGAGATCGCACCCTCGGACGAGGCGGTGGTCACCTTGATCGTGGCGAGGCCGAGCAGGTTCTGGATCGGCCCGATCTCCGTGTCGATGCTCTGGATGCGCGAGATCGGCACGATCTGCCACTTGCGGGTCAGCCAGCCCTCGAGCGCGTAGACCGCGTCGCCGGTCGCCTCCCACCGGTGCACCCGGTAGCGCCAGGCCGGCGTGACCGCGATGCCGATCAGGTAGACCACGTCGAGCACCAGCCACACCGGACCGATCCACGGCCGGGTGACGTCGACGAGCAGATAGACGGCCCCGAGCGGTACGAGCACGACCACCGCCCCGATCGCCGCCCGCAGCGTCCGCCACAGGACGAACCGCCGGTCCACCCGGTACCGCGGCGGCCGCAACACGTCAGCGTGGACCATGCAGCCATGATGACCGCCGCGGTCAATGCGCGCGGGCCCCGGGCAGATCGAGCGCGCGCCGCCGCCGCTCACCGTCGCCGAACGGCGCGGCGACGAACTCGGTCACGCCGGCCCGCGCGATCGCGCACACCCTTCCGTGCCGTCGTGCGCACGCTGTGCCCGAAGATCCGCAGGTCAGATCGGCGCCGCGGGCAGGGCGGGCCGGGATGATCGGGCGACCCCGGCCCGCCGGGCCGTCAGCTCGCGGTACAGGCCACCGCGGGGGCGCCGTTCGTGCCGGTCCAGGAGCCGAGGAGGCCGAACGACGCGGTGCCGCGGGCGGCGAGCGCGCCGTTGTAGGAGACGTTCCGTGCGGTGACGGTGGCGCCCGTACCCGTGACGGTGGCGTTCCAGGCCTGGGTGACCGACTGTCCGTTCGGGAACGACAGCGTGACCGTCCAGCCGGTGATGGGTGCCGCGCCGGCGGTCACGGTGACGTCGCCCTGGAAGCCGCCCTGCCACTGTCCGGCCGTGGCGTAGACCGCGGTGCACCCGCGCCCGCCGGGTGACGGCGAGGTGGAGGGCGACGTGGACGGGGTGGACGGCGTGGTGGGCTGGGTGCCGCCGTAGACCGACGCCTCGCGGGAGGTGGCCCTGATGCCGTTCGGCCCGTTGATGATCCGCTCGCCCCACGTGGTGATCTGCGCGGGGTCGAAGGCGAGCACCATGTCCAGGATCGGGTCGGTGTTGCCGGACCAGGACCAGCCGATGTAGCCGAGACCGCGCCGCTGCGCCTCCGCCAGGATGGTGGCGTCGTCGACCTCGCCGGCGGCGAACTGCCAGCCGAACTCGCCGATCACCAGCGGCCAGCCCTTCGCCGCGATCGCGTCCAGGTAGTTGATTATCGACTGTGCCGTGTTGAACACCGCGTACATGTGGATCGACAGCACGGTGTTGCCGTGCGGGTCCGCGTCGAGCACGGTCTGCGCGGTGTCCCGCATGGTGTACTGCCAGTCCTGGCCCCAGTTCGGCGCGTCCACCATGAGCAGGTGCTCGAAGCCGTTGGCGCGCATCTTCGCCACGGCGGCGGCCGTGGCGGCGGTCCACTGTCCCGCGTCGACGTTGCCGATCGGCTCGTTGCCGATGTTGATCACGACGTAGCTCTCCTGGCCGGCCAGTGCCGCCTGCTGGCCGATCCAGTAGTTCACCGCCTCGTCCAGCGACGCGGCCGCGGCCTCCTCGCCGTACCCGGTGGTGTCGTGCACCTCGAGCACGCAGATGAGCCGGTTCTGCTTGCACAGCGCGATCACGTCGGCCACGTCGTTCGACGGGCCCCACCGCTTGCCGGTGCCGAGCACCACGCGGACCGTGTTCGCGCCGGTGGCCTTGATGTCCGCGAACGCGCGGGTCTGGCCGGTGTACCACACGTGCGGATGGTTGATCCCCCGCATGATCAGTTTCTGGCCGTTGGCCTCGACGATGTCGGTGCCGCTGACGTGCAGGCCGACCGCGGCGGACGCGGGCGGCACGATCAGGAGGACGGAGGCGATGGCGGCGGCGAGGACCGCGCCGATCGCGAGCAGCTTGCGTGTCATGGCCTTCCTCAGACAGGTGATGATGCGCCTGCCCAAGCACGTGGTCGACGACCGCGCGCGACGCATGTGACGGTGCCCGGATCGTCCCTCAACCTACCGCCGGGTTGAAACGATCGCAATCCGTCGATGTCGGTACGGTGGGACCACCATGCCGCGCAGAGCACGCCCGACGTTGAAGGACCTCGCCGCCCGCCTCGGCATCTCGGAGACCGCCGCCTCGCTCGCGCTGAACGGGCGCGCCGGCGTCTCCGAGCAGACCCGCCGGCGGGTGCTGGCGCTCGCCGAGGAACTCCAGTGGTCGCCGCACCACGCGGCCCGCACGCTCTCCGGCAGCGCGTCCATGACGATCGGCTTCGCGCTCACCCGGGACGTGCGCGAGTTCGGCACCGAGAGCTTCTACCTGCGGCTGCTGGCCGGCACGCAGGCCGTGCTCGGCGGTGCCGGCTACGGCCTGCTGTTCCACATGACCCGATCGATGGCCGAGGAACTGACCGTGCTGCGCCGCTGGGGCGACGAGCGCCGCGTCGACGGCGTGATCATCAGCGATCTGCGCCGCGGCGACCCCCGCCCCACCGCGCTGCGCGACGCCGGCCTGCCCGCGGTGCTGGCCGGCGGACCGGACCCGAAACGCCTGATCCCGTGCGTCAGCGTCGACGACGGCGAGGCGATCACGCTGCTGGTCGGCCACCTGCTGGAAACCGGCCGGCGCCGGCTCGCCTACGTCAGCGGCCCCGGCGAGCTGTTGCACGTGCACCGGCGCGTCACCGCGTTCCGCCGCGCGGCGGGCGCCGCCCGGGCGCCGATGGACGTGCTGGGCACCGACTACGGCGACGCGCAGGGCCGGACCGCCACCCGCCGGCTGCTCACCGCGCCGGCCCGGCCGGACGCGCTGATCTTCGACAACGAGGTGCTGGCCGTCGCGGGCGTCCACGAACTGCGCTCCGCCGGCCTCGCCATCCCGGACGACGTCGCGGTGGCGACCGTGGAGGACTCCCCCGTCTGCACGGCGCTGCGACCGTCCCTGACCGCGGTGCACCGCGACCCGGTCCTCCTCGGCGAGGCGGTCGCCCGCCGCCTGCTCCGCCTGGTGCACGGCACCCCGGACGAGCCCGAGAACCCCCAGAAACCCGTCATCACGGTACGCGAGAGCACTCGCTGACCGACCTCGCGCGCGACCGGCGGTGATCGCCGATCGGCACCGCCACCCGGCATCGGCGGTGATCGGCGTGGGCACCGCTCATCGGTCAGAGCAGTGCCGTGCGCACCGCGACCAGCAGCCACCGTTCCGCGCGGTCCAAGGTCCACGCGTTGTCGCCGGTCAGCGTGGACCAGGAGGTGGTGCCGAGGTAGTAGTAGAGCACGTCGGTGGCCTGGTCGACGCCCAGCCGCAGCGCGCCGAGCGACTCCAGCCGGCGCGCCCCGAGCGCCAGCCCGCTGCGCAGGCCCTCCTGCGCCACCCGCAGGCTCTCCGCCGCGGCCGGCTCGTGCGGTGCGGTGTCCGTGACCACGCGCATCAGGTCGGCCCACGCCTCGAACGCCTCACGGGTCGCGTGCACGACCAGTTGCAGCACCTCATCGGGCTCGCCGGCCGCGCCCACGCTCGCCGCGAAGAGCGGGCCGCACGGCAGATTCGCCGTACCGTCCTGGATCACGGTCCGCAGCAGGTCCTGCTTCCCGCCACCGACCGCGTACACGGTGGCCGGCGCCACCCGGGCCGTCCGGGCGATCTCGTTGACCGTGGTCTTCACATACCCCTTGGCCAGGAACAACTCCCGCGACGCCGCGATGATCGCCTGGCGTGTGGCCGCCGCGTATTCCGCCCGCCGACTGGTCTGCACCCGCCCACGCTAACATCCCATGAATAGCCCTCTCCCCCGCGCGGATCCCGGCCTGACAGGCGGAAACCTCCCCGGCGCGCGAGGCCGGCGGGCCGTCCGCGATGCTGTCGGGCGTGAAGTACCTCTCCAGAGTGCCGCGACCGCCGCTCGACGGGCTGATCGACGACCTCTACTACCTGGAGGGCACGGCGCCGTACGCCCGGCTGACGCTGCCGCCAGCGCCGTCGGCGCTACTCATCATCAACCTCGGGGCGCCGTTCCGGATTCGCGCCGGCATCGACGCGGAGCCGGCCGAGTACGCCGACGGCTGCGTGGTCACCACGCCCACCCGCGCGTGGCAGTTCGGTTACCCGGCCCGGACCCGGTCCGTCGGCGCACACGTCAAGGCGTGGGGCCTGGCTCCGTTCCTGCCGATGCCCGCGGCCGAGCTGTGCGACCGGCCGGTGACGGTGGAGCAGGTCTGGGGCCGGTCCGCCGTCGCCGAGCTGCGGGACCGGCTGGCCTCGGCGGCCGGGCCGCAGGAGATGCTGACGCTGCTCGAGGAGGAGCTGATGCGGCGGCTGCGCGGGACCGCCGGCCTGGGGCTGGTCCGCCACGCGAGCGGCGTCATCGCGGCGGCCGCCGGCGCGGTGTCGATCGGCGGCCTGAGCGAGGCGGCCGGGGTCAGCGGCACTCAACTGGCACGGCGGTTCAAGGAGGTCGTCGGCGTCACGCCGAAGCGGCTGGCCCGCACGCACCGCTTCACCGCCACCGTGTTCGCGATCGACCCCGCCGGGCCGATCGACTGGGGCGAGCTCGCCGGTGGCGCGGGCTATTTCGACCAGGCCCACTTCGGCCACGAGTTCCGGGCGTTCACCGGGCTCACCCCCACCCGGTACGTCGAGGTCCGGCGGCGGTTCCTGCGCGAGCATCCCGGCCACACGCTGGACGGCTGGTCGCTGCCGGCCGATTGATTTTCTACAAGAGCGGCAGCTCACGACGCGTTAGCGTGAGGGCCACCTTCGAGCAGAGGAGAGCCCCCGTGGGCAAGGTTGTCATGTACGGCGCGGTGTCGGTGGACGGCTTCATCGCGGACGAGCACGACCAGCCCGGACCGCTGTTCGACTGGCTGTCCAACGGCGAGGTCCCGCTCGACGACAGCGGCGTGCTGACGGTGTCGCGGGCCTCCCACGACTACACCCGGCCGTACTGGGACTCGATCGGGGTGACGATCGCCGGCCGCCGCGTCTTCGACCTGACCGACGGCTGGGACGGCAAGCCGCCCAGCGGCGTCGAGCACGTGGTCGTCGTGACCCACCGGCCGATGCCCGACGGCTGGAACCCCGAGGCCCCGTTCCACTTCGTCGACGGCATCGAGGCCGCCGTGGCGAAGGCGCGGGAACTCGCCGGCGACCGCGTCGTCGAGGTCGCCGCCGGCGACGTCGGCGGCCAGGCACTCGCCGCCGGCCTGGTCGACGAGGTGCGCATGGACGTCGTCCCCGTGGTGTTCGGCTCCGGCAGGCGCTACTTCGGCGCGGTCGGCGCGCAGCACCTCCTGGCGGACCCGGACGTGGTGCTCCCCGGCAACCGGGTGCTCCACCTGCGCTATCCGGTTCGCCGCTGACCGGTTCCGGATCGGCTCCGTGCCGCCGTGCCGGCCGGTTCGCCGGGCCCGTCAGTACGCGGCGTCGCGCCAGCCGGACAGGCGCCATGGCTCGCCGGCGGTGTAGGGCTGCGGCTCGTTCGAGACGACGAGTTCGATTCCCGAGATCGTCGTCAACGCCAGGACGCCGTCATCCACCCGGGCGGTGTGAATGGTCTCCCCGTTCATCGCAATGGCCGCGGTCAGCCAGGCCAGGCCCTCGTCGGCCCCGCCCGCGACAGCTGTTGCCGTCGTGATGGTCCAGGTGGAATCGATGTAGAGGCGTGTCTCTCGGGCAACCGCCGGGCGGTTGTCGGCCAAGCCGAGGAACGGCCACGCCTGACGAAAGCCGACCTCCACCACGAACGATCCGACGATCCGATCCAGGCCCACGCGTTGATCGTGCCCCAGAACCCCATCGGGCCGTCGTGCTGTTCCGCGATGAAGGATCACATCCGGGGACGGCACACCTAGAGCCGGACACCCAGGTAGAGGGCGAACACCGCGGGCAGCAGCGCCACGGCGGGGAGGCCCAGCCAGCGCAGGCGCGGGAGGACGCGGAACCAGACGATCGGGGCGGCGGCGAGCAGGGTGAGGGCGGCGGTGAGTTCGGCGGCCTGGCGGGCGGGGCCGTGCAGGCCGGGGAAGAGGTAGGCGCTGAGCAGGAGGGCGCCGGCGAGCATGCCGCAGAGGGCGGTGACGGTGCCGGCGATCAGGGCTCGGGCCTCGATCGGCAGGTCGTGGACGGTACCGGCGAGCACGCGGGTCTTCATCGGGATGGTGGCCCTTCTGCGGTCGGGCGGCGCGGGGTCGTGGGGTGAGATCCGGGCCGTCGCAGAACGGTAGGTCACCCTCGGCCCGTCAGGCATGACCTTGACAAGCCGCCGTCGGTCGTGCAGCTCCGCGACTTTCGATCGCCCCGTACCGTCCCGGCCACCAAGTCCGGAAATATCGGCATAAAGGGGGGAGGGGGTCGTGATCGAACGGAGGATGCGCCGCCGAAACGCGTAGCGATGCGGTGACTACTTACAGTGACACCACGAACGCATCGATAAAGATCTAGACGTACCGGCCGGACTCGGCGAGACTCGAAAAACCTCCGGCGCCCGAAGGAGTCTCATTGAGCAGCGTCCTCGCCGTCCAGCTCTACACCGTCCGGGACCGCCTCGCCGAGGACCGGCCCGGCACGCTCCGCGCGCTCGCCGACGCCGGGTACGGCGCCGTCGAGCCGTTCCAGGCACACCGCGACCCGCACGCGCTCCGCGCCGACCTCGACGCGGCCGGGCTGTCCGTGTGCAGCGCGCACACCGACGTGCTCGGCGACGACGCGGACGCCGCGCTCGCCGCCGCGCCGGTGCTCGGCACGGACACGCTGATCCAGGCGTACCTGCCGCCCGACCGGTTCACGGACGCCGACGCCGTCGCGGACACCGCCCGCCGCCTGAACGCGGCCGCGGTCCGGGCCGGCGACCTCGGCCTGCGGGTCGGCTACCACAACCATCACTGGGAGGTCGGCACGCTGATCAGCGGCCGGACCGCGCTGGAGGTGCTCGCGGACCGGCTGGCACCCGAGGTGCTGCTCGAGGTCGACCTCTACTGGGCCGCGACCGGCGGCGCCGACGTGCCCGCGCTGCTCGGCCGCCTCGGTGATCGCGTCCGATATCTGCACGTCAAGGACGGTCCCGCGACCGTGGAGGGGCCGATGACCGCGGTCGGCGAGGGCGTGGTGCCGATCGCGGCCTCGCTCGCCGCCGCCCCCGGCGCACAGCGCATCGTCGAGCTCGACCGGTGCGCCGGCGACGTGCTCGACGCCCTGGTCGCGAGCGCGGCGGCGCTGCGATGAGCGAGCTTGCGAGCGAATCATCGGCGCAGCGCCGACCACGCCGCAACCGCAGCGCGAAAGGGAATCCGGCATGAGCGAGCTTGCGAGCGAATCATCGGCGCAGCGCCGACCACGCCGGAACCGCGGCTTCGAGGGGAGTCCGGCATGAGCGGGCCGGTCGGGGTCGCGGTGGTGGGCTGCGGCAACGTCAGTCACCAGTACCTTCCCACGCTCGCCGGCTACCCGGACGACGTGCGCGTGGTCGCCTGCGCCGACCTCGACGTCACGCGCGCGGCCGAGGTCGCCGCGCTGTACGGCGTACCGCTGGGCACCGACGTGGCCACCGCGATCACGCACCCGGACGTGGAGCTGGTGGTCAACCTGACCGTTCCCGCCGCGCACGATCTGGTCGCGGCCGACGTGATCGCGGCCGGCCGGCACGTCTACAACGAGAAGCCGCTGGCGCTCGACCGCGCGTCCGGTGCGCGCATGCTCGACGCCGCGGCCGCCGCGGGCGTCCGGGTGGGCGGCGCGCCGGACACGTTCCTCGCGCCGGGCCTGCGGAACGCGCTGCGCGCGGTCAACGACGGCAGCATCGGTACGCCGCAGAGCGCGCTGCTGATCATGCAGGGCCCCGGCCCGGAGTCGTGGCACCCCTCCCCCGAGTTCCTGTACCAGCGCGGTGCCGGCCCTCTGCTGGACATCGGCCCGTACTACCTGACCGCGCTGACCGCCGCGTTCGGCCCGGCCACGCGGGTGGTCGCGCTGGCCCGGCAGGCGTTCGCCGAGCGCACGGTCGGCAGCGGCCCGAAGGCCGGCACCGTGTTCGAGGTCGAGGTGCCGACGCACGTGACCGCGCTGATCGAGTTCGCCGCCGGAACGATCGCCACGCTGGTGATGAGCTTCGACTCGCCGCTCGGCCGGTCCGGCCTGCTGGAGATCACCGGCACCGGCGCCACGCTCGCGCTGCCGGACCCGAACCGGCACCGCGACCACGGCCGGATGCTGCGCCGCGGCGAGACCACGTGGACGGACCTGCCCGGCGACGACGACCCGCGCATCGCGCGCGGCCTGGGTGTGGCCGAGATGGCGCGCGCGATCCGGGCCGGCGTGCCGCACGCGGCCTCCGGCGAGCGTGCGCTGCACGTACTCGACCTGATGCTGTCCATCACCGAGTCCGCCGAACGCGGCGAGTACGTCTCCGTGACCAGCACCTTCGACCCGGCGGCCGGGGCCGGCCACTGAGCGGCGGCTCAGGCACGCGGGCGGCGGGCCGCGACGGATCTACCGCGCCCGCCGGCTCGCGTCGAAGAGGTCGCGCATGGTCAGCGGCGTCGGCGGCAGCGGTGGCCCGCCGTGGCCGGCGGCGAAGCCGGCGATCAGGAAAGCCGTCATCCGCCGGGACGCCTCGGCCGCGTCGTCCGGGAAGAGCGCGGCGAGGCCGGCCGTCGCGGCGACGGCCAGTGCGAGGTCCGCGGGTACGAAGTCCGCGCGCAGCCGGCCGGCCGCCTGAGCCCGGGCGACGAGTTCGCCGAAGCCCCGCACCGCCCGCTCCCGGTGCCGGCCCGGCTCCTCCGTGCCGGCACCGGCCAGGAACGCGGCGCTGAAGCCGTGGTCGGCGAGCTGGAGCGCGCAGATCTCGCCGATCATGGTGCGGAATCCCCGCCACGGGTCCGGATCGGCGAGCGCGTCGTCGACCACCGCCACGCACTCCGCGAACTGCTCCGCGTAGGCCGCCGCGAGCAGGGACTCCTTGGTGGGGAACCGGCGGTAGAGGGTGGCGGTGCCGATGCCGGCGCGCCGGGCGATCGCGGCCATCGGCACGCCCGGGCCGCGCTCGGTGAACAGGTCCCGTGCGGTCTCGACGATCCGGTCACGATTGCGCCGGGCGTCGGCCCGCAGGCCCGGAAGCGGAGACGCCGCGGCACTCGTTTCTGTCACTTCCGGCTCCGGCGGGGGTTCGGTGGATAGGTTCGCCGCCATGAACCATGCTGCGCGGGCGATCGTCCATCATGTCAACTCCTGTGCCGTCGCGCTCCAGGACTCACCCCGGCTGGGCCCGCTGGTCCGGCGGCGGATGACCGTCGTCTCCTACGTCGGGCGCCGCTCGGGGCGCGCGTTCAGCACCCCGGTCGCCTACGTCCGCACGCCCGACGGCGTGCGCATCAACGTCGCGATCCCGGACACCAAGCGGTGGTGGCGCAACTTCACCGGCGCGGGCGGCCCCCTCACGGTACGGCTCGACGGCTTCGACCGCCCCGGCCACGCGACGGCCGTACGCCTGAACGACCGCCGCGCCGTCGTGACGGTCCGATTCACCGGCGGGCGGGACGACGTCGCCGGCGGGTGGCCGGGCCGGATCCGCGGCAGCTGATCGCCGTGGCGGAGACGGCGCGGCGGCGGTCACACCGCGCCGCCGCGCGCGGCCGTGACGACGCGGCCGCGCGCGGAGTCGGCGAAGCGGTCCAGCATGGCGCGGACCTCGGCCGCGTCCGTGTTCGCGCCGAACAGTTCGGTGCCCGGCTCCATCCGTACGCCCTCGGCGAGCGGCCCGGCCACCACCGGGTCGAAGCCGAGCGCGTCGACCAGCGCCGCCACCTCGGCCGCGTCGTCCGGCTCGCCGGCGATCGCGATGGCGCGGCGGCCGGGCGCGCCCGCGGGCAGCGCGCCCTCCTCCAGGTCGTGGTATCCCATGTGGTTGAACGCCTTGACCACGCGAGCGCCGGTCAGGAAGGCGCGCACGGTCTCGCTGGAGGAGGTGCGCGGGTCGGTGAGGTCGTCGCGGACGCCGTCGACCTCCCACCAGTAGTTCATCGCGTCGATCACCAGCTTGCCGCGCAGCGCGTCCGCGGGGACCGTGCGGTACCGGCCGAGGGGCAGCGCGAGCACGACCACGTCGGCGCGCCGCGCGGCCTCGTCGGCGGTGACCGCGACCGCGCCCGGCGTGAGGATCTCGACGATCAGTTTGATCCTGGCGGGGTCGCCGGAGCCGGCGATCAGCACGTCGTGGCCGGCCGCGACCGCGAGCCGGGCCAGGACCGTGCCGAGCTTGCCGGCGCCGAGGATGCCGATGACGCTCATGGTGTCAGTTCTCCGTCATCAGGTCGCGAACCATCGGGAAGACCTTCGCGCCGAGCAGCTCGACCGCGCGCGTGCGCGCGCTGATCGGCTGCGCGCCGACCGTGTAGATCAGGTCGAACCGTCCCACGTCCAGCGCCTTCGCCGCGCGGGCGATCTTACGGGCCACCGTCTCCGGCGAGCCGATGTAGAGCGACCCGTGCGCGACCTCGTGGTCGAACTCCTCCCGGCGCAGCGGCGGCCAGCCGCGCAGCGCGCCGATCCGGTCCCGCTGCACCTTGTAGTACGGGTAGAACAGCTCCTTGGCCTGCTCGTCGGTGTCGGCGACGAAGCCGGGCGAGTGCATGCCGACCGGGTGCGCGACCGTGCCGAGTTGGTCCGCGGCCCGGCGGTAGAGGTCGACGTAGGGCGCGAACCGCTCGGGCGCGCCACCGATGATGGCCAGCATCAGGGGCAGGCCGTGCCGGGCGGTACGGACCACCGACTGCGGCGATCCGCCGACGCCGACCCAGGTGTCCAGCCGGCCGGACTCGGTCCTGGGGAACACCTCCGCGTCGGTGAGCGCGGGCCGGGTCGTGCCCTCCCAGGTCACCGGCGTCTCGTCGAGGAGCTTGACGAAGAGGTCGAGCTTCTCCTCGAACAGCACGTCGTACCGGCTGAGGTCGTAGCCGAACAGCGGGAACGACTCGGTGAACGAGCCGCGCCCGAGGATCGCCTGCGCCCGGCCGCCGGACAGCGCGTCCACGGTCGCGAACCGCTGGAACACCCGGACCGGGTCGTCCGAGCTGAGCACGGTCACGCCGGAGGCGAGCCCGATCCGGCGGGTACGGGTGGCGATGCCGGCCAGCACGGTCTCCGGCGTGGAGATCGAGTACTCCGGCCGGTGGTGCTCGCCGAGCGCGATCACGTCCACGCCGAGGTCGTCGGCGAGCACGGCCTCGTCGACCACCTGGCGGATCGCGACCGCGTGCGAGACCGGCGCGCCGTCGTCGCCCACCGGCACGTCGCCGAACGTGTCCAGTCCGAGAATCATGATGCCCTCCGAGGGGTGATTGACGTGTCAATCATCGGTACGATGGACACGTCAACCAGTGGAGGTGAGGGTTTATGCCCGGTGCCCGCAGACTTCCCGATCGCGGCGAGCTCGCGGTCTGGCGCGACTTCATCGAGTCCACCGAGGCGCTGCGCACCCGGGTGGTGAGCCGCCTGCAGAGCGACACCGGGCTCGGGTCCGGCGACTACGCGGTGCTGCTCGCGCTCAGCGAGGCGCCGGACACCCGGATGCGCTCCTCCGAGCTGGCCGCGCACATCGGCTGGGAGCGCAGCCGACTCTCCCACCACCTGGGCCGGATGGAGCGCCGCGGGCTGATCGGCCGCACCGACTCGCCGGGCGACAACCGCGGCGCGCTGGTCGTGCTGACCGAGGCCGGCGGCGCGGCGTTCCGCGCGGCCACGGTGCCGCACCTGCGCGTGGTGCGCGAGCTGTTCGTCGACGCGCTCACCCCGGAGCAGCTCGCCGCCGCCGGGGCGATCGCCGCCGCGCTGCGCGCGCACCTGAACGCGCGATAAAAGATCATCCCGGCGAAACGGATTCCCCATAGACCACGATCAAGATCGACCCTAGTCTCTTCCTGTGACGGTACGGCGACGGACCGAAGCCGGCCGGACACCTAGGAGGAGACGTGGAACAGTCCTCGTTCAGCCGCCGCCGGATGCTGGTGATCGCGGCCGGGGGTGCGGCCGGCGTCGCGCTGCCCGCACCCGCCTGGGCCGTGGACGAGCAGCGCCCCGGCTCGGTGCGCCCGCCCGCCCTGACCCCGGCCGATCGGCAGGTCGCCGGCGAGGTGTCCGCGCGCCGCGCGCTGGAGCACCTGCGCGTGCTCGCCGAGCGGATCGGCCCGCGGATCGGCGGCACCCGCTCGGAGCGGCGCGCCGCCGACTACTGCGCCGGCGTGTTCGACCGGCTCGGATACGACACCACGCTGCAGCCGTTCCCGGTGGCGGACAAGTTCCTCGCCGACCTGGACACCCCCGGCGGGCTGCCCCGCGACCTGTGCTGGCAGGCCGGCGCGTCCGGCCAGGCGCGGCTGGACGTGACCGTGCGCGGCGAGGTGCTGGACGCGGGCGCGGGCGCCGCCGCCGACTACCCGGAGGACGTGCGCCGCAAGATCCTGCTCGTCGACTACGTGGCCGCGGACCGCGAGACCGTGGTCGCGACCGCGGTGGCGCGCGGCGCCGCCGCCGTGGTGTTCCTCCCGGCCGACCTGGTGGACCCGCGCCGCGCGCCCGCGTTCAGCCCGTCGCTGCCCGGCTCGGCCACCACGCCGGTGCCGATCCCGGTGGTCGGCGTGGCGCAGGCGCAGAAGCACCGGCTGCGCGCGCTGCTGGCCGCGGGACGGCTGCGGAAGCTGACCGTCACCACCACCGCGCACCGCGGCCTGACCTCGCACAACGTGCTCGCGGAGCGGACCAGGGGGGACGGCACCGGGCCGGTCGTCATGGTCAGCGCGCACTACGACTCCGTGATCGGCGCGCCCGGGGCGAACGACGACGGCTCCGGCACCGTGCTCAACCTGGAACTCGCCCGGGTGCTGCGCCGGCTGCCGGTCAACGCCACGCTCCGGTTCGGGCTGTGGGGCTCGGAGGAGCAGGGCCTGGTCGGCTCGCGCTACCACGTGGCACAGCTACCGCAGGCCGAGCGGGACCGGATCGTCGCGGTGTTCCAGAACGACATGGTCGCCACCAGCTGGGACCCGGCCACCCGCTACTGGCTGCTCTCCTTCACCGGCCTGGCGAACCGCGCCACCGACGAGGTGGCCGCCGCGGCCGGGCGGCTCGGCTACACGCCGCGGATCTCCCCGGTCACGCTGCGCGGGTCCAGCGACCACCAGTCGTTCCAGGAGGTCGGCATCGCGGCGGCGAACTTCTCCTGGCGGGGCGAGGAGTCCCCGGCGACGCTCGAACCGCCGTACCACAGCCCCGAGGACACGATCGCGAAGAACATCAGCCTGGAGCGGCTGAAGGTGTCGATGGAGTTGATCGGCGCGGCCGCGTACGCCACGGCCCGCAACCCGTAGCGTTTGCCGCCACGGCGGGTGGGGTAGCCGTCGATGCCCCACCCCCGAGGCATGCAGAGGAACGTCATGGACAACGTCAAGGGACCGGAGAACCGGCCGCGGCCACCCGGTCACGAGCTGGCCGAGGAGAGCGCGCCGCCGACGTACCCGGGACCGGCCGGCGGCCGGCTGTCGCTGATCACGGACATCGCGGTGCTGCTGGCCGGCGTCTGGCTGGTCGCGGCGCCGTTCGTGCTCGGCCTCGACGGCGCCGGCCGGTGGAACACGCTGGTCACCGGCGTGCTGGTCGCGCTGCTGGCGGTGGTCCGGCTCGGGTCGCCGCCGCGGACCAGCCGGCTCGGGCTGGTGCACCTGGCGCTCGGCGGTTGGCTGATCGGCTCGCCCTGGCTGCTCGGCTACGGCGACGACCTGACCGCCGCGCGCACCGGCCTGGCCACCGGCGCGATCATCGGCGTGCTGGCGCTGGCCAGCGCCGCGGCGGGCGGCCGGTCCCGCAGCGTCACCCGGGACTGAGCGCGCTCGTCACGGCCCGGGCCGCCTCGACGAACCCGGCGATCCGGCGCGAGCGGCTGCCCTCCGGCCACGCGACCACCAGCGTGGCCGGAGCGGCGTCGACCACCGGGCGGTACGCGACGCCGGCGTACGGGCGGCGGGCCGCCGACTCGGTGACCAGCGACACCGCGCGGCCCAGCACGACCAGGTGCAGCAGTTCGCCGACCTCGGTCACCATCGGGCCCGGCCCGGGATCGGCCGCCTCCGGCCACCGCGGCATCGGCAGCCCGTCCAGGTCGGCCAGCGTGATCGACTCGCGCGCGGCCAGCGGGTGGTCCTCGGCCAGCGCCAGCATCCGGGGCTCGGTGTGCAGCGGCGCGCTGTCCAGGCCGGTGAGATCGTTCTGCGGATGGTGCAGCAGCGCCAGGTCGGCGCGCCCGTCCCGGACCATGGCGGCCCGCTCGTGCACCGAGAAGACTAGCTCCACCGGTACGGACCCGGGCCGCTCGGCGTACCCGCGCAGGATCGCCCGCAGCAGCCCCGAGTCGCCGCCGGCCTTCAGCGCGAGCACCAGCGCCGGGGTGTCCCGGCCGGCCCGGCGGGTGCGCCGCACCGCGGCCGCGACCCCGTTCAGCGCCGCGCGCCCCTCGTGCAGCAGCGTCTCCCCGGCCGGGGTGAGCCGCACCGACCGGCTGGTGCGCGCCAGCAGCGGCACACCGAGCCGGTGCTCCAGCCGCCGGATCGCCCGCGACAGCGGCGGCTGCGCGATGCCGAGCCGGTCGGCCGCGCGCCCGAAGTGCAGCTCCTCCGCCACCGCCACGAAGTAGCGCAGCTCCCGGGTCTCCACGTCATCCATACCCTCAGGGTATCGGTCTGGACCCGATCGATCTTGGAGCGGCGGAGCCGCCGGTGGTCCGATGGCAGGCATGGACAACGAGCGAATCGCCCTGGTCACCGGGGCGAACAAGGGCATCGGCGCGGCGATCGCGGAAGGGCTCGCCGGGCACGGGCTGACCGTGGTGGTGGCGGCGCGCGACGCCGCCAAGGGCGCGGCGACCGCGGCCCGGATCGGCGCGCACGCGGTCACGCTGGACGTCACCGACGACGCGTCCGTGGCCCGCGCCGCCGCGGAGGTCACCGACCGCTTCGGCCGCCTCGACGTGCTGGTCAACAACGCCGGCATCTCCGGCGGCCGGCGGCAGGTACCGGGCGCGGTCGACCTGGACGTCGTCCGCGGCATCTTCGACACCAACCTGTTCGGCGTCATCCGCGTGACCGAGGCGTTCCTGCCGCTGCTGCGCCGCGCCTCCGGCGCCCGGATCATCAACGTCTCCAGCGGTACGGCGTCGATGGCGCGGATGACCGACCCGGACTTCTCGTTCGCCACCAGGATCGCGATGGCCGGCTACCCGGTGTCGAAGTCGGCGCTGAACATGCTGACCGTCCAGTACGCCAAGGCGCTCGCCGACGACGGCATCACGGTCACCGCCATCGCGCCCGGCGCCTGCGACACCGACTTCGCCACCGCGCTCGGCCTGCACCTGGACCGCACCGCCGCGCAGGGCGCCGCCATCGCGGTCACGCTCGCCACCTCCGGTGAGCGCCCCACCGCCGCGTTCCTGTCCGACGAGGGCACCGTGCCGTGGTGAGTCACGTCCGGCGCCGGAACACGTAGACCGCGTGCTCGACCTCGGGTGGCAGCACCAGCCGCCCGAGGTCGTCGTCGGCCGTCATGGTGAACCCGTCCTGGCGCTCGTAGGCGGCCCAGTCACCGGTGCTCTCCCGGTGCTTCGAGCCGATCACCACGTACAGCCGCACGCTCTCGGTGGTGAACACGTGCCGCTCGAAGTCGTTGCCGGCCGGCGGCCACGAGCAGATCACCACCTCCGGCGCGTGTGCGCGCAGCGCCGCGCGGGCGTCCTGGCGCAGCACGCTCTCCGGGAACTCGATGCTGTCGCTCCAACTGTGATCGTCCGTCGCCACGATCCGCACGCCGGCCCGCGCCAGGAACCGCGACAGCGTGCCGTCCCCGGCCGCGATCTCCAGGCACGATCGGTCACCGATCAGCCGCGCCAGCCGTGTGATCAGCGGCTTCGAGTAGAAGCACCAGATGCCCCTCCTCTGGACCAGGGGCATCAGCAGCCGGCGCTGGCCCAGGAGCGGCCACACCGCCCGGAACACGCCCATCCGCACCGGCTTGCGCTCCAGCCCGCGCCGGAACAGCAGCCGCTGCGCCACGTACCCGTTGATGAGGTTGAACCTGACCCGCCCCTCGGACACGCCGGTGGTGGCGCTCAGGATCTCCCGTTTGAGCACCGCGACCGACATCTGCCGGCGCACCTCGGCCAGCAGCCGGTCCCGCCGCGACCGTGACCGTCCGGGCAGCGCCGCCTCCGGCTGGGACACCCGGGTGATGTACGCCTTGATCTCCTCGGCGTCGTCCCGGGCGATCAGCGCGTCCAGGCCGCGCCGCACCCGCACCCACTCGTCCGGGAACGCCTCGGCCAGTTCCTCCAGCGCCGGGTTCGTCTCCAGCCACGCCACGGCGTCCGCGGTCCTGCGGCTCATAGGTGCAGGCTAGGGCCGCCCGCCCGGCCGCCGGGGCGATATCCGCCTTTTCACAGGCGGGCCGCGCCCAGCCAGACGGCGACCGCCGCCAGCACCAACAGCGCCACGTTGAGCCCGATCAGGCGGGCCTCGCCGCGGGACAGGTGCACCACGATGCCGCCGGCCTGGATCAGCACCAGCCCCGCCGCGGCCGCCACCGCCAGGCCGGGCGCTATGCCGGTCAGCGGCGGCAGGATCAGACCCGCCGCGCCGAGGATCTCCAGCGTGCCGATCGTCCGGACCACCGGCATCGGGATCGTGTCGACCCAGCCCATCATCGGCCGCAACCGCTCACGGTCGCGCCCGACCTTCAGCCCGCCGGCGTAGAGGTAGAACGCGGCCAGCAGGCCCGCGATGATCCAGTAGGCGATCTCCATTGACGACCTCTCCGCATGGCACAATGGCGGTGACCAGGATGGTTACCGCAGGTAAGTAGCCCCATCATGCGTCACTTTCCAGGGCCGTACAAAAGGCACACGCGTGTGCCTCAGGCACAGGGAGCCGTCATGGAGCAGTACGAGCACACCTGCATGATCCGCGGCGACGGCGGCCGGACACTCCGCGGCATCCTGGACCGGATCTGCAACAAATGGACGCTGCTGGTGGTCGCCACGCTCGACGGCTCCACGCTGCGCTTCAGCGACCTGCACGCCCAGATCCCCGGCATCTCCCAGCGCATGCTGACGTTGACGCTGCGCAACCTGGAACGCGACGGGCTCGTCTCCCGCACCGTGCACGCCGAGGTCCCGCCGCGGGTGGAGTACGCGCTGACGCCGGCCGGCAGCAGCCTCATCCCGCCGGCGCTCGCCCTGGCGAGCTGGGCGATCGAGCACGTGCCACACATCGAGGAGAGCCGCGCCGCGTACGAGGCCCGCGCGCGCTGACGGCGGGGCCTCAGGATCGGGGCGCGGAGCCGGGTGGCACGACGAGCCAGCGGGATCGGCGAGGTGGCGAACGGCAGCTATTTCTGGGGCCGCCGGCCAACTGATCGTGCCGCACCCGGGTCTACCGGCGATGACCGCCGCGATCCGCGAACTCGTCCGCTCCGGGGACATCGCCCGCGCCGCGGTCCGAAGCGACTCCGGGATCGGGCGCGGCCGGTAGGAGAACCGGGGTGGCGGCCGTGGAATCCACGGCCGCCACCCGGTCACCCCCTCCTGTTCAGCAAGGATCGATGTTCACGACCGGGTCCCACAGGACACCGGCCCGGGCCTCGGCGTAGGCGCCGGGCATCCGCCACGGCGCGGTTCCGTTGTTGAAGTAGGCCGTCGGCTGGGTGCCCGGAGTCTGGTTGTTGATCCAGGAGCCGTACCCCCAGAACGGGATGGAGATCCACGTTCCGCAGTCGTCCTCGAGGCGCGCGTCGCCGGTGAACTGCTCGCCCGAGAATGCGCAGAAGTAGTAGTAGGGACACGGGACGGCCAGGAGCTTCGCGTCCTCCGGTGAGGAGAGACCGCGCGGGCGATCCTCGCCCGGCACGGTGACGAAAAGGTCCGATCCGTCGCTCGTGATCTTGTCCGGGCCGACCTGCGTCGCGCCCTCCCCCAGCGTGGACAGATACTCGTCGACCTTGGCCTGCAGGCCGTTGGCCTGCTCGGCGGTCAGGCCGGCCGCTCTCGACTCGGCCACGAACGCCTTGCCGGAAGCCGACAGGGGAGCGCCCGTGTCGGCCTGTGCGGCGGCGCCCGGGATCAGCGCGGCGGCCAGCGCCAGCGCCGTCAGGACGCCGAACCTTTTCATCGACATTGCCCCGTTCCTCTCGTTGATCGGGCTGTTATGGATTCTGTGGGCGAGCGGCGATGATGTGCCGCTCGCCGACGCCGGACCGGCCCACCAGGCGGAGCCGGAGTTGGTGTGCGCGCCGTGACACGGCCCGGCGTGCCGGGCGGAGGCGGATCGCCTCGCGCCGTCGGGTGCGGACCCCCACGGTGCGGCGCCCGGGTGCTTCCACCCACCGACGCCGGGGCGACGAGGCGGCGAAGTCTCATGCGTTCCCCTTCGTAGCGCGTGATCTCCTCCGGTACCTTCGCGTGCCGTCCGGGCCGCCGTCATTGGGCGGACGCGCCGTCCCCGTTGTCATCGCGTGCCACACAGCCGGGGACGCGCAGCGTCTACAGTGTTCGGTGGATAGCCGCCGAACGGGGGAAGCGACTATGCACCACATCATTGATCTTCATGGATTGGCCGCGCGCGACCGGTTCGACTTCTGGCACGAGAGCCTGAGCACGATGTACGCGCCGATCGACGTCCGGGCCGCGCATCCACCGTCGTTCCGCGGCGGCGTCGAGGCCCTGGACATGGGCGGCGTCACCCAGGTGGCCACCGTTCGCTGTTCGGCGGTCACGGCGAGCCGGACGACCCGGCTGATCCGCCGCTCAGACCCGGAGTGCTTTCACCTGAACCTCGGCATCCGCGGCCGGTTCGGGCTGAGTCAGGCGGGGCGGACGGTCACCTTCGGGCCCGGCGACCTGGTGCTGTACCAATCGTGGCGGCCGTTCCGCACCACGTCGGACGGCCGGCCGGGCACCGTGTCCGTGATCGAGGCCCACATCCCGCGCCGTCTCGTCCCGGTGCCGGCGACGCGGGCCGACGACGTCGTCGCCGTACGCCTTCCGGTGGACAGCGGGATCGGCACCCTGCTGGTGCAGTTCCTGCGCACGGTGGGCCGGGACTGCGGGCGATATCAGCCCAGCGATGAGGCGCGGCTCAGCGGCATCCTCACCGACCTGGTCGGCGGGGTGCTGGCCGCGCACCTGGGAACCGGCGAAACCCCACAGGGGCGGGTCGGGCTCCTGCAGGTGCGGCAGTACATCGAGAGCCGGCTCGGCGACCCGGCCCTGTCCGTGGCCGAGGTGGCCGCCGCGCATCACCTCTCGGTGCGCTCACTGCACCGCCTCTTCCTGGGCCACGACACCAGCGCGGGCGAGTACATCCGCCGATGCCGCCTGGAGAGATGCCGGCGCGACCTGGCCGACCCCCACCAGGCGCGCCTCCCGGTCCGGGACATCGCCGCCCGGTGGGGCTATCCCGACCCGGCCAACTTCAGCCGGACCTTCCGCAGAGCCTACGGCGTCACCCCGGGCGAATTCCGCTCCGACTCGGTCGCGTAAGGTCCGCGGACCACCGGCGCTCCGGGTCGGTGGTCCGCGCCGGTGGTCGTCGCCGGCTACCGGCCCACCGCCGACGATCAATCCGACGGCGGCAGTTTTCAATCATGAACTGCCCGCTGTCCGAGCGAGATCCGATCGATGCTCGGCTCCCGGAGAACGGGCGGGCAACATCGAGCCGTATGTGAACTGCGGCTATGTAGCCCCGCCGACGGATGGCGCCGACCGACGCCATCCGGCTGCGGACCTTCGCCGAGCAGGTGGACGGCCCGGCTCGCCGCTGGGTCACGAATGAGCGAGGCCTCCGGCGGACACTCGCGGCGAGCGCCGGCCGACCGGCCAGCGGAGCTGGTCAGAGGGCCTCGCCCGCCGTCGGTGCGGGAGGTGACCGGCTGGACATGCCGGCGGTTCATCCGGGGTCGTGCAGGTATCTTGTGCGTTCGCCGGGGGTGAAGTCGCGGGTGGTGCGCTGCTGGGCCAGCCGGAGCACCTCGTCCACCGGGCCGCACACCTCGCACGGGGTGAAGCGCAGGTGCGTACCGTGCAGGGTGATCAGCTGTCGTCCGTCCGCGCTGAAGGCGACCTGTTGCGTCCCGGCCGGCTGGTCGAAGGTGAGCGGCTCGCCGCTGCCGTCGGTGTTCCAGATCCGGAGCACGTCGTCCGTGCCGATGGCGGCGATCAGCCGGCCGTCGGGGCTGAAGGCGATCGCGGAGATCCGCCCGACCGCGCCGGTCAGCACGACGGGGTCCGCGGCCTCGGCGACGGTCCACACGCGGATCGTGCCGTCGTCGCCGGAGAGGGCCAGCAGCCTCCCGTCGGGGCTGAACCGGGCCTGGTCGGCCCGGGCGTGCAGGGTGCGGACCAGCCGGTCGGCGGCCGGATCCCACAGCACCATGTCCTGCGGCCACACGCGCACCGCCATCAGCCCGCCGGCACCGTCGACGGCGACCGGCCAGTCGCCCCTGATGACGGTGGGGTCGTGCGGTTCGCTCGACCGCCACAGCCGGATCTCGTTGTCCCCGCAGTCGGTGACGAGTGTGCGCCCGTCGGCGCCGAGCAGGAGCTGGTCGGGGTTCATCGTCGCCGGGTCGCTCCCGCAGTCGACCACGGCCGGGTCGCCGGCGCCCGCGGTGTCCCACCAGTGGATCCGCGGGCTGCCGGGGGACGCGGTCGCGACGCCGCGGCCGCCCGGGCCGACGGCGAGGGACAGTGGGCCGGGCGGGCCACCCCGCAGCATGGTCGCGGTCCCCGGCGTACGGACGGGGAAGACGGAGATCGCACCGGGGCCGGCGGAGGATGCCACGACGCTGCCGTCCTCGCTGATCCGCGCGGCGTCGGCGAGCGTCATCGTCTCGGGTTCGGCGGTGGTGTCCCACACCCGCACGGTGGTGTCGTCGCTGCCGGAGATCAGGCGCCGGCCGTCCGGGCTGAACGCCAGGTCCCGGACCGTGCCGTGGTGGCCACGGAGCGCCGTGCCGTGACCGCCGTCCGCACGGTGCGGCACCCGTGGGCGCGTGCCGTCGGACATGGTCCAGATCCGCACGGTGCGCTCGGCGGTTCCCGCGGCGATCCGGAGCCCGTCCGGGCTGAACGCGACGCTGGTGTACCAGAGTTCCGGGCCGAGGTAGATGCGCGGGCCGGAGCGCCCGTCCGCGGACCAGACGCTGACCTTCTCGTAGCCGCCGACCGCGATGCTGCGCCCGTCGGGGCTGAACGCCACGGACGACGGATAGGTCTCCTCGGCCTGGCGGATCAGCACGGGTGGCGCCGCCGTGCCGGCCCTCCAGACGCGGACGGTGCCGTCGTCCGAGGCGACGGCGAGCCGCCCGTCGGGTCCGAAGGCGAGGCCGCCGACGTCGCCGGTGTAGTCGATGGACGTCCGGCCGCCGTCGGTCGCGGTGTCCCAGACGTAGACGCGGTCGTCGTCGGCGACCGCGGCGACCCACCGGCCGTCCTCGCTGTACGCCACGCGGGAGAGCGCGGCCGGGGCCGGCGGTTCCAGCCTGCGGCCCGGGCCCGTGTCCCCCGGCCGCCACAGCACGACCGAACTGGCGCGGAGACTCGGGTTGTAGCAGGTGAGGGCCAGCATGCCGGCCGGGCCGAAGTCGACGAAGCGACCGGAGACGGGCGCGGTGACCGGCGGCGTCCGGCGCTGCGTGTCCCACACCTTCACCACGCCGTCCGCGTCCGCGCTGGCGATCTGGGAGCCGCTCACGTCGATCGAGCGCACCTCCGCGTCGTGCGAGGCGAACGTGGACACGGTTCGGGAGTGCGCCGTCGCCTGGCGCAGCACCGACTCGGTCTCGGCGTCCGGGTGGAGGCGGTAGGCGCGCAGCGCGAGCAGCAGCGCCAGGTCCGGGTCGGTCATCCGCTCCGCGCGGGCGGCGGCGGCCAGTTCGCGGGCGGTGGCGCGGCTGCGCTCGGACTCCGCGCGCAACGCGGAGGCGACCGCGCCGGCGGCGAGGGAGAGAACCAGGGTCAGCACGGCGGTGAGCGCGGTCAGCAGCCGCCGGGCGCGCCGCCGCCGCTGCCGGGTCTCGCGGTCGCGCAGGGCCAGGCTCGCCTCGAGGAACGCGCTCTCCGTACCGGTCAGGTCGATGATCTTCGCGTCCGCCGCCTCCGCGGTCATCGCCAGGCGTACGCCCCGGTACAGCGCGCCGTCGTCGCGGCCGAGGGTCTCCCAGACCGTGGCCGCCTCGGTGAGCTGGCGGTGCAGGCGCAGCCCGGCACGGTCGGTCTCCACCCAGCCGCGCAGCCGCGGCCAGGCATGGATCAGCGCCTCGTGCGCGATCTCCACGGTGTCCCGGTCCGTGGTGACCAGCCGCGCCGCCGCCAGCGTGTCGACCACGGCCGGCGCGTGGCCGATCGCGTCCAGCTCGGTCCGGTACAGCCGCCGGCGGGTGATCAGTCCGTCCTCCCCGACGTCGACCATCCGCCGCAGCACCTGCCGCGCCACGTGCCGTTCCCGCACGGACAGCCGCTCGTACGCCTCCTCCGCCGTGTGCGCGACCGCGCCGGCCATGCCACCGGCCACCTCGTACCCGGACAGCGTGACGATCGTGCCCTTGCGGCGGTGCCACGCCTGCCGCAGCGCGTGCGCGGCCAGCGGCAGGGCGCCGGGCCGGTCGGTCACCTCCGCGACGATCGTGGCCACCAGCGCGCCCTCCACCCGCGCACCGCATCGCTCGGCCGGTCCGGTCACCGCCTCGCGCAGCTCGGCCGGGCTCATCCCGCCGATCAGCAGTTGCGCGTCCGTCAGCGCGGCGAGCAGCGCCGGATGCTCGGTGAACCGGACGAAGTGATCGGCCCGGGTGGCCAGCACCACCCGGGCGCGGGCGTCCGGTGCCTGGCACATCGCCAGCAACGCGGCGACGAAGTCCGCCCGCTCGGCCGCGTCAGCGCAGGTGGCGAAGGCCTCCTCGAACTGGTCCACCACCACCAGAAGATCGACATCCGCGGGTACGCCGCACATGCCCTGCCGGACCAGCAGCGATGCCCGCGCCGGGTCCGCCCGCAACTCGTCCAGCAGCCCGCCGCACGCCACCCCGGCATGCCGCGCGAGGTGCACGGCCAACTCCGCCATCGGGTGCGCACCCGGCGTCAGCACCACGGCCGGCCCGCCGGCCGCCGGGACCAGCCCCGCGCGGACCACCGACGACTTACCGACCCCGGACGGCCCGAACACCGCCAGGAAACGCCGCTCCCGCAAGCGCCGCGTCAGCTCACCGACCAGCGCGGCCCGGCCGAAGAACAGCTCCGCGTCCCGCGGCTGGAACGCCGCCAGCCCCGGGTACGGCGGCGCGCAGTGGCCGTTCGCCACGCCGGGGTTCTCGGCCGGTGCCGTGGTCAGCCGCTCGGCCTCCCGCCAGCGCCGCTCCCACTCCTCCCGGTCACCACCGCAGGCCGTGACGTAGGCCAGCGTCACCTCCCACGTCGGCAACCGCCGGCCCGAGGCCGCCGCGGACAGCGTCGCCACCGAGTAGTTCACCCGCGCGGCCATCTGCCGGTAACCCGGCCTGCCCGCCCGCTCCCGCAACTCCCGCAGCCCGGCCGCCAACTGCTCGACCGGCCCGCCCAGCCCTTCCAACGGCCGTTCCGGCCTCGGCATCGCCCACCCCCGATACAAGCGCCACCCATCGCCGATTATCACTGCGTGCCCGGCCCCTGTCCGTACGGGGCCGCACCGATGCCGGCCGGAGGAGCACCCGAGATCCCGAGGCGGGGCCGGCACGACAGCGAGCGGCGGCCGGATGCACGGCCCCGGCCGCCGCTGTCGGTGCGCTGGTTACGACACCCGATACCGGTGGATGGTGATGTCGCTGTTGCCCTGGCCGCTCCGCGACGGACGTCGTCCGGAGCCGCCGGACACACCTCCGGACAACCCACGGATCAGGCGACCAGCCCGGACTGATAGGCGAACACCACCAGCTGGGCCCGGTCCCGGGCCGCGAGCTTGACCATCGCCCGGCTCACGTGGGTGCGTGCCGTGGCCGTGCTGACCACCAGCCGGTCCGCGATCTCGTCGTTGGACAGGCCCTCCCCCACCAGCGCGACCACCTCGCGCTCGCGGTTGGTGAGGCGGTCCAGGTGCGGGTGGGGTTTGAGGACGCGGGGCGGGCGGCCGCTCAGCTCGCGCACGACGCGGCGGGTGACGGACGGGGACAGCAGCGCCTGGCCCTGCCGCACCACGCGGATCGCCTCGAGGATGGCGGTGGGCCGGGTGTCCTTGAGCAGGAAGCCGCTGGCGCCGTGGCGGAGCGCCTCGAAGACGTACTCGTCGATCTCGAAGGTGGTGAGCACGATGACGCGGGTGGCGGACAGCGCCGGGTCGGCGGCGATGCGCTTGACGGCCTCCAGGCCGTCGACGCCCGGCATGCGGATGTCCATCAGGACCACGTCGGGCCGTTCGCGGCGGGTGGCGACCAGCGCGTCCAGGCCGTCGGCGGCCTCGCCGACCACGGTGATGTCGTCCTCGTGCTGCAGCAGCGTGCGCAGGCCCATCCGGACCAGGTCCTGGTCGTCGGCGATGACGACGGTGATCATGGCCTCTCCTCGGTCGGGAGCCGGGCGACGACCTCGAACCGCCCGGCCGGGGCGAATCCGGCCGTGAAGTGCCCGCCGAGTGCCTCGACCCGGTCCCGCATGCCGGCGATGCCGGTGCCCGGCCGCAGTCCCCGGCCGGGGACGTCCGGATTCACCACGCGCACCTCCACCGTACCGTCGTGGTAGGAGAGCGTGACGGCCGAGCTCTTGACCGGGCCGTGACGCAGCACGTTGGTCAGCGACTCCTGGATCACCCGGTACGCGGCCAGGCCGATCGCGGCCGGCACCGTGCCCGGCGGGACGGCCGAGGTCAGCGCCACGCGCAGGCCGGCGTCGCGCATGCGGGCGACCAGGTCGTCGACGCCGTCCAGGCCGGGCGACGGCTGCCGGGGCGCGGTGCCGTCACCGCCGCGGACGACCGCGAGCGTGTGCCGGAGCTCCTCGAGCGCGGCGGCGCTGGAGGTGGCGATCGCGCGCAGCGCGGCCTCGGCGCGGCCGGGGTCCTTGCCGAGCACGTGCAGCGCCACGCCGGCCTGCATGTGGATCGCGGCGAGCCCGTGGCCGACGATGTCGTGCACCTCCCGGGCCATCCGCAGGCGTTCCGCGTCGAGGTGGCGGCGCAGCTGGTCCTCGCGGTCGCGGCGGGCACCCTCGCGCCACATGCGCACGGACATGCCGACCGCGAACGGCACGACCGCCCACGCGGACCCGGGCAGCAGGCCGAGCAGGCCGGGCAGCGCCGCGTCGTTGACCGCGATGTGGGTGAGCAGCATCGCGAGCGCGGCGGCGGACGCGGGCAGCGCGGCCGTGAGCGGCAGCGCGACCGCGACGCCGTAGACCGCGATCAGGAACGTGACCATCACCGGCCCGTACGGGTATCCGCACCACAGGTACGCCGTGGTGCTGGACGTGACCACCGCGAGCACGGCCAGCGGCCGGTCCCGCAGCCAGGCGAGGCTGAGCACGCCGGCGACGACCAGCGCGAGCGCCGGCGCGTCCGGCGGCCGGTCGGCCGGGTTGAACACGTCCACGGCCACCGTGGCGGGCGCGGCGACGAGCGCGGCCGCCACCGCCGCGATCACATAGCGGCGCCGCGGCATCAGTCCTCCTCGATGGACAGCCTAGGCGCCGTTGAGCGCGCGCAGGAACAGCTCCTCGAAACGCGGGCCGTCCGCGGCGAGCGCGGCCCGGACGCGGCTGCCGTGCGGGCCGGTCACGGTACGGCCGGACTGCGGCCCGTCCTGGACGACGGTCACCCGGACCCGCGCCTCCGCGGTGATCACGGCGGGGTGCAGCAGCGACACCGCGGCCAGCGCGTCCCACCAGTACATGACGTCCTGCGCGATCAGCGCGGCCAGGATCGGGTGCGACACGATCCGGTACGTGATGTCCGCGGCCGGCGCGGACCGCTGCGCGCCGAGCCGGGCCACGAAGTCCGTGGTGATCGGCACGAACCGGGTGGCGTCCAGCGGCACCAGATCCACCCGCGCGCGGTCCAGGACCAGGGCCGCGCTCACCGGGTCCAGCCACATGTTGAACTCCTGGCTGTTGTCGAAGCCGGGCAGCGCGGAGCCGAACAGGTTGCCGCCGACCTCCAGCGCGCCGCCCATCACCCGCACCGCGTCGACCCGCCGGGCCACGCGCGGGTCGGCGAGCGCGTCCGCCACGTTCGTCAGCGCGCCGGTGGCCAGCACCACCACGCCGTCCGGGCTGCTGCGCGCGGTGCGCGCGATCAGCTCCGGCGCGGTCTCCCGGGTGTCCGGCACGCCGTGGCCGGCGTCGCCGAGCGCGTCGGTCAGCACCGTCTCGATCGCGGTGACCAGCTCCGCCGGGGCCGGATGGACGCCGCGGCCGGCCGCCCCGGCCGCGATCGGCACGCCGGGCAGCCCGCACTCGTCGAGGATGCTGCGCGCGTGGGTGAGCGCGCGGCCGGGCAGCCCGAACCCGTTCTCCGCGACCGTGACCGCGCGCAGCGAGATCCGGCCGCGCCTGTCCTGCTCGCAGAGCATGGCCAGGGTGGACGCGTCGTCGAAGTCGAGGTCGCTGTCGTAGATCACGGCGAGCGGATGGCGCACCGCCGTGAACCCGGAGACCAGGAGCAGCAGCAGCATCAGCGGTACGGACAGCAGTCGCCTCATGTGAACCTCCCGTGGACGGGCGCGGTGGTCAGGCCGAGCGCGTCCGCGCCGATCAGCCGCCGGGCCGCGAGATTGCTCATCGGCATGATCACGCCGGCCTGCGCGTCGCGGAACATGCGCTCGTACGGCAGCGCCCGCGCGAACGCCGCCCCGCCCAGCACGTCGACCAGCCGCTGCACCACCCGCACCGCGTTGTTGCTGGCCACGTACTTGACCAGCGCGCTGCGCGCGATCGCGGCCTGCACCCCCCCGGCGAACAGGCTGCGGTCGGCGACCTCGGCCGCGTGCCGGTGCATCAGCGCCCGCGCGGTCTCGACCAGCACCACGCACTCCGCGACCGCGTCCTGCACCAGCGGGTCGCCGTCCGTGCCGCGCCGGCGCGCCTGGCGGGCCGCGAAGTCCAGCGCACCGGCCGCGATGCCGGTGTACACCGCGGAGAACGCGGGCATCGCCCACGCCCACACGGTCTCGGCCACGCGCGCGTCCAGGTGGCCGACCGGCAGCGAGTGCACCACCTGCGCGTCCGGCACGAACACGCCGTCCAGCCGCACGTCTCCGCTGCGGGTGGCGCGCATGCCGAGCGTGTCCCAGGTGTCGAGCACGGTGACGGCCGGGTCGCGCAGCGAGATCCGGCAGAGCAGCAGCCGGGGTCCGCCGTCCGCGAGTTCGTACCGTGCGGTGACCGAGCAGTCGGTGGCGACGGCGCTGTTCGTGGCGAAGCTCTTGCGGCCGGTCAGCCGGTATCCGCCGGGCACCCGCACGGCCGTGGTGCGCGCGTCGGTCAGGTCGTTGCGCAGGCCCAGCTCGCCGGTGAGCGACGCCCAGATCAGCGTGCCGTCGGCGGCCCGGCGCAGCAGCCGTTCCAGGTGCGGGTCACGGGTGCGGCGCCACACGCCGGCCCACTGGCCGAGCGGCGAGATGTGCATGGTGGCCGCCAGCGCGGTGGACCCGCAGCCCATGGCGAGGCGCTCCAGCACCGCCAGGACCTCGGCCATCCCGGCGCCGAGCCCGCCCAGTTCCTCCGGTACGGATAGGCGCAGGAACCCGGCCGCGCGCAGATCCTCGACGTTGCGGTACGGGAACGTGTTGTCCCGGTCGTGCGCGGCGGCCCGCTCCGCGAAGGTGTCCGCGAGCGTCGCCGCCGTCTCCAGCAGCGCGGTCATGGCGTCTCCTCGGTACCGGTCATGAGCAGCTTCGCCACCGCGGTACGGGCGGCGGCGAACGCGGGCGAGCCGCGGGTGCCGATCTGGTCGCGCTCCGCGGGCAGGCCGGACGGCAGGTCCGCGACCACCGTGCCCGGCCCGGGCGAGAGCACCACGATCCGGTCGCCGAGGTAGACGCTCTCGTCGATGTCGTGCGTGACCAGCAGGACCGTGACGCCGTGCGCCCGCCGCACGCGCAGCAGCAGGTCCTCCAGGCCGGCCCGGGTCTGCGCGTCCACGGACGCGAACGGCTCGTCCATCAGCAGCAGCGCGGGCCGGACCACCAGCGCGCGGGCGATGGCGACGCGCTGCTGCATGCCGCCGGACAGCTCCCACGGGTACCGGTCCGCGACGTCCGGCAGTCCCACGTCCCGCAGCGCCTCCGCCGCACGCGCGCGCCGCTCCGCGCGTGGCACCCGGCCGCGCAACGGGAAATCCACGTTGGACCGGACGGACAGCCACGGGAACAGCGATCGGCCGTAGTCCTGGAACACCATGGCCGGCGCGGGGTCGCCGGCCAGGCCGATCGTGCCGGCGGTGGGCGTGACCAGCCCGGCCACGCAGCGCAGCAGGGTGGACTTGCCGCAGCCGGACGGGCCGACGATGCACACCAGCTCGTCCGCGGCCACGGCCAGCGACACGCCGTCGAGCGCGAGCCGGCCGCCGGCGTACCGATGGCTGAGGTTCGTGATCGTCAGCATCGGGGCCGCCGGCGCAGCACGCGGCGCTCCACGGCGAGCAGCGCGGTGTTGAGGCCCCAGCCGAGCAGGCCGAGCAGCGCGATGCCGGACCACATGGCCGGGAAGTCGAACTGCCGCTGCGCGAAGATAAGCTGGTAGCCGATGCCGTCGACGGCGCCGGTCATCTCGGAGACGACCATCAGGATGAGCGCGATCGACAGCGCGAGCCGCAGCCCGGCGAAGATCTTCGGCGCCGCGCCGGGCAGGATCACCAGCATCAGCCGGTACGCCGCGGGCGTGCGCATCGCGCGGACCGCCTCCTCGCGCACCGGCTCGACCGCGCGCACGCCGTCGGCCGTGTTCAGCAGCACCGGCCAGACCGCGCCGGAGACGATGACCGCCACCTGCGCCACCGGCCCGATGTGCAGCAGCACCAGCACCACCGGGATCAGCACCGGCGGCGGCACCGCACGGGCGAACGCGCACGCCGGCCCCAGGTAGGCCAGGCCAGTGCGGGACCGGCCCAGCGCGGTGCCGGCCGCGACCCCGAGCAGCGCCGCGATCGCGAAGCCGCCGAGCACCCGGGCCAGGCTGGGCAGGATGTCGCCGCCGAGCATCGGGCCGGTCCACAGCCCGGCCGCGGTGGCCGCGACCCGCGACGGCGGCGGGAAGAACGGGTGGCCGGCCGCGCGGGTGGCCGCCTCGCCGGCGGCGAGCAGCAGCGCGGGCAGCAGCAGGGACCTCATCGGTACGCCACGTCCCAGCGGAACAGCCTGCGGCCCAGCCGTTCCAGGCCCTCGTTGGCCGCCAGCCCGGCGAGCCCGGCCACGGCGGTGCCGGCGAGCACCAGGTCGGTGCGCCCGCCGCCGGACGCGGCGTCCAGCACGAAGACGCCCAGCCCGCGCCCGGCGCCGGCCAGGAACTCCACGCTGACCACCACGATCAGGCCGATCGCGGCGGCCATCCGCAGGCCGGTGAGGACGAACGGGGCCGCGTGCGGCAGCGCCACCCGGGTGAGCGTGCCGAGCCGGCCGGCGCCGCACAGCCGCGCGCTGTCCAGCATCAGCGGGTCCAGGTCCGCGACCGCGTACGCGGTGTTGTAGAGGATCGGCCAGGCGCACGCGTACGCCGCCAGCGTCAGCTTCGCCTCGGGCCCGCCACCGACCAGCAGGATGACCAGCGGGATCAGCGCCACGGCCGGGATCGGTCGGAGGAACTCGACCACCGCGTACGTGGCAGCGCGCAGCGGCGGGCTGATGCCGAGCGCGAGCCCGGCCGGCACCGCGATCGCGGCCGCGATGCCGAGCGCGATCAGCCAGGCCAGCACGGTCGCGATCACGTCCCGCAGGAACGCGGCCGTGCCGAGCAGCTCGGCCAGCCGCGCGCCGACCGTGGACGGCGGCGGCAGGAAGCGGCCGTCCACCGCGCCGGACCGCACGGCCGTCTCCCAGGCCAGCAGCAGCGCGGCGGAGCCGGCCAGGCCGCGGATCATGCGATCATGCCGGTGACGTCGAGCGGCGCGGGGATGATGCCGTACTCGGCCAGCAGGTTCGGCACCCGCTGCAGCGTGGCCGGCTCGATCCGGGAGCGCAGCGTGAGCATCTCCGTCTCGGCCGCGACCGCCGGGTCGACCTTGGCGAACTCGACGATCAGCGGCTCGACCACGGCCCGGTCCGCCGCCTCGGCCGTGGCCCGTTCCATCGCGCGGCGGAACGCGGTGACCGCGTCCGGGTGCGCGTCGGTGAACGTGCGCAGCGCGGCGTACCCGGCGGTGGGCAGATCCCGGGCCGGGCCGACCGCGGTGTCCGCGACCGGGACCGCGCCGACGGTGCGGCGGGCCTGGGTGATGAACGGTTCGGTGAGGAACGCGGCGTCGACGTCGCCGCGCTCCAGCGCGGCCGCGGTGTCCGGGAACGGGATCTCCACCCAGCGCACGCCGGAGAAGTCCGCGCCCGCGGTGCGCATCGCGGACTTGACCAGCATGTCGGAGACGGTGTTGCGGCCGGTGACCGCGACGCGCCGGCCGGCCAGGTCCGCGATGCCCTTCACCGGCGAGTCCGGCATGGCCACGACCATGGTGGTGCGCGGCCCGGCGGCGGACGCGTCCGCGACCAGCCTCAGGTCCGCCGCGCCCCTGGCCTGCGCCACGAAGAACGGCGGGTAGCTGCTGTAGGCGATGTCGACGTCGCCACCGATCAGCTTCGCCACCGACGCCTGCCCGCTCGGCGCGCCGACCGTGGTGACGGCCAGCCCCTCGGCCGTGAAGTAGCCGTTGCGCATCGCGAGGTGGAACGGCGCCAGGTCGATCGTCGGCATGACCGACACCGTGATCGCGGTGGTGCCGGCCCGGTCCGCCACCGGCTCCTCGCCCAGCAGGCCACAGCCGGCCAGCGCGAGCAGCGTCGCGGCGGTGACGCACGCCCGAATCCTGATCATGAGGCCTCCCCCGTCGCGCACAGCGTGCCCGCGTGCGCGACCGGGGACATCCGCACCGCGTCGTAGGACTGACTACGTCCGCGTGCGTATGCGACGATGCCGTCATGGAGCAGAAGATCGAGGAGCGCGCCGCCACCGAGCGCTGGCGGCGGATGCCGGAGCGGATCCGCCCGGAGGATCAGCGCGCCACCACGCCGGCGAGCCCGCCGCCGGCGAATCAGGCGATCAGCGGCGACGAGCCGCTGACCGTGCCGCAGGGCTGATCAGCGCAGGTACGACTCCAGGACCTCCACGACCAGCGCGTGGTCGTCGGCCTGCGGCAGCCCGGAGACGGTGACCACGCCGACCACGCCCACGCCGCGCACCCGGATCGGGAACGCGCCGCCGTGCGCGGCGTACTCGGCCGGGTCCACGCCCTGGCTCGCGTCCAGCGCCCGGTCCTTGGCGGCGAGCCGGCGGCCGACCAGGTACGAGCTGGCGTGGAACCGCTCGACCACGCGCACCTTCCGGTCGATCCAGCGGTCGTTGTCCGGCGCGGTGCCGGCCAGCGCCGCGTGGAAGAGCTGCTGCCCGCCGCGGCGGATGTCGACGGTGACGGGCAGGCCACGCTCCCGGGCCGTCTCGACCAGCAGCACCCCCAGCCGCCACGCGTCGTCGTCGTCGAAGCGGTCGAACCGCAACCGCTCCTCCTGCTCCTCGATCCGGGCGATGAGATCGGCGTCGCTCATGTACGTACCCTCCGGTGGTCGTCAGGTCTTGATCTTGTCACGATCGGGCCGGGAGCGTCGCAATGCCGACGCCCCGCCGCCCCGGCGCTGTGATCTCGGTCCTTGGCGCGCGCCGCACGGCCCCGGGTGCACCGGATCGGTGCGCACGTTGAGTAATCTCTCCCCAAGATCACCCCGGGGAACAGGAGTCACGGATGCACGGCCCGCGCCACGACGAGATCGTGAAGTCCTTGGTCGACCTGCTGGTCTCGGTGCTCCCGGAGGGCGCGGAGCGGATCACCGCGACCGGCGAGACCGATCTCGGGCACTCGACGTCGTCACTGACGGTGTCCGATGCGGGCGGTACGGTCACGCCGGTCGCCTCGCCGCCGGAGTTCGACCTGACGCTGATCCAGCTCTGGGACGACACCGCGGCCGCGGACGCGGAGCCGTGGAACACCTACACGCTGACCGTGCAGCGCGACGGCGCGTTCACGCTGGCGCTGTCCTACGTCTCGCCGGAGGGCTGACCGTCAGGGGTGCTGCGCCTCCAGCGCCTTGAGGTGGTCGTAGTCGTAGGAGCCGGGCGGCGGCACCACCAGGCAGAACTCGTTGCCCTGCGGGTCGGCCAGCGTCGCGATCTCGTATCCGTTGTCGTCGTGCGGCGCCTCCACCAGCTGGGCGCCGAGCGCGAGGAACCGGCCCAGCTCGCCGCGCATGTCGGTGAGCTGGATGTCCAGGTGCATGCGGTTCTTGCCGCGCTTGACCTCCGGCACCGCCTGGAAGATGAGGTCGGGCCAGCGGCCGGACGGGTCGACGATGCGCTGGTAGGGCGGCTCCCAGGCGCCGACCCGGAACCCGAGCGCCTGCGACCAGAACTCGGCGAGCGGCTGCGGGTCGGCGCAGTCGAGAATGTGGACCAGGCGCATGGAGCGGTGGCCTCCCGTCAAACCGGTTGTAGAAAGTCAAGGCACAACCTAGCCACCGAACGCCGTCCTGTCAGGACGCACTCCCCATCCTGGGCACAACGGTACGAAACTCCACCGGCGCGCCGGGACGACCGCCGGGCCGCGACCGGTACTCGGCGACCCCGACGCACGTGAACAGCAGCGTGACCAGGCCGTCGTCCTCCCCCAGCAGCGCGGGCACCTCCGAGTCCAGGAACGTCATGCCGGACGCGGTGGCGCCCATCGCGTACCCGGCCAGGTGCAGCCGCCCCTCCACCACGCCCGCGGCCAGCTGCGCCTCGCGGTAGCCGCGATCGTCCAGTGTGGAGCCGTCGGCCGCGCCGATCACCACGTACCCGGCGTCGCCGCCGAGCGCCTGGTCGAGGCAGATCCGGGTCAGCTCGTCGCGAAGCGCGCCGGGGCGGACCGGCGCGCCCAGGTCGGGCCAGCGGTAGACGCCGGGCGCGACGCCGTCCACCCCGTGCACGACCACCCAGTGCGGCACGTCCACGCCCCGCATCGCGGCCGCCAGCGGCCAGTGCAGAGCCTCCGCCGGTACGGTCCGGGAGCGGTCCATCCGGCGCTGCGAGCCCCGGCGGCGGATCACGTCGTCCAGCGTCTCCGTGCCCGCCGGCGCCTCGATCGGCGCGCCGACCGGCCAGGGCGCGCCCAGCGTGTCCGCGTCACCGGCCCGCTGCGCCTGGGTGACCAGCGGGAACTCCGCCGGTGGCAGCTCACCGGCGGCGGCCGGGCCGGCCGCGTCGACGACCGGCACGTCACCGTCCACGGTGAGCAGCGCCAGCGGGAACTCGTGCACGCCGTCCGCGCCGACCAGGTCCCGTACCCGCCGGTCCGGGAACCGGGTGTGCAGCCGCGCCCGCAGGCCCGCGCTGGCGGCCGCCGCCTCCAGCTGGGACAGTAGCGTCCCGGCGTCCCAGTAGAGGTGGCGGAAGCCGCGCTCGGCGTAACGCCAGCCGGTGCGCCACGGCACGCCGGTCACCACCAGCGTGGTGGCGCCGCCGGTCGCGGGCCCGACCTGGATCAGCGCGTGCCGCACCGGGTCGTACCAGTGCACGCCGTCGGGCACGCCGGGCACGCCGGTGGTGACCGCGTAGACCTCCAGCGGGAACCGCGCGCCGGCCGACCCCGCGGCTCGGAACAGCCACGGCCGGCCGTTGCGCTCCGACGTGCGCACCACGCCGGCACCGAGGAACAGGATCCGGCCGAGCTGCGCCGCGTCCAGCGGCAGGCGCGGCGCCGTCACGCCGGAGAGCACCGCGACCGCGGCCACGTCCGGCACCGGCAGGTCGCGCGGCAGCTCGGTCACCGGCAGCCCCGGCGGGTACGCCTTGACCGGCGGCGGCAGCGTCTCCGGATCGTTCGGCGTGAGGTCGTGCCGCAGCCGCGGATCGTCGGCCGGCACGTTCCATTCGCGTCCCGGCAGGTAGGACGTCAGCCGGTGCAGCAGCCCGGTCCCCGTGTCGTCGTTCACCCGCCCATCCTGACAGATCCACTGTGTTGCGATCATGCGTTAGCGTCGCTACCGTCAACTTGTTAGTATCGCTACCACCGTGGAGGGATCGTGCATCCCAGCAGGCGAACGATTCTCAAGACGGCGATCGCGGCGCCGGTGCCGGCGCTCGTGCCGTCTCCGGTTCCCGCGACCGACGTGACGTTGCGGGTGAATGGTGAGTCCTACTCGCGGGAGTGGGAGGCGCGGGTGACGTTGCTCGACGCGTTGCGGGAGGACCTGGGACTGACCGGGACGAAGAAGGGCTGTGACCGGGGTGAGTGCGGGGCGTGCACGGTCCTGGTCGACGGCCGGCGGATCAAGTCCTGCCTGACCCTGGCCGTGATGCAACAGGGCCGGGAGATCACCACGATCGAGGGCCTGGCCGACGGGGAACGGCTGCACCCGGTCCAAGCGGCGTTCATCCGCCACGACGGCCTGCAATGCGGGTTCTGCACCCCGGGCCAGATCATGTCCGGCGTCGCCTGCATCCGCGAAGGCCACGCCGACTCCGACGACGAAGTCCGCGACTGGATGAGCGGGAACCTGTGCCGATGCGGCTGCTACCCCAACATCGTCGCCGCGATCCGCGACGCCGCCACCTCCGGCAAGGACAACTGATGCACAACTTCACCTACCACGCCCCCACCACCACCCCCACCGCCCTGACCCTCGCCACCAGACCAGGCACCCGCTACATCGCCGGCGGCACCGACCTGCTCAACCTGATGAAGGACGGCGTCCAACGCCACGACCAGCTCATCGACATCAACCGCCTCCCCCTCCACGACATCCACACCACCCCCCACCGGATACGCCTCGGCGCCCTCGCCACCATGGCCACCGTCGCCGCCCACCCCCAGACCGGCACACTCATACCACTGCTACCGCAAACACTGCTGGCCGGAGCATCACCACAGATCCGCAACATGGCCACCATCGGCGGGAACCTCCTACAACGCACCCGCTGCTGGTACTTCCGCGACGACACCATGCCCTGCAACAAACGCCAACCCGGCACCGGATGCGCCGCCCTCCAAGGCCACAACCGCTGGCACGCCATCATCGGCGGCAGCGACCACTGCATCGCCGTACACCCCTCCGACCTCGCCGTCACACTCACCGCCCTCAACGCCACCATCCACACCCAACACACCACCGGACCACGCACCATCCCCATCCGCGACTTCTACCGCCCACCCGGCAACACCCCACACCTGGAAACCACGCTGCGCCACGGTGAACTCATCACCGCCGTCGACGTACCCGTCACCGGCATGACCGGCCGCTACCTCAAACTCCGCGACCGGGCCACCTTCGAGTTCGCGGTCGTCTCCGTCGCCGCCCTGATCCGCACCAACAGCGGCATCGTGCGGGAGGCATCCCTGGCATTCGGCGGAATCGCACCCATACCCTGGCGGTCCACACAGGCCGAGCAGGCACTCATCGGCCGACGCCTCGACGACACCACCATCACCGCCGCCGGCCGAGCACTCGTCGCCTCCGCGACCCCCCAAGAACACAACGCCTTCAAAATCCCACTGGTACAGCGCGCCCTGACAAGCGCCCTGGAAGGCATGCGATGAGCCCCACCGTGGTCGGCCGACCGATCGCCCGCACCGACGGCACCACCAAAGTCACCGGCAACGCCACCTACGCCGCCGACACCCACATCCCCGGCCTCGCCCACGCCGCCCTGGTCACCAGCACCATCGCCCGCGGCCGAATCACCGCCATCGACACCAGCACGGCCACCACCGGGCGCGGCGTGCTGGCCGTTCTCACCCACCGCAACCTGCGGCCGGTGACGCTGCCCGGGCTCGACGCGCAGTTCCCGAAACGGTTCATGCCGCTGCACGACGACGTGATCCGGCACGCGGGACAGCCGGTCGCGATCGCGGTCGCGGAGACCCTGGCCCAGGCGCAGGAGGCGGCCGCGCGCGTGGTGGTCCGGTACGAATCCCAGCCGCCCCGCGTGGTCCTGGCCGACGCCCTGGACGAGGCCTACATCCCCCCGCCCGGCGCGGACGGCACCAACGACTACCTGCGTGGCGACGTCGCCGCCGGGCTCGCCGCCGCCCACGTCACCGTGGAGGCGACGTACACGACGCCGCTGCAACATCACAACGCGCTCGAACCGTCCGCGACCGTCGCGGTCTGGGACGGCGACGGCCTCACCGCGCACGAGTCGGCACAGGGCATCTCGATCACGCAGACCGTGCTGATGCAGGCGTTCCAGCTCCCCCGCGACCGGGTCCGGGTGATCAGCCCGTTCCTCGGCGGCGGCTTCGGCGCGAAGGGGCCGGGCTGGCCGCACACCGTGCTCGCCGCCGCCGCGGCCCGGCAGGTCGGCCGGCCGGTGAAGCTGGTGCTGACCCGCGCGCAGACGTACACGTCCCACGGGCACCGCGCGGAGACCCACCAGGTGATGCGCGTCGGCGCGACCCGGGACGGGCGGCTGACCGCGATCGATCACGAGGTCACGCAGCAGGTGTCGCGCACCGAGGAGGCGATGTTCAACAGCTCCGAGCCGACCCGGCTGCTCTACGCCTGCGCGAACGTGCGCTCGCGGCAGCGCGCGGTCCGGCTCGACCTGGCCACCGGGAGCTTCGTGCGCTCCCCGGAGGCCGCGACCGGTCACGTGCTGGAGTCCACGCTGGACGAGCTGGCGTACGCGCTCGGCGTCGACCCGGTGGAACTGCGGCTGCGCAACTGGTCCGGCGTCAACCAGGAGACGGGCGAGCCGTGGGGCAGCAACCACCTGCGCGAGTGCTATCGGCGCGGCGCGGAACGGTTCGGCTGGTCACGGCGGAATCCGCGGCCCGGGTCGATGCGGGACCGGGACGGGCTGATCGGCTGGGGCATGGCCACGGCCGCGCACACCGCGGGCGGACGGCCCGGCTCCGGCGCCACCGCCACGGTCGGGCTGGACGGCACCGCCGTGATCACGTGTGGCACGCAGGACATCGGCACCGGTACGTACACGGTGATGCGGCAGGCCGGCGCGCAGACGCTCGGGCTGCCGTTGCACCAGGTGACGTTCCTGCTCGGCGACACCCGGTACCCGGCCGCGTTCGCCTCCGCCGCGTCGGCCACCGTGCCGAGCGCGGGCGCGGCCGTGGTCCGGGCCGCCACCGCCGCACGCGAGCGGGTCGTGGCCGCGACGCTGGCCGATCCGGGCTCGCCGCTGCACGGGCTGGCGCCGGACCGGATCGGAGCCGAGGACGGGCACCTGTTCGCGATCGGGCAGCCGTGGCGGCGGATCGCGTACCGTGACGTGATGAGACGGCACGGCGCGCCGATCGCCACGTCGACCGGCCCGGTCCCGGCACCGCTCGGCTACTCGACCGGTGCGGTCTTCGTGGAGGTGCACGTCGACCCGCTGCTCGGCCGCGTCCGGGTCCGGCGGGTGGTCGGCGTGTTCGACCCGGGCCGGGTGCTGAACCGGCAGACCGCGCGCAGCCAGGCGATCGGCGGCGCGGTGTGGGCGATCGGGTTCACGCTGACCGAGCACACGCTGGTCGACCCGCACCTCGGGCGGGTGGTTACACCGAACCTGTCCGGGTACCTGCTGCCGGTCAACGCGGACGTGCCGGACATCGACGTCGACTTCGTCGACCAGCCGGACCCGCACAGCCCCGCCCTGGGCGCGCGCGGATTCGGTGAGACGCCGATGACCGGCGTGACCGCGGCGATCGGGAACGCGGTGTTCCACGCGACCGGCCACCGCATGCGCGACCTGCCGATCACCCAGGACCGGATTCTGGCCGCGCTCGCCTGAGAGAGAGGAGCATCCGTGCTGATCGAGGTGTGGCCGTTCGTCGTGCGGGCCCGGCAGGCAGGTCAGCCGGTCGTGCTGGCCCGGCTGGTGGACCGCGACGGGCCCGGCTCCCGGCCGCTCGGCGCCACCATGGCCGTGGCCGGCGACGGCTCCTGGTGCGGGTCGGTCTCCGGCGGCTGCGTGGAGGGCATCGTGCTCGACGCGGCCCGCGCCGTGCTCGACGGCGGCGCACCACGCCTCGTCTCGGTCAGCCCGGGCGAGCACCTGATGCCGTGGGAGGCGGCCCCGGCCTGCGGCGGCACGCTGCGGGTGCTGATCGTGCCGGTGCCGCCGTCCCCGGTCTTCGAGGAGATCACGGAGGCGCTGGCCGCGGACCGGCCGATCACGGTCGGCGTCTCGCCGGAGGCGCCGTGGGCCTGGTCGGCCGGCCCGGCCGCGGCCGGCTTCACCGAGGAGTTGCGGCCCGGCCCGCGGCTGATCGTCGCCGGCGCCACGGACCTGGGCGCCGCGCTGGCCGCGCTCGGCCGCACCGTCGGCCGCCGGGTGGAGATCGTCGACCCGCGCCCCAGCCACGCCCGTGCCGGCATGTTCCCCGGCGCGTCGCGGGTCACCCGCGCCTGGCCGGACGAGTGGCTGGCCGCGCACCCGCCCTCGCCGGCCGACGCGGTCGTCGCGATCACGCACGACCCGCGCATCGACGACCGGGTGCTGCGGGTGGCGCTGCCCGGGCCGGCCGGCTACGTCGGCGCGCTCGGCAGCCGCGCCACCCAGAAGCAGCGGCTGGACCGGCTGCACGGCACGCCGGGCCTGGACCGGCTGTCCGGCCCTGCCGGCCTGGACCTGGGCGCCACCTCGATCGCGGAGACCGCGCTGTCGATCCTCGCCGAGATCGTCGCGGCCGGTCACGCGCGAGCCGGCGGCCCGATCTCCGCGTCCGCGCTGCCGATCCAGGCCCAGCCGGCCGGTGCCGTGCGCCCGCCCGGCCTGCCGGACGGCGACGAACTGCCGGTCAGCTGCGCGCTCTGATCAGAGGAAGTCGGTCGCGGCCATGTTCGCCTCCAGGTGGCGCCGCGACGACGTACCCGGGATGGCCGGACGTGCACCGTTGCCATCCGCGCGGCGTCCCCGGCCCGGGCCGGGCGCACGGTCGGCGGGGAGTGCACCACCGGAGCCGGCGGTCACTCCACCGGGTCCGCGTCGGGCGGGGTGGCGTCGGAGGCCTCGGGGTCGCGGGTGCGGGCGCGCATCTTCTCCGCCAGGGACTGACGGCGGCGGTAGGCCTCGTCCTGGTTCGAGGTGCGGCCGGCGAGCGTGTTCGGGTCCGTGCCACGGCCCGGCCGGCGGCGGCCGAGGGAATCGCTGGGTTGTCTGACCATGGTGTCATTCTGCTGCCTGATCCACGGCGCCGTACACCCGATTCCGGGGTGCCCGGCCGCGGCGGGCGCGCGGCCGGGCGACCACGGGCGTCAGCCCTGGTACGCGTTGAGGAACGTCAGCAGGTCGTCGTTGAGCCGGTCCTTGTGGGTGTCGGTGATGCCGTGCGGCGCGCCCGGGTAGACGATCAGCTCCGCGTCCTTGATCAGCGCAGCGGACGCCTTGCCGCCCACCTCGAACGGCACCACCTGGTCGTCGTCGCCGTGGATGACCAGCGTGGGGACGTCGAAGGCGGCCAGGTCGGGGCGGAAGTCGGTAGCGGAGAACGCGGCGATGCACTCGTACGCGTTGCGGTGCCCGGCCGCCATGCCCTGCAGCCAGAACGAGTCCCGCATGCCCTGCGAGACGGTGGCGCCCGGCCGGTTGTTGCCGAAGAACGGGCCGTCGGCCAGGTCGCGGTAGAGCTGCGAGCGGTCGGCCAGCGAGCCGGCGCGCAGGCCGTCGAAGACGTCGATCGGCACGCCGCCGGGGTTGTCGTCGGTCTTCAGCATCAGCGGCGGCACGGCGGAGACGAGCACGGCCTGGGCGACGCGGGCGGTGCCGTGGCGGCCGATGTAGCGGGCCACCTCGCCGCCCCCGGTGGAGAAGCCGATCAGCGTGGCGTCGCGCAGGTCCAGCGCCTCGATCACGGCGGCGAGGTCGTCCGCGTACGTGTTCATCTCGTTGCCGTGCCAGGTCTGCGTGGACCGGCCGTGGCCCCGGCGGTCGTGGGCGATCACGCGGTAGCCGTTCGAGGCCAGATGCAGCGCCTGCGCCTCCCAGCTGTCCGAGTTCAGCGGCCAGCCGTGGCTGAGCACGACCGGGCGGCCGGCACCCCAGTCCTTGAGGAAGATCTGCGTGCCGTCGGGCGTGGTCACGTACGTCATGGTGCTCCCTGTCCGTGTGGATTGCGGTGTCCATGCAACCAGCGGCGCGTGGCGGAGGCCATGCGAGAAGATACGCAGAACGTCAGCATTCCAGCGCGGCCAGCTCGGCGCGCGCGGCCCGCTCGTACTCGTCGAAGCCGCCGGCCTCGGTGAACTCCAGCGCGCGGGTGAGGTCGCCGCGGGCGTCGGCCGCGTCGCCGAGTGCGCGCTTGGCCCGGCCCAGCACCAGGTGCACCACGGCGAGCAGGCCCGCCTCGCGGAACTCGGCCGCGTACCGCAGCGCGATCTCCGCCTCGCGCAGCGCCTCCGGCCAGCGGCCGGCGTCGGCCAGCGCCAGTGCCGCGTACGCGTGCGCGCCGGTCTGCGCGCCCAGCGCCGGACGCTGGGCGACCGGGCGGCGCGCGGTCTCGGCCAGCACCACCCGGAACGCGTCGACCGCCGCGTCGTGCCGGCCGAGCGCGTGCAGCGCCAGGCCGACGCCCTGCAGGCCGTGCACGTACGAGTCGTGGTCGCCGGCCCGGTCCGCGATCCCGGCCGCGCGGCGGTAGGTCTCCAGCGCGCGCTCCGGCTGCCCGCCCCGGCGCCACGCGGACGCGGCGTAGGTCAGCGCCCACGCCTGCTCGCGCGGGTCGCCGAGCTCCACCGCGAGCTCGTGGGCGGCCGTCGCCAGCCGGGCGCCCTCCTCGTGCCGGTGCGCGCAGGTGAACGCGGCCCAGGCCAGGTAGTTGAGGTGCCTGACCTCCTGGCGCCGGTCGGGCAGCCGCGCCGCCGCGGCCCGGGACAGCCCGTACACCTCGTACCAGCCGGTCCAGGACAGCGTGGTGTCCGAGTACCAGTGCATCGCCTCGGCCGCGTCCACCACGAGCTGGTGGTCGCCGGCCCGGGCCGCGATGCGCAGCGCGCCGAGCCAGTTCTCCGCCTCCAGCCGCAGCCAGGTGAGCGCGTCCTCCTGGGTGGGCAGCGGCACCAGCCCGGTCCAGCCGTCCGGCGGCGCGCCGTAGCCGGGCTCGAACCAGCGGCCCGCCACGATCGCGGTGTCCAGCAGACGGTGCGCCAGCTGACGCCGCACGGCGGCGCGGACCCCGGGCGGTTCCTCGCGGCGCAGCCGGTCGCGCGCGAACAGCCGGATCAGATCGTGGAAGCGGTACCGCTCCGGTCCGGCCGCCTCCAGCAGGCCCAACTCCTCCAGCTCGTCCAGCGCCTCCATCGGGTCGTCGCCGGTCAGCGCCGCGACGAGCGGAAGACCGAAATCCCCGCCGGGTACGTGCCCGAGCCGCCGGAACAGCGCCCGCCCGGCCGCGGACAGCTGCGCGTACGACAGCGCGAACGCGGCCTCCACGCCGGTGTCGCCCGCGGTCAGGTTCGCCAGTCGCCGGTCCTCGTCCGACAGCCGCGCGACCAGGTTCTCGACCGTCCAGGCGGGCCGGCTGGCCAGCCGCGTCCCGGCGATCCGCAGCGCCAGCGGCAGGTGCCCGCACAGCTGGGCCACCCGGCCCACGTCCGCGGCGACGGCCGGGTCCGCGGCCTGCCCGGCGATCCGGCCGAGCAGCGCGGCGGACTCCTCCGGCGCCAGCGGGGACAGCGCGATGCGCAGCACGCCCTCCAGCCCGGCGAGCGCGCGCCGACTGGTGATCACGGTCAGGCAGCGGCCGTCGCCGGGCAGCAGCGGGCGGACCTGCGCCTCGTCGGCCGCGTTGTCGAGCAGCAGCAGGCAGCGGCGGTCCCGCAGCGCGTCGCGCAGCTGCGCGGCGCGCTCGTCGTCGCTGCCGGATATCCGGCGCGGCGGTACGTCCAGCGCGCGCAGCAGCCGCAGCAGCGCCTCGCCCGCGGGCAGCGGGTCGGCGCCGGCGCCGCGCAGGTCGACGTGGAACCGCCCGTCCGGGTACGCCCCGGCCAGTTCGCCGGCCGCCCGGACGGCCAGCGCGGTCTTGCCGAGACCGCCCTGCCCGTGCACCACCACGACCGGCGCCGGCCCGGGCCCGGCGGTGGCCGCGTGTGCCCGTACCCGGGCCAACTCGTCCTCCCGGCCGACGAAGTCGGCGACCGCGCGGGGCAGGTCGTGCTGCCGGGGCCGGCCGCCGGTGCGGGTCTCCCGGCCCGCGCCGAGCGCGTCCGGGTCGGCGCGCAGCGCGGTGGCGAGCGCGGCGAGCGTGCGGGCCTGCGGGGTGCGGCTGTGCCCGCGCTCCATGTCGCTGATCGCCCGGGCGCTGATCCCGGAGGCCTCGGCGAGCTGTTCGAGTGTGAGACCGGCGGCGTGGCGCAGCGCCCGCAGCCGGGCGCCCAGGGTCGGTTCAGGCACCCTCACACGGTACGCAGTGCCAGTTCGTAGATGCTTCGCACCTTGACCGCGTAGCGGCGGGCGTTCGGGATGCGCAGCCGGCGCACGTACCGTTCCAGCTCGTCCGGGCGGTTGGCGAGCAGGTGGAACTCGACGATGTGACCGACCAGGAAGGCGGGCGAGAGGTCCTCGGTCACGATCCGCGAGTCGCCCTCGTGGTCGCGCAGGTAGGCGACCAGTTTCAGCTGGACGTACCGGGCCAGCTCGGCGCCGTGGGTGGAGACGACGCCGGCGAGCTCGCGCACGCCGACGTCCGCCGCCTCCAGGTCCTGTCGCAGCAGCTCGCCGAGGACCGCCGGCTCCGGGCCGTGATGCAGCGGCAGGCCGCAGCGGGACAGCACGTCGTGCAGCACGGCCTGATAAGAGTCGGAGGCGACGAACTCGTCGAGACTGACGCTCATCAGATCATTTTGCCGTCTCAGCGGTCCGGAACGGGGTGGATCGCCAGTTCCTCGGCGCTGGCGCCGCCGCCGGCCGCACCGGCGTCGTACGCGATCGACTGGGACTCGGTATCTGTTTCGAGACCTTCGTCCGGTTCGACCAGGCGGCCGACCGGGCGGTCACCGACCCCGGTGTCGTACATCGAGACCTGGGAGTCCAGGTGCGGGTCCACCGGCCCGCCGTCGTCCAGCGGCGTGTCCCGGTCGACCGCGTCCACGTCCTCGGCCACCGCGTCCGGGTCGAACGACTCCGCGGAGACCGGCGACGGCACGGTGTCCGCCCTGATCACGGCCTCGTCCAGCGCCGGGTCGCGCACCTCGCGACCGATCTTGTGGTCGAGCGACTCGCCCTGCCGGGCCTCCTCCGGCGTGGTACCGAACTGGTCGACCGCGAGCGGCCGGTCGTCGCGGTCCAGCGGGAGCGCGGCCGGGTCGGGACCGTCGGCGATCCGGCCGGTGGCCACGTCGTCCCGGGCGGTGGAGTCGTCGTCGGCGATATCGGGCAGGCCCTCGGCCTCCGGGTCGGAGACCGGCTGCGGATAGGTGTTGTCGGACATGTCTGCCGTCTACCCAGTGGCACGGTTTCCACACGCGCGTTTGCGGCTCGGCGGGCGGGGTACGCCGCTCGGCATGAGCGAGCTTGCGAGCGAATCAGCGGCTCAGCGCCGACCACGCCGGAACGGATACATGGAGGAGAGCGCGGCATGAGTACATCAGCTGAGGAGCGGCCGGACGGGGTCTGGCGGGACGAGGAGCGGCTGCCGCTGTCCGAGCTGGCCGCCGCCGTCGCCACGTCGCCCGCGGACGGCCAGACCGACGACCCGACCGGTAACGACGCGGGCATCGAGGACGTCGACCGCGAGCGCGGCGGGAACGACCGCGCGCTGCGCACCGACTTCACCGGACCGACCGGCCCGAACTGATTCGCCCGGCCCTGGCACAGTTGATGGTGTCAGGGCCGCACGCACACCCTCGGAGCGTTCCCCCGTGTTTCTGATCTTCGGTTTCCGGACCAAGGCCACCGCGCTCGGCTGGGTGCCGGAGACCTGCCGCGTCTGCGGTCAGGCCGGCAGCCTGCTGCTGATCCGCGAGACCACCAAGTTCAGCCTGTTCTTCATCCCGCTCATCCCGGTCCGCACCAAGCACGTGGTGCGCTGCCAGAACGCGTTCTGCCACGCCGAGACCCGGATCAGCGGCGACGAGGCCCGCCGCCTGCAGCCGGCGCTGCGCTGAGCCCGCGGGGCGGCGCCGGGTGCGTACCCGGCGCCGCGATCGCGATCAGTCGTCCGACGCCTGCGCCAGGCACACCGTGAACCGCCCGGCGTCGTCCGTCCACCGCTGGCGGATTCGGAACCCGGCCGCGGCCAGTTCGTCCCGCAGGCCGTCCGGGCGGAACTTCGCCGAGATCTCGGTGCGGACCTCCTCGCCGCGGGCGAACTCGACCGTGAGGTCCAGCGCGCGGATCGGCACCCGCATCGCCTCCCGCGCCCGCAGCCGCATCTCGATCCACTCGTGCGTCTCGTCCCAGCGCGCCACGTGGTCGAAGCGCTCCGGCGCGAACGACGCGTCCAGGTGCCGGTTGATCACGCGGAGCACGTTGCGGTTGAAGTCCGCCGTGACGCCGGCCGCGTCGTCGTAGGCGGGCAGCAGCACGTCCGCGCCCTTGACCAGGTCGGCGCCGAGCAGCAGCCACTCCCCCGGGTCGAGCACGCCGCGCACGCCGCGCAGGAAGGTGGCGCGTTCCGCGGGCGGCAGGTTGCCGATCGTACCGCCGAGGAATGCGATCATCCGGCTGCCGCCGTCCGGCAGGTGGTGCAGGTGCCGGGTGTAGTCGCCGACGATGCCGCGCACGGACAGCGCCGGGTACGCCGTGTCCAGCCGGGCGACCGCGTCGGCGAGCGCGGACGCGGACACGTCCAGCGGCACGAACGCGCCGAGCGTGCCGTGGGCCAGCAGCGCGTCCAGCAGCAGCCGGGTCTTCTCCGACGAGCCGGAGCCCAGCTCGACCAGCGTCTTCGCCTCCGTGATCCGGGCGATCTCGCCGGCCCGGGCCGCCAGGATCGACCGTTCCGCGCGCGTCGGGTAGTACTCCGGCAGCCGGGTGATCTCGTCGAACAGCTCGCTGCCGCGGGCGTCGTAGAACCACTTCGGCGGCAGCCACTTCGGTGCCGCGGTCAGGCCGGTGCGGACGTCGGCGCGCAGTGCGGCGGCCAGGTCCCGCTCGTCGAGATGGATCTCCAAATGGGGTGCGTTCACGATGCCTCCAGCGATGTCAGGTCCAGCGCGGATCGGGTCGCGACGAGCAGGTGGCCGGGCGGCACCTCTTCCCAGCCGGGGTCGTCGTCGAGCGGCTCGGAGCTGACCGTCACCCCGTCCCGGCGTACCACGTAGGACAGCGCGTGGCCCCGGGTCGTCGCGGCGACGCGGCGGCCGTCGGTCAGCAGTAGGTTGAGTCGTGAGTCAGGAGCGGCCGCGCTGACCGCGCGGGCCGTCTCGCGCAGCGCCGCGCCCGGATCGGCACCGGCGCGCAACCGCTGCCGCACCAGCGCCCAGAGCAGCGCGGAGTCGGTCGGCGCGTCCAGCGTGAGCAGGTCGCGCACCGGCAGCCGTTCGGCCAGCGCCGTCATCGAGTCCGGCCAGCCGGTGACCTTCCCGTTGTGACTGAACAGCCACGGCCCGTCCGTGAACGGCGCGGCGGCGGCCTCGGTCACCGGCATGCCGACGGTCGCGGAGCGCACGGCCGCGAGCACCGCGCCGGACGCCGTCGCCCCGGCCAGGGCCGCGAGCGACGGGTCCGACCAGATCGGCGTGGCCCGCCGATAGCGCACCGGCTCCGCGGCGCCGTCCGGGAACCAGCCGACGCCGAAACCGTCCACGTTGATCGTGCCGCCGCCCCGCATGTCGCGCGGCGCCCACGCCTGACGGCACAGCGCGTGCGGCGCGTCGAAGAGCAGTTCCCGCAACGGTACGGCCGGGCCGAGGTACGCCAGGTGGCGGCACATCAGCCGAGGTCCTCCGGGCGGGCGTCGCGCGCGCACCGGAAGCCGCTGAAGATCTGCCGCCGGATCGGGTAGTCCCAGTTGCGGAACGTGCCCCGGCAGGCGGCCGCGTCCGTGCCGAACGACCCGCCGCGCAGCACCTTGTAGTCCGGGCCGAAGAAGACCTCGGAATACTCCCGGTACGGGAACGCCCGGAAGCCCGGATAGCCGTGGAAGTCCGAGTCCGTCCACTCCCACACGTCGCCGATCAGCTGGTGCACGCCCAGCGGCGACGCGCCGTCCGGGTAGGCGCCGGCCGGGGCCGGGCTCAGGTGCCGCTGGCCGAGGTTGGCGTGCCGGGACTCCGGCGGGTCGTCGCCCCACGGGAAGCGGCGGGACCGGCCGGTCGCCGGGTCGAACCGGGCCGCCTTCTCCCACTCCGCCTCGGTCGGCAGGCGGCGCCCGGCCCAGCGGGCGTAGGCGCGCGCCTCGTACCAGCAGACGTGCACCACCGGCTCGTCCGGCACGATCCGCTCGACGCGGCCGAACCGGGTGTACGTCTCACCGTCCCGGTTCCAGTGCGCGGGCGCGGTCAGCCCGGCCGTGGTGCGGTGCGCCCACCCGTCCTCGCCCCACCAGCGCGGGTCGTCGTAGCCACCGGCGGCGATGAACTCCGCGTACGCCGCGTTGGTGACCGGCGCGGCGTCGATGAAGTACGCGGGCAGGTCCACCCGGTGCGCGGGCCGCTCGTTGTCCAGCGCCCACGGCTCCACGTCCGTGCCCATGGTGAACGGCCCGGCCGGGATCAGCACCTCGCCGCGGGGTGCGGCGGTGGCGGGCGGCGGCGCGGGCGCGGTCAGCACCGGCGCGCCGGCCCGGAGCTGATGGGTGGCGAGCATGGTCTCGTCGTGCTGCTGCTCGTGCTGGACGATCATGCCGAACGCGAAGCCGTCCGCCACCAGCGGGCGCCCGTCCATGCGTACCGTGTCCAGGATGTCCATCGCCTTGTCCCGGACCTGCCGGACGTAGGCGCGGGCCTCCGCCGGGTTGAGCAGCGGCAGCGCGGGGCGGTCGCGGCGCGGGTGCTTGAACGCGTCGTAGAGCTCGTCGATGTCGCGCCGGACCGGGTCCCGGCCGCCCACGTCGCGGACCAGCCATAGCTCCTCCTGGTTGCCGACGTGCGCCAGGTCCCAGACCAGCGGCGACATCAGTGGCGAGTGCTGCCGGATCAGGTCGGCGTCGTCCACCGCCTCGGTCAGCACCTCGGTGCGGGCGCGGGTGCGCTCCAGCTCGGCGGCGACAGTCAAACGCAGGTCTCGCGTCATGCCGGGCTCCCCTCGGCGTCGCGGTTCCGGCGTGGTCGGCGCTGAGCCGATGATTCACTCGCAAGCTCGCTCATGTCTGAGGCTCCTTACGGTGTTGGGCGGACAGGCGCCGCCCGGCGATGCCGGCCACCCGGTCGCGCAGGTGCGCGGGCAGGCCGGTGCGGTAGAGGTGCCGGCAGGCCAGGTCCAGCAGGTGGGACGCGGCGGTGCCGATCTCGGGATGGGCGAGGCCCTCGCGGGCCGCGTCGAGCCAGCGGTCGCGGGCCGGTGCGGCCAGGTCCCGGGCCCGGTCGAGGACCGCGTCGTCGAGCAGCGCGGCCAGGACCGCGGCCGGTGCGATCCACTCGTCGCCGGGCTGCGCGTCCAGGTAGCGGATCTCCAGGTAGCCGCGCGGCCGGACCGGCGGGAACAGCGTGCCGAGGTGGTACTCCAGGTCCTCGACCGTGGGTGGGCGGGGCAGCCGGCCGCGGATCCAGCCGGCGAAGGTCAGCCCGGGCGGCGCGTCCCAGTCGCCGTCGTCGCGGCGCAGGCAGAGCAGCGGCGCGGCGAGCGCGTACGCGGCCCAGAGGCGTGCCGGGTCGGCGCCGGTGCCGACCGGGCGGGTGAGCCCCGGCTCCATGCTGAACCAGGCCGCCATCCGCCCGCTGGCCCAGCCGGTGTCCCGGCCGGCCCGGAACCGGGAGGTGGCGAACGCGGCCAGCAGCGGCGGGCCGAGCTCGTGCACCGCGGCCCAGCGCCGGGCCACGTCCTCCGGCCGGCCCGCGTCCAGGCAGACCTGGAGCCCGGCGGTACTGCACATCATGATCCGCCCGTGGTCGCCGCGCCGGTCGAAGAGGCGCTGCATGGCCCCGTACCGGGGGGTGTGCAGCAGCCGGCGCGGCGGCCGGTGGGGATCGAGGCCGGCGTCGCCGAGCGCGAGGCCGGACCGGGCGAGACGGCCGGCGAGGTGGGCGCGGCCCTCCTCGACGGCGGTGTGCAGGTCCGCGAGCGTGGCGGCCGGGGCGGAGGAGAGCTCGACCTGCCCGCCGGGTTCGACGGTGACGGTGCCGCCGCCGGGCAGCTTCTCCGGCGTGGGATTACCGAGCGTGGCGGGTGCGTGAGGCCCGAGCGCCTCCCGCAGCCGGTCGAGATCGAGCGGGGTGTGCGGGGATTCGGTGGGGTGGACGGTCCATTCGAGTTCGACGCCGATCCGCCGGGGCGGCCCGGTCTTGAAGCAGATGCCGCTGACGTGCTCCGCGGCATCCGAGATCGCGAGCAGTTCGGACATGATCCCGACCATACCCGTGACCTTCGGTGCCCACACCACTACGAGATGAAGTCTGCGTACGTTGAGTCGTCGCTCATCAATGTCCCGCGACGTCCACCGTGACCGTCGACAGTGGGCATCCCACACACGCCAGGACGTACCCGTCCGCGCGCTGTTCCGGCGTGAGGCAGTTCGGCCGGCCCTGGGTGACCTCGCCGCCGCGCAGCCGCACCATGCACTCGCCGCAGGTGCCGACCGTGCAGGAGTACGGCATCGGCAGCCCCGCCGCGAGTCCCGCGTCGAGCAGGGTCTGCCCCGGCTCGACCACCACGGTGCCGATCGTCCGCCCGTCCTCCTCGACGATCATCTTCTGCGGCACGGTGGTCACGGCAGCGTCCTCCGGCGCGCTGGTGTAGCGCTCGTGGTGCACCAGCGCGTCCGGCACGTCCAATGCGGACAGCACCTGGCGGACCGCCTCCATCAGCGGCTCCGGCCCGCAGACGAAGTAGTGCGCGCCCGCCGCCGGGGACAGCGCGGTCACCCAGCGGCGCACCCCGTCCGCGTCCAGCCGCCCGTCCCGCCGCGTCAGCACGTGCGTGACCGTCAGCCGGCCGGGCGCCGACGCGGCCAGCCGGGCCAGTTCGTCACCGAAGATGATCTCCTCCTCGGCGCGGCTGCTGTAGAGCAGCGCGATCCGGCCGTCGCCGTCCCGGTCCGCCAGCCACGTGCGGATCATGCTCATCATCGGCGTGATGCCGCTGCCCGCGGCCACCAGCACCGCATCGGCCGGCGGGCGGGCGCCGGCGTGGAACGTGCCGGACGGGCCGCGGACCGCCAGCCGGTCCCCCACGCCGATCCCGCGGTGCGCATGCGTGGAGAACCGGCCGCCCGCCACCTGCTTGACCGTGATCTCCAGCCGCTCCGCGCCCGGCGCGGACGAGGCCGAGTAGGCCCGCCGCACCGGCCGGCCGTCGACGTCCGCGACCAGCGTGAAGAACTGCCCGGGCCGGAAGTCGAACGCGGCGCGGCGCTCGCCGGCGTCCTCCAGCACCAGCGTCACCGCGCTCGGCGTCTCCCGGCGTACCTCCGTCACCCGCACCTCGCGGAGCGGGCTCTCCACCGTGGTACCCGGCTCGTCGCGGCGCGCGCCGCCGGTCCGCACGTCGTCGTAGCCCTCCTTGCGCAGCCCGGACCGGTAGGCGCGGTCCATCACCAGGCGCAGCAGCCGCGACACGCCGGGGATCGCGCCGATCGCCCTCAGCAGGAACGCGGTCGGCCCGCCCTTCGCGTTCGCGGTGCCGATCGCCAGGTGCTCGCTCGCCATCACCATCAGGTCCGGCGCCGCGCCGCGGCCCGGGTGCGACTCCGGGTTCCACATGCGGGAGCGGGCCACCGCGTCGTTGCCGGTCACCTCCGCGTGCTCGACGTCGATGAGCAGCGCCGCGTGCGGCGGCATGCCGCGCAGCGCCACCGTCTCCAGCAGCGCCGGCTCGTCGGTGATCACGCCACGACCGCGCACGTGCAGCACACCGCTGCGGCCCGGCACCAGCGCGGCCAGCGAGATCCGGTCGTCCTCCAGCAGGTTGTGCAGCGTGTCCGCGCGCTTGTTGCCCTTGCGGTCCGGGATGAGCAGCGTGCGGCCGTCCAGAATCCGCGCCACCACCGGCTGGTCGCCGCGCGGGCTGGTGTCGCTGCCGCGCCCGCCGTCCCAGCTCGACAGCGCCAGGAACGGCGACGCGGCCAGGAACTCCGCGACGCCGGGCCGGCTCAGCGGGCCGTCGCCCGGGACCTCCGCGAGCGGGCCGGGCGGGGCCGGCGGCTGCCACAGGCGCGACCGGAGCACGGCCTGCGCGCAGTGCACGTACGCCTGCTCGACGTCCACCGTGGTCTCCGCGCCGCGGCGCCGGGTGGCGGTGCCGTTGACGCGCAGCACCTCACCGACGCCGGGCAGCAGGAAGAACATCGAGACCGGGCCGTCCGCCGCGCCGGGGCCGGGCAGCGGGAACGAGATCCGGGTGGGCGAGTGCACGCGCGCGAACCCGGGCGCACCCCCGACGAACGTGGTCCGGCCGGTGCCGTCGGCGTCCCGGTAGCCGAAAGCCGCGATCGGCGACCGGGCCAGCACGGTCCGGCAGCCCTCGTCCAGCTCGCTGATCTGCTTCAACATGACGGCCGCCGCCGGCCGGCCCACGAGCGTCTCCACCTGCGTCGCCGTGGTCAGCCGACGCGCGTCCAGAAGAGTCTTGTTTTCCCAGCTCATCGCACTATTGTGAACAATAGCTCAGCTCTGTGGCTACTCGCTTTCCCCGCCCCGGAAGGACCACCGGATGCCGTCGGCCGACCGCCGTCTTCAACCACGTCGCAAGCCCCGGCAGGTGCGCGCGGAGCTCACCCGCGAGCGCATCCTCGCCGCGGCTGCTCACGTTTTCGCCGAGCACGGATACGCCGCCGGCACCACGAACCGCATCGCCGAGCGCGCCCGCGTCTCGATCGGCTCGCTGTACCAGTACTTTCCGAACAAGGACGCGATCCTGGCCGCGCTGCTGGTCCGGCACATCGACCGCGGTAGCTGGCCGGAGGCGAGCCGCCTGGACATGTCGCCCGGCACGCTGGAGGCGACCGTGCGGGCACTGGTCCGCGACGCGATCGACGCGCACCGCGACGACCCCCAGTTGCTGCGCATCATGATCGAGGAGGCGCCACTGTCCCAGGAGCTGCTGGACGCGGTGGACCGGCACGGGCGCACCCGCGTGGCCGAGCTGCGCGAGCTGCTCGGCCGGCACCCGGACGTGCGCGTGCGCGACCTGGACGTCGCGGCCGAGCTGATCCTGTTCACGGTGGAGATCAACACGCACAAGCTGATGGCCGCGCCGCGCGCCATCCCGGTCGAGACGTTCGCGCGCGAGCTGGTCGACATGGTGACCCGCTACCTGCGCGGCGACATCGACCCTTGCCGATAGTGACCGGCGCCGCTATGTTAATCAGAAATCACATGCGCGTGTTCCCTCCGCAGGCCATCGCCCAAGGCGAGATCGGCCGACTGAGAAGGAGGTAAGCGAATGGAGAATCTCAACAGAAGACGCGTCCTCACGCTCGGCGCCGCGCTCGGCCTGACCGGCGTGGCCGCGCCGTCCACCGCCTGGGCGTGGTCGTCCGCCGGCTCGATCGCCGGCACCGACGCGGTCACCGACCCGTGGGGCGTCTGGGACGACGCCACCGATCCGCTCGTCGCCGCACTGCTCGACCGCGGCGCGATCCCGGGCGTCAACGCCGCCATGGAGACCTGGGTCAGGAACGGCGATCCGCTGCCCGCCGCGTTCCCCGCCGACCTCACCACCTACCTCCAGCGGGTCAACCGGCTGCCCGCATGGGCCGACCAGGCCATGCTCGGCCGGGCCGCCCGCTTCAACGAGCGCATGGGGATGTACCTGTTCCTTCTCTACGGGCTGGGCAGCGGCATCATGAGCACGGTGATCCCGCGCGAGGCGCGCAACGTCTACTGGTCCGAGGGCGGCTCGGACATGAAGGCCCGCGCGGCCAAGACCTTCACCTACGGCTACGACCTGAGCGCGGCCGACGCGTTCCAGCCGTCCGGTCACTTCATCGTCACCTCGAACAAGACGCGCCTGACCCACGCCGCGGTCCGGCACCTGCTGCCGCGGTCCGCCCCGTGGCGGGCGGTCACCGACGATCAGGACTTCATCCCGATCAGCAACGGCGACATCCTGATCACCTTCCACAGCCTCGGGACGTACGTGTACGGAAAGCTCAAGTCCTGGGGCATCCGGATGTCCGCCACGGAGGAGGCCGCCTACCTGCATCAGTGGCAGGTCGCGCTGCACCTGCTGGGCGTGCGGGACGAGTTCATCCCGGCGAGCTGGGCCGCCGCGCAGCAGCAGTCGGCGTACGCGCTGACGCCGCTGCTCGCGCCCACGCCCGAGGGCGTGGACCTGGCGGAGATCCTGCTCGGCCTGACCGCACGGATCGACCTGGGCGTCACCCGCGGCTTCCTCAACGAGTTCGTGCGCTACGTGCTCAGCGACCGGATCGGCGACTGGCTGGGCCTGCGGCGCGACCTGGCCGCGCGCACACTGATCGAGGTGGGCTGGCCGGCGTACGTGCTGTTCCGTGAGGGCCTGTCGCCGATCGTGCCGGAGGGGTTCTCCACGTTCGACCGGTTCGTGCGCGCCCTGGCGATGCTGTTCCTCAGCAACGGCACCTCCGCGACGTACACGCCGATCACCATCCCCACGGCCAACCGGCCCGGCACCTAGGAGCCGAATCGACGTGCGGCCCGGCAGCCCACGTCGATACGGGCTCTACAGCAGTGCGCCGGCCGCCAGCGCCGTGACCGCGTCGCGGTTTCCGGGCGTGTCCTGCCAGCGCAGGGCGCGCCCGGCCTCGACCACCACGCCGAACGCGGCGTGCACCAGCAGCCGGGCCTGCCGCGCGTCCAGCTCCGGGCGCGCCGCCCGCAACTGCCGCTCCCACACCGCGATGTGCTCGCGCTGCGCCACGATCAGCGGGCGCCGCACGTCGGCCGGCAGCCCGCGCACCTCCGCCTCGGCCACGCTGTTCAGCGCGTTGTGCTCGAAGCTGTAGGCCACGTACGCCGCGGTCAGCGCGCGCACCGCGGACTCGGGCCCGGCGGACCGCCGCAGGCTGCGGTCCACAGCCTGGGCCAGCAGGTCCGCCGCCTGCAGGCACGCGGCGACCAGGATGTCCACCTTGCCGGGATAGTGCCGGTAGATCGCGGACGGCGCCAATCCCACCGCGGCCGCGATCTGCCCGTTGGTGACGGTGGCGAAGCCGTCCCGGGCGAACAGCGGCACGGCCGCCGCGAGGATCTCGGCCCGCCGGGTGCGCGGCACCGGCCGGGCGGGCAACTCCACCGCGTCCGCGCTGCCCGCGGCCGAGGCCGGGTCGGTGGCGGCCACCCGGAGCGCGGCGGCCGGCAGCAGCTCGTCGATCCGGCGCGGCGCGATCGAGGTGCGGTGCATGGTGACGGAGCCGATCGCACCGAGCGCGGCCACCGCGCGCAGCCGCTCCTCGGGCAGCGGGTACTCGCGCCGCACCGCCTCCGTCACCCGCGCCACGACGTGCGCGAACCGGGCCCGCACCCGCCGCCGGTCGGCCCGCTCGAGGTAGCGGGCCTCCCACCGGTAGAGCCCGCCCGAGGCACGGTGCGCGACCGTGACCGCCACGATCGCGGTGAGCAGGTCGCGCAGCGGTGCGTCCGGTGGCGCGCCGTCCACCGCGGCGGCGAGCCGGTCCACCATGCCGTCCGCACACGCGGCGAACAGCGCGTACTTGTTCGGGAAGTGGCGGTAGAGGGCGGCGGCCGTGATCCCGACCGCGCCGGCGATCTCCTCCATCGAGGCCGCGTGGTAGCCGCGCTCCGTGAAGACCTGGCCCGCCGCCTCGACGATGAGCTGCTTGCGGTTGCGCGGGCGGGTGGCCGCGGACGGCCCGGCGCTCACCGGATCACCGGGCGGGCCTGGCCGGACGCTGAACCATGCACGCCAGTCAATCACAGCCCGATTTCGGTGCTCGACCGGACAGCATCGCATTTTGCGGAGCAACCGACGATCGGCGACACGCCACAATTTTCCGGAACTTTTCGGCGGCACCCTTCTGGAACGCGCTCACCGTACGTACCGGAGCATGGTCGTCTTTTTTCAGCAACGCCCGTGACCAGCATCGATATGTCCGGGAGCGGCGCTCCGCATGTTTCCGACGCCGATCTCGAAAGTTTCGGAACATTGACACGAGGGTTTCCGCGAATTTACGGTTGGCGCCACCTCGTCCTCGGCGCGCCCGCTCGGCCGCGCCAGGGCTTTCCGCAGAGCGAACCCGGCAAGCGCAACCCAGCGTCTCGAGTACGGAGTTCAACATGATCGGTAAAGCCTTGTCCCGTCGTCACCTCCTCGGCCTCGGCGTCGGAGCCGGTGCGGCCACCGCGCTGGCCGCGTGCGGGTCCGCCGGCCCCGGCTCGGCCGGCGGCTCCAGCGCCGCCACCTACTGGTCGCTGAGCGGCCCGCCCGGCGAGCCGGCCCGCAAGGCGGCGATCGACCGGTTCAACGCGGCCAACCCGGACACCAAGATCGCACCGCTGTTCTTCCAGAACGACGCGTTCAAGCAGAAGATCAAGACCTCGATCGGCGCGGGCGAGGGCCCCACGCTGGTCTGGGGCTGGGGCGGCGGCACGCTCCGGTCCTACGTCAAGGCCGGCCAGGTGGACGACCTGACCGACTGGTTCACGCAGAACCCGGCCATCAAGGACAAGCTGTTCCCCACCTCGTTCGCGGCCGGCACGGTGGACGGCAAGATCTACGGGATGCCGCACGAGAGCGTGCAGCCGATCCTGCTCTACTGGAACAAGAACGTCTTCGAGCAGGTCGGCGCGGAGCCGCCGCAGTCGTGGGGCGACATCATGGCGCTGGTGCCGAAATTCAACGCGGCCGGCATCGCGCCGTTCGCGCTCGGCGGCCAGTCCCGGTGGACCAACATGATGTGGCTGGAGCTGCTGCTCGACCGCGCCGCCGGTCCCGAGGTCTTCGACCAGGTCTTCGCGGGCGAGCCGAACGCGTGGTCCCACCCGGCCGTGCTGGAGATGCTCAACCGGGTCAAGCAACTCGTCGACGCGAAGGGCTTCATCCAGGGCTTCTCGTCGATCGCCGCGGACACCCACGCCGACCAGGCGCTGCTGCACACCGGCCGGGCCGCGATGATGGTGCACGGCTCCTGGTCGTACGGCATCCAAGCCACCCAGGGCGGCGACTTCGTCAAGAACGGCGGCCTCGGCTACATGAACTTCCCGCCGGTCGAGGGCGGCAAGGGCGACCCGACGAACCAGGTCGGCAACCCGGGCCACTACCTGTCGATCGCCTCCAACGCCACCCCGGAGGCGAAGGAGGTGGGGAAGAAGTTCCTCGCCACCCTGGTCGACGACAAGGAACCCGGCGAATGGATCAAGACGGGCAACGTACCGATCATCAAGGGCAGCGACGCCCAGTTCGCCGGCCAGCCGAACGGCGAGTTCCTCAAGTTCGTCTACGACCTCTCGATCAACGCCAAGGTGTTCGCCCAGTCCTGGGACCAGGCGCTGAGCCCGACCGCGGCGGAGACGCTGCTGGACAACATCGCCAAGCTTTTCCAGGGACAGGTCAGCCCGCAGCAGTGGGTCGACAACATGAACGCGGTCATCGGCAAATGACCACGCTCGCTCCGCCCGCCGTGCGGGTGTCCGAGTCCCGCGCCACCCGCGCCGGCGGGCGGAGTGGCGCGCTGATCTGGCTGACGCTGCCCGCACTGCTGATGTTCACCGCGTTCGGGATCGTGCCGCTGCTCGGCGTGCTCGCGCTCAGCTTCACCACCTGGGACAAGATCGGCCCGATCCAGCCGTCCGGCCTCACCAGCTGGACCGCGGTGCTGCGCGACCCGGACCTGCCGCACGCGCTCTGGGTGACGTTCCTGATCATGGGGTTGTCCTGGCTGGTCCAGACCCCGCTGTCCATCCTGATCGGCGTGTTCCTGGCCGCGCACAAGCGCTACCGCGGGTTCCTCGCGGTGCTCTACTTCGTGCCGCTGCTGTTCAGCTCCGCCGCCATCGCGATCATGTACAAGTCGCTGCTCGACCCGAACTTCGGCGTCGGCAGCGGGCCCGGGATGGGCCTGCTCCGGCAGGACTGGCTCGGCGACTCCACGCTCGCGGTCGGCGTGCTGGTCTTCATCGTGTCCTGGCAGTACATCCCGTTCCACTCGCTGATCTACCAGGGCGCGGTCCGGGCCATCCCGACCACCATGTACGAGGCGTCGCTGATCGACGGCGCGGGCCGGGTCCGGCAGTTCTTCAGCATCACGCTGCCGCAGCTGCGCTACACGATCGTCACGTCCTCCACGCTGATGGTGGTCGGCTCGCTGACGCTGTTCGACCTGATCTACGTGCTGACCGCCGGCGGTCCCGGTGACGCGACCCTGACACTCGCGCTGGACATGTACAAGACCGGCTTCCAAGCCGACCTGATGGGACCGGCCAGCGCCATCGCGGTCATCCTCGTCCTGGTCGGCCTGATCATGTCCCAGCTGCTGCGCCGGCTGGGCGGACGCGGCGACGAGAGCCAGCAGGAGGGGATGTAACGATGTACCGGCTGCTCCGGCTGAACTGGATCGGCGGCGCGTTCGGCTGGCTCTGGCTGCTCGTCGTGATGCTGCCCATCTACTGGGTCGTCATCACCAGCTTCAAGACGCAGGCCACCTACTTCATCACCGACACGCTGGCGCCCCCGGCCGAGCCGACGCTGGACAACTACCGCACCGTCGTGGAGGCCGGCTTCATCCGGTACTTCCTGAACAGCGTGGTCGTCTCCGCCGGCGCGGTCATCCCGGCCGTCACCGTCGCCTTCATGGCCGCCTACGCCATCGTCCGCGGCGCCGGCAACCGCTGGCTCCGATCGATAAACTCGGTGTTCCTGCTCGGCCTCGCCATCCCGCTCCAGGCCGTGGTCATCCCGGTCTACCTGATCATCATCCGCCTGCACATGTACGACACGCTGGCGGCGATCATCCTGCCCTCGATCGCCTTCGCCATCCCGCTCTCCGTCCTCGTCCTCGCCAACTTCATCCGCGACGTCCCCCGCGAACTCTTCGAGTCCATGCGCGTCGACGGCGCCACCGAATGGGGCACGCTGTGGCGGCTGGCCTTCCCGCTGACCCGCCCCGCCCTGGTCACCGTCACCATCTACAACGCACTGACGATCTGGAACGGCTTCATCCTGCCGCTGGTCCTCACGCAAACCCCGGACCAGCGCACCATGCCCCTCGCCCTCTGGACCTACCAGGGCGAATTCGGCATCAACTTCCCGGCCATCGCGGCCTCCGTCACCCTCACCACCATCCCGATCATCGTCGCCTACGCCATCGGCCGCCGCCAGCTCCTCAGCGGCCTCACCGCCGGCTTCGGCAAGTAACCGGTTTCTTTCTCCGGCGCCACGGCAGACTCCCCGTGGCGCCGGATCTTCTTTTCCCGCTTGCGGCGTGGTCGCGGTCCGCATGCTCCCGCGGGCACCGGTCGGCCGTTGGCCGGCCTCCCTGCCGGTCCCGCGCGGCTCAATGCGAACCCCGTGCGCCGCCCGGGGGGAAGCCGCCACACCTTGCGTGCGGGGTCGTTCATCGCAGCGTCTCGCTGACGTCCGGCAAGCGCCGCTCCAACGTTCCGGTGACCGCCCCGGCGGTGCTTCCGGCCGCCGATCCCACCGCGGGTCCGAACGCGGATCCGGCGCCAGGCGCGCCGCACATCCGGCCGCCGGTCCGAACGCGGGTCGAACGCGGTTCCGGCGGCAGGGCCGCCGCACGTCCGGCCGCCGGTCCCAACGCGGGTCCGAACGCGATTCCGGCGGCAAGCCCCACCACACGTCCGGCCGCCGGTCCCAACGCGGGTCCGAACGCGATTCCGGCGGCAAGCCCCACCACACGTCCGGCCGCCGGTCCCAACGCGGGTCCGAACGCGATTCCGGCGGCAAGCCCCACCACACGTCCGGCCGCCGGTCCCAACGCGGGTCCGAACGCGATTCCGGCGGCAAGCCCCACCACAGGACCGGCCCGCCGATCCGGCCGCCGGTCCCAACGCGGGTCCGAACGCGATTCCGGCGGCAAGCCCCACCACAGGACCGGCCCGCCGATCCGGCCGCCGGTCCGAACGCGATTCCGGCGGCAAGCCCCACCACAGGACCGGCCCGCCGATCCGGCCGCCGGTCCGAACGCGATTCCGGCGGCAAGCCGCGCCGCAGGAACGAGCGCGGGTCCGGCCGCAGGACCGGCGGCGAGACCGACCGCGGGGTCCGGCCGCCGGTTGGGGCTCGGGCGCTTTGCGCCCGAAATTTCACCATATTGACAACCGGTCCGGCCGTCCACTGTGACTTTGTGAGGCTCAGGCACCTTATTCGAGCCGAATAAGGTGCCTGAGCCTCACAAAGTGAGAACGAGCCGAGATCCCGCAGACTAGGGACCGTCGTCGGGTGCGGGTTCGGCCGGCGAAGGCCGGTCACCGTATCTCCGTATCCAGGGTTTCGTTCGGCACGCCGGGCCGCACACGACGCGCCGCGACCAGCCGCTCGCACCGATCGGCGTCGACGTACCGTTCCTCGCCGCGTTCATCGGGATGGTCCAACCACCGCAGGCGCGCCGGAGAAGCCGATCAAGTCGCCGCCGGCATGGACCCGCGTTCGCTCAACCCGCGCACCGGCCCGCCTCGCCAGCAGGTCCGTGTGCCACAGCTGAGCGTTGTGCCGGGATTGGTTCCGGCCGCCGCACTGGACGTGCACGCTCGCCACGGCGGCGTTCTGGCGCCACGGGACGCGGTCGAGCCGGGCGGTCGCCCGCGGAAGAGTGCACAGCGGATGGTCGGGAAACAGGGTGACCGGTCGGGATCGAACCGAACGGCCTCCGGAGCCACGGTCCGGCGCTCTACCACTGAGCTACGGTCACCGTGCCCGCACCAGGGATCGAACCTGGGGCCTCCGCTGTGTGAGAGCGGCGCTCTTCCGCTGAGCCATGCGGGCGTGCGTCGGGCGTGTTCCGAGCCGGGGTCGAACCGGCGGCCTCCGCCTTGTCGGGGCGGCGCTCTCCCTGCTGAGCTATCGGAACGCGGAGACGGGGCGAGTCGAACGCCCACGGGTGTTACCCCCAACCGTTTTCGGGACGGTGGCCGGCGCCAATCGGCTGGCGTCTCCAAGAGGGCGGGCTCGTGCGCCCGCCACGTCGGGATGGCCGGACTCGAACCGGCGGCCCCCGGTCCCCCAGACCGGTGCGCTACCACTGCGCCACATCCCGTACGCGAGGCCGAAGCGATCTGCCGGTGCCGGGCGGTGCGGCGAATCGCCGCCGGGCGCCGAGACCGCCTCCAGCAGGCCGTCCTCGCCCCCGGACAGCCGGTAGATCATGATCCCCGTATGGTGAACGGCGGCCGCGCGGGGACGGATGATAGGCCGGCGCGGCGGGCGACGGCTGTCACGTACCCATGACGGCAGGATGCCTCATGGGAATCCTTTGATGGCAGACGCATCGTGCCTCTGGAGAGAGTCGAACTCCCGGCCCCCGGATCCGTAATCCGGTGCTCTATCCGCTGAGCTACAGAGGCGTGGAGGAGAGCGAGGGATTCGAACCCTCGGCAGAGGTTGGCACCCCTGCTGCGGTGTAGCAAACCGCCGCCTTGGACCGCTCGGCCAGCTCTCCCCGGGGTGGTGCGCTGCGGGCGGAGGACTCGAACCCCCATCGTCCGGTCCAGAGCCGGATGTGCTGCCGGATTGCACCAGCCCGCATCGGGACGCGGTGGGCCGTGTGGACGGCCCACCGCGTCACCTGGCCAGGGCCGCCCAGGTGGGGGCGACCGGCCGGAATCGCAGGGGCATGCGCGCCTCGGACGGCGTGCGATCACCCTTGCGCTGGTTACATGCGCCGCACGCGGCGACGGTGTTCGCCCACGAGTTGCGGCCGCCGCGCGAGCGGGGCAGCACGTGGTCGATGGTCGAGGCGTGGCCGCCGCAGTAGGCGCAGCGCCGGCCGTCCCGCACCAGCACGCCGGCCCGCGACCAGGCGGGGCCCCGGGAGTGGCGCCAGCGGGTCACCACGTAGGTGACCAGCCGGACCACGGTCGGGACCGGCCAGACCCCGATCTGCGTGTCGGGTCGCGACTCGTGAACCTCCGCCACGCGGCGCACCAGCATCCGCACCGCGTGGCGGAGACTGACCCGGTGTAACGGGCCGAGGTCGGCGTTCAGCACCAGCACGTCCACCGGATCCTCCCTTCATGTCGTTCCTGATCTGTCGTCGAGAGCGGTTACGGGGAGTCGAACCCCGGTCTGCTGCATGGCAAGCAGCCGCACTACCGTTGTGCTACAACCGCGTGAAACCATCCGCTGTGCAATTGTCAACCAGCAATTCCGCACACATTGTGAAATGTGCAGGAAAAAGCGCACGGGTGGCAGGACTCGAACCCGCAACTCACGGTTTTGGAAGCCGTCGCTCTACCAATTGAGCTACACCCATAGGGGGTACGAAAAAGCCGCCCGGTCCGGGTCTCGGACGCAGGCGGCGCGGGGTGCCGGGGTATGCCTCACCCCAGGCCGCACCGGCGCCTCACGCCACGGAAACCCACATGGCCCCGAACCGATGAACCAGGTCGCTCCACGATGGCGACGCAACTGCGCAGCGACTGCCACATCATCGTCGCCACCCCATCTCTCCCTGTCGGCCCGGCTCCTGCCGGTCTCGCTCGGTGCTGGAATACACGTTAGTGACCCGCGGCGGGCCGCACAACCTTTTTAATGGCGCACGAATAACGACTGATAGGGTCCGGGATCATGCGGATTCGAAAGCAGGTGCGCGCGAACCGGCACCGCGAGCTGCGCGCGGAACTGGCCGCGCTCCGGGCCGAGCTGCGGGCGCTGCGCACGCCCCCGCCGCCCGCCACCGGTGATCGGCTCACGGAGCGCTACGCCGCCTGGCGGTCCGGACCGCTGGTGCGCATCGCCAAGGCGCTGACCCGGCGCCCGCCCACCGCGCCGGCCGCGCACGCCGAGCCCGCGGCGCATGCGCGCGGCGCGGCCATGCGCGCGCTGTGCCGGGTCCTGCTGGACTCCGCCGCCGAGCCGGACGACCGTCACCGCCGGCTCGGCGACACCGTGGACGGGTTGCTCGGCGACGCCGGCTGGCGCAACGACGCCGAGGTGATCCGCGCGCTCATCAAGGCCCGGGACGGCGCGGCCACGCTGGTCAGCGCGGTGCCGGCGGCGGAGTGGGACTGGGCCGCCGCGGGCGGGCCGATCGGCCGGCACGAGATCCTCCCCGGCTCCGAGGGCGGCCGGGTCGCGCTGGTGGTGGCGCCGGGTCTGCGCACGGTGCCGCCCCTGGTCGTGGCCGGTTAGTCCGGCCATCCGGCGTGGTTGCTGCCCGTCTCCCGGGAGATGCCGGACCCCGTGTCGGGCCAGGTGCCGAAGCGGTCCTCCAGCCGCGAGGCGAAGAAGTAGCACATCCGCTCGAAGGAGCCGTCGCACGCCGCGGACGCCGGATCGGCCCGCACGGCCTCGTAGTAGTCGCGGCCGAGCGCCACGATGAAGCCGCGGGCGTAGAGGAAACCGTCGTCGGAGCCGTCGGTCACCTCGTGCACGTCGGCGCGGTCGATGTCGTAGAGCTTGCGCTCCACCACCCGGTCGAGCGCGACCAGTTCCGGCGCGGTCAGCTCCGCGGTCGCCTCGACCAGCCGCTCGTGGAACCGGTTCAGCCAGGCGCCGATCCCGGCCGGCTCGATGTTGCCGTCGTCGCCGGAGACCAGCGCGCGCCGCAGCGCGGCCGGCTCGTCGCCCAGCGACGCCCACACGGACTCGATCAACGCCCAGAACCGGGCCTCTTCCTCGGCGGTCGGCAGCCGCCCCTGCACTGTGTCGGTCACGCGGCGCAGGTTAGCGGACCCCACCGACATTTCCCGGCGGCCGGCCCGCACGCTCAGCGCACGCCGACGACCTGCCGGCCCAGGTGCTCCCGGGCCGCCGCGCGGAAGTCGCGGATCAGCGGGTTCGGGTCGCCGGGCCGGGTGGCGAGGACGACCTCGCTGGCGGGCGCGTCCGTGATCGGCACCGTGGCCAGTTCGGGGCGGAGCATGCTGCGCCGGTCCCCCTCCGGTACGACCGCGATCGCCTCCCCGGCCGCGACCAGCTCCAGCTTGTCCTGGTAGCTCTCGACCGCGGGTCCGGCCGGCACCGGACCCGTGCCGAGCAGCCGGTACGCGGGATCGGTGAGCGCGCACGGGAACGGCGCGTAACCGGCCAGGTCCGCCGTGCTCACCGACACGCGCGCGGCCAGCGCGTGGCCGGCCGGCACGAGCAGCACCCGCGGCTCGCGGTAGAGCGTGCCGATCGACACCTCGCCGGCCGCGAACGGCAGCGGGGCGCGGGCGACCAGCGCGTCGACGCGGCCCTCGGTGAGCGCCGACGTCTCCCGGCAGTCCAGGAAGCGGACGTCGATCCGTGCCCCCGGGTGGCGGCGGCGCAGCTCCCGGACCGCGGGCGTGATGATCAGATCCTCGACGTACCCGATGGTGAGGCCGGCCACCGGCGCGTGCGCGCGGGCGGTCACGGTCGCCCGGTGGGCGGCGCGCAGCAGCGCCTTGGCCTCCGGCAGGAAGGCCTTGCCCGCCTCGGTGAGCAGGTTGCCGTGCGGCGTGCGGTCCAGCAGGCGGACGCCGAGGCGTTGCTCCAGGCGCTGGATCTGGCGGCTCAGCGACGGCTGCGCCAGATGCAGCTCGGTGGCCGCGCGACCGAAGTTCAGATGTTCCGCCACGACCGTGAAGTAGCGCACCAGCCGCAGTTCCAGATCCTGCCCCAGGTCGTTCACGATCCCCAGGCTATCGCGGGCCCATACGGATTCGGTATAGCGGGGTACCGATCAGGTCTTGGACGGCCGGTCCACACCGGAGTTTGACTTGAGGGGCACGGAGCACCACGAGAAAGAGGACGACAGCATGAAGGCGATTCGGTTGCACGAGTTCGGCGGCCCGGAGGTGCTGAGCTACGAGGAGGTGCCGGTCCCCGAGCCGAAGGCGGGCGAGGTGCTGGTCCGGGTGCACGCGGTGGGCGTCAACCCGCCGGACTGGTACGTGCGCGAGGGTTTGACCGTGATGCCCGCGCACCTGCGCCCGGCGATCGAGCTGCCGCTGAGCCCGGGGACGGACGTGTCCGGCGTGGTCGCGGCGGTCGGCGAGGACGTGGACGGCTTCGCCGTCGGCGACGAGGTGTACGGCATGCTGCGCTTCCCCGGCTTCGACGGCAGCGCGTACGCCGAGTACGTGGCCGCGCCCGCGTCCGACCTGGCGCGCAAGCCGGCCGGCATCGACCACGTGCGGGCGGCGGGCGCGCCGATGGCGGGCCTGACCGCGTGGCAGTTCATGATCGAGGTCGGGCACGACCATCCGTCGCCGTTCCAGGAGGAGCGGCACCGCCCGGTCCCGCTCGGCGCCGGCACGACCGTGCTGGTCAACGGCGCCGCGGGCGGCGTCGGCCACTTCGGCGTGCAGCTGGCGAAGTGGCGGGGCGCGCGGGTGATCGCGGTGGCGTCGGGCGCGCACGATGCGTTCCTGCGCGCGATCGGCGCGGACGAGGTGATCGACTACACCCGGCAGCGGCCGGAGGAGATCGTGCGCGACGTCGACCTGGTGCTCGACTGCGTCGGCGGCGCGGGCAGCAGCCGCTTCCTGCGCACGGTGCGGCGCGGCGGTGCGCTGTTCCCGGTGTTCTTCGGCGAGTTCGACCCGGCCGAGGTCGCGCGGCTCGGTGTCACCGTGTCGACGAGCCAGGTGCGCTCCAGCGGCGCGCAGCTCGCCGAGCTCGGGCGCCTGCTCGACGACGGTACGGTGCGGGTGGCGGTCGACAGCGTGTTCCCGCTGGCGGAGGCGCGGGCGGCACACGAGCGCGCGGCGCGCGGCCACCTCCGGGGCAAGATCGTGCTGGCGGTGGCGTGATGGCCGGCGACGTGGAACACGAGGTCCGGCGCGCGCTGGGACGGTACGCGTTCGCGCTGGACGGGCACGACCCGGACGGCCTGGCCGCGGTGCTGACCGAGGACGCCACCTGGACGTTCACGGTCGCCGGGCGGCCGGGACCGGGACCGGTGACGGGCCGCGCGGCGATCCTGGAGTTCGTCCGCGAGGCGGCGGCGGGCCAGGCCGAACGGCGGCGGCACCACCTGACCAACGTCGTCGTGGACGACGGGGACGGCACAACGGCCGTGGCACGGGCCTATCTGCTGCTCACCACGCCGTCGGGGGTGGCGGCGACCGGCTCCTACACGATCACGCTGCGGCGGGACGACGACCGCTGGCGGATCGCGACGCTGCGCTGCGACCTGGACGGCTGAGGCCCCACCAGGGCGTGTTTGGCGGATCTTCGCCGGCCTGCGGCGTGATCCACCAAACACGCCCTAGGATCGGCTGCCATGAGATTCGCGCGGCATGTGGTCGTCGCCGCCCCGCTGGCCGGTCTGCTGCTGGGCTTCGTGGACTTCCTGTGGATCAAGTTCCTGCCGTCGCCGGTCGCCGGCCTGGGCAACTCCCTGGCGACGTGGGCGGTCGCCGCGTTCCTGCTCACCTACTGGGGCCGGTGGCGCCTGCCGGTGTCCGTGGCCGCCGCCATCGTCTGCCTGGTCCTCGCGGTGCCCAGCTACTACCTGGCCGCCTCGCTGATCCAGAACGACGACTGGGCCAACCTCTACAACGCCACCGCCGTCGTCTGGATGGGCTTCGGCGTGGTGGCCGGTCTGGTGTTCGGCGCCGGCGGCGTGCTGGCCCGCGGGACCGGGTGGTGGCGTCTCCCGGCGCTCGCGCTCCCCGCCGCCGTCCTCTTCGCCGAGGCGCTGCTACAGGCGCTGCGAATCGGCGACCCGAGCTACCCGGCCGGCGAGCAGCTCGCCTACGCGGCCCTGGTGGCCGGGCTGGGGGCGCTGGCGATCGCGCTGCTCGCCCGCACCTGGCGCGATCGCCTGCTGACGCTGGCCTGGTCGGTCCCGCTCACCGCGGGCGGCTGGCTCCTGCTGACGGTGGCGGGCTTCCGCTGAGTGCCGCTGTGGAACCGGGATGCCCCGGCATCCGGGATCGATGCCGGCGCCGGGAGGACGGCGCGGAGGGAAGGGGTCGCCCGAGTTGCCGGGCGACCCTCGGGTCGTGGTGACCAGGTGCGGGACCGGCAGGGAGGCCGGCCAACGGCCGACCGGTGCCCGCGGGAGCATGCGGGCCGCACCGCGCCGGGAGCGGGAAGGCCTCAGTCGTCTTTTCGGTCCTTCTTCTTCTCCTCGCGCTCCATCGCGAGGTCGAGCGCCAGCACCGCGCCGATGACCAGCAGCGGGTTCTCGCCCGGGGCGACCTCGACCGCGTAGGTGTCGCGGATGGTCAGCCACCGCTTGGAGACCTCGGCGACCCGGCTGCCACCGCGCTCGATGACGTACTCGTGGTCGAGCAGGTCGCCCTTCATCTCCAGGTCGTCGGGGCCGGGGACGTCGATGGTGAACTTCTCCCGGAACGGCGTGAACAGCTTCTTCTTGACCTCCGCGGCCTTCTCGCCGCCGACGCGGATCTCGTAAGTGGGGCGCAGCGAGACCAGGTGGCGGTGGACGCTGGCGACCTCCTCGCCGGAGAGGTCCTCGATCACCACCTTGTCGCGCACGCTGAGCACCTTGCCGTCGACGTGCAGGACCTTGGCGCCGTTCGCGTCGAGCACGTCGAAGTCGTCGCCGATGGAGAAGAACTTCTCACGAATCACATACATGCCTCATGTCTTACCCGCCGGGGGCGCGCTCGGACCAGGTTCTGCCGGAGGGAACCGCGGCCGCGGGACGCGCCGCTACTGGCGGTAGGTCGAGAGGAAGGTGCCGAGGCGGCCGATGGCGTCGTCGAGGACCTCCATCGGGGCGAGGAAGACCAGGCGGATGTGGTCGGGGGTGTCGAGGTTGAAGCCGCTGCCGTGGGAGAGCAGGAGGTGCTGCTGGTCGAGCAGGTCGATGATGAGCTGCTCGTCGTCACGGATCTTGTGGACGGCCGGGTCCAGGCGGGCGAAGAGGTAGAGCGCGCCGTCCGGCAGCACGCACTCCACGCCGGGGATGGACGTGATCGCCTTCCACGAGCGGGTGCGCTGCTCGTGGAGGCGGCCGCCGGGCTCGATCAGGCGCTCGATGCTCTGGTATCCGCCGAGCGCGGTCTGCACCGCGTGCTGGGCCGGCACGTTCGGGCACAGGCGCATGTTGGCCAGCAGTTGCAGGCCGTCGACGTACTCGGCGTCGCGCGCGGTGAAGCCGCTCATCGCCAGCCAGCCGGAGCGGAAGCCGGCCGCCCGGTAGGTCTTGGACAGCCCGCCCATACTGATCACGGGTACGTCCGGCGCGAGCGCGGCCGCGGTGTGGTGCACCGCGTCATCGAAGATGATCTTGTCGTAGATCTCGTCCGCCAGCACCAGCAGCCCGTGCCGGCGGGCCAGGTCCAACATCCCGAGCAGCACGTCCTTGGAGTAGACCGCGCCGGTCGGGTTGTTCGGGTTGATGATCACCAGGGCGCGCGTGTTCGGCGTGATCTGGGCCTCGATGTGCTCCAGGTCGGGCAGCCAGCCCGCGCTCTCGTCACACCGGTAGTGCACCGCGCGTCCGCTGCACAGGGTGACCGCGGCGGTCCAGAGCGGGTAGTCCGGGCTCGGCACCAGCACCTCGTCGCCGGTGTCCAGCAGCGCCTGCAACGTCATCACGATCAACTCGGAGACGCCGTTGCCGAGCATCACGTCGTCGGGCTGCACCTCGGTCACGCCGCGCGACTGGTAGTACTGCGCGACCGCGACGCGCGCGGAGTAGATGCCCCGGGCGTCGCTGTACCCCTGCGCGACACCGAGGTTCTGCACCACGTCAGCCATGATCGGGTCGGGGGTGTTCAGGCCCCACGGCGCCGGGTTGCCCAGGTTCAGCTTCAGGATTCGGTGACCGGCGGCCTCCAGTTCCTGAGCCCGGCGCAGCACCGGCCCGCGGATGTCGTACCGGACGCTCTTGAGCCGTTGCGCCTGCTTCACCGTTGATCTCCTCCCGACGAATCCGGACAGCCTACGCCGTCGTACCCATCGGAGAAGCGGTTGTTCCACGGTCGCCACCTTCGAGTCGGCCGCGCCGCTTCGTGGTGGTCCGCGACCGAGGCGCGATCGGGTTCCGCGCCGGAGCCGCACCACGTCGAGGCCGACCGCCACGCGGGATGAGGGACGATCACTGATCGTTGCCTTCTTCTGGACGGAGAGTGGCCCCGCCCACGAGCGCGTGTTCGGCTGCGGTGGGGACGGACCTTCCGAAGGGGCCGACATGACTGGCGGTGCAGCTCAACGTTCTATCACTGCCGCCGGAACGGCTCTGACTGGGCGTTGCAGAATTGGAACGGCGAAGGCTGGTATTTCAAGAACAACGACGGTGGCGCCCGCGCCTACATCAAGAACCAGAACCGCTCCGCCATCGTGAGCGCGCCGTTTCAATGTCGTGCAGGCCTGCTGACCTGATCGGATCGGCGGCCACCGTGGGGCGGTTCCTCATGGTGGCCGCCGTCCGGTGGCGTGGCGAGGCCGAGGGCCGCCCACCGACATGCGCCGCGCGATAACCCGGTGCGTGGCCGGCCTCGCGATGGATACGGTTCGCGGCATGAGCCGTGGAATCAGGGTCACCGTGCGTGGCGCCTTCGACAGTCTGACCCCCGCCCAGACGGCGACGCTGCGCGCCGAGGCCGCCGACCACGACTTCCTGAACACCGCGTACACGCCCGACGGCTACCTCGCCTACGACGTCACGCGCCCGTTCTTCACGTTCCGCTACCTGCTCGACGCCCCCGAGGACGAGGCGCTCGACGTCACCGCGACCCGCGGCGAACTGCTGGCCTGCGAGTGGCTCGACTCCCACGGCTACGCCTACAAGAACGTGACCGCCACCGCGATCGACCCGGCCGAGGTCCCGCTCGGCGCCCGCGGCCGCAAGAACCTCTGAGACCGTCCATGACCGCGCGTGGCGCGGGCGGAAGCGGGAACAATGGCGGGATGGAGTCGGTGTGGGATTATCCGCGGCCGCCGAGGCTGGAGCGGAGTGCGGCGCGGGTGGAGATCCGGCACGCGGGGGTGCTGGTGGCGGAGAGCGTGAACTGCTGGCGGGTGCTGGAGACGTCGCATCCGCCGGTCTACTACGTGCCGCGCGCGGACGTCACGGACGGGCTGCTGCGCGCCGATCCGGATCATCGGACGTTCTGTGAGTTCAAGGGCGTGGCGAGCTACTGGGACCTGGTGACGCCGGGTGCCCGGGTGGCGCGGGCGGCCTGGTCGTACGAGGAGCCCTCGCCGGGCTACGCGGCGCTGGCGGGTGCGCTGGCGTTCTTTCCCGGGCGGGTGGACGAGTGCCGGGTCGACGGGGAGGTGGTCCGGGCGCAGGAGGGCGACTTCTACGGCGGGTGGATCACGGACGGGATCGTGGGGCCGTTCAAGGGCGGGCCGGGGACGACCGGCTGGTGAGGGACGTGCACCGTCCTCAGTGATCACCCGTCCATCGGTACGGGTTAGGCTGCGCCGTTCCCGATCACCGCAGGACAGGACGGCGCGATCCATGCCGACATGGCACGAGCTTCGTGAGCACGCACGCACCGCGTACACGCTGGTCAAGGACGAGGAGGATGCGTTCTCGCTGATCTGGCAGTACGAGTCGGGGCGCTCGCAGCAGGTGACGGTCAGCCGCTTCGCGTACAGCGAGCAGGACTGGGTGGAGTTCCGCAGTTACGTGTGCGCGGCGGACGAGATGTCACCGCGGGCGGCGCTGCGGAAGAACGCGGAGTTCTCGCTGGGCGCGCTCGCCACCGACGAGGACGGCGACTACTTCCTGATCCACCAGGCGTCGCTGGCCACGCTGGACCCGGACGAGTTCGCGCTGCCGCTGCGCGCCCTCGCCATGACCGCGGACCACCTGGAGAAGCAGCACTCCGAGCGGGACGAGTTCTAATGAGCGAGCTTGCGAGCGAATCATCGGCTCACCGCCGACCACCCCAGGACCTCAGCGAGCCGGCAGAGCCCGGCACAAGCGAGCTTGCGAACGAATCATCGGCTCAGCGCCGACCACCCCAAAACCCCAGCGAGCCGGCAGAGCCCGGCACAAGCGAGCTTGCGAGCGAATCATCGGCTCAGCGCCGACCACCCCAAAACCCCAGCAAACCCACAAAGCCCGGCACAAGCGAGCTTGCGAGCGAATCATCGGCTCAGCGCCGACCACCCCAGGACCTCAGCGAGCCGGCAGAGCCGGGCACGAGCGAGGTGTACGTACCGGCGGAATGGGCTGGGCGGAAGCCGGGGCCGAAGCACTGGACCGAGGGGGCGCGCGGCGACGACCCGGCCGCCCGCGAGGTGCACGCGCCGACCGGGTCCGGCATCGGCGACGGCAAGGCGTTCCTGTTCCTGTTCGGCTACAAGACCGCGGGTACGCAGGATCCCGGCATGATGGCCGCGGAACTCGACGAGATCGGCGACGACGTGGCGGTGCTGCGCGCCGCCGGATACACCGTGATCGTGGACCGGCAGGCGACCCGCGAGGATCTGCTGGACGCGGTCACCGGCGCGGGCGGCCTGGTCCCGGCCGGCATCTACTGGAGCTCGCACGGCGGCCCGGACGGCAGCCTGGAGTGCTGCGACGGCACGATCGTCTCCCCCGCCGACCTCGACGCCGCGGCGGTCTCGGCGGCGCTGCGCCTGGTGATCTTCGGTGCCTGCTACGTCGGCGCGTACGCGCCCGCCTGGCGTACCGCGCTCGGCGGGTACCCGCTGGTCGCCGGCTGGGGCCGGCCGGTCACGCTGCAACGCGCGGTCGACTTCCTGGAGGAGGGCCGCGACGCCGACGTCGGCCTGGACGACCTGATCCAGCGGTGGCTGCTCACCGACGCGCCGATCCCGCCGGACCCGGCCGGACCGGAGTCGGCCCTGCCGCCGGCCGCGGTCGCCTCGGGCCGAATCGGCCGTCTCCGGCAGCGCATCCCCGCGGTCGCGGAACGGCTCGGCGCGGAGTGGACCGAGCACGACGGCCATCTCGACGTCACCGTGCCGCTGCCCGGCGGGCGTACCCACGTGGTCCAGGTCTTCCTGACCGACGGCACCGATCCGTTCGCCGAGGGCGTCACGCTCTGCGGCATGGAGGCCGAGGTGGGGCCGACCTCGCCGCTGATCACACCGGAGCGGCTGCTCGCGGCGTCGGGCCGGCCGGGGTACGGCCGGGTCGCGCTGGTGGCCGGCCCGACCGGCGTGCCGGTGGTGGTCACGCAGTCGTTCACGCCGCTGACCGGCACCTCCACCCAGCAACTGGCCGCACACTGCTACCGGGTCGCACTCCACGCCGACGCCCTCGAGTTCCGCGTCTTCGGCACCGACGACGCCTGACCCCACCCACGCCCGTCCGCGCCCACGCCCCCCGCGCCCCCGCGGCTCCCCCCGCCGTCGATCTAGGGCATATTCACGCGATCGGAGATCAAAGCGCCGGAATCCGCCCTAGATCGACGCGGGAGGGAGCGGCGCCAGCGGGGGCGGGCGCGCGCGGCGGGCACGGGGGCGGGCGCGCGAGGGCGGGCGCGCGCGGCGGGCACGGCGGCGGGCACGCGAGGGCGGGCACGCGAAGGCGGGCACGCGAGGGCCGGCGCGCGAGGGCGGGCACGCGAGGGCCGGCGCGCGAGGGCGGGCACGCGAGGGCCGGCGCGCGAGGGCCGGTGGCGTGGCCGGGACCGGGCGGGTGACGGGAGCGGTGGGGTGGCGGGAGCGGTGGGGGTGGCGGGTGGGCGTCAGGGCCGGGTGCGGTCGCGGCGCCATTGGGCGATCGCCGCAAGCGCCGCCGCGTCGAGGTGGTCGTCGTCGGGGTGTGTGGCGTCGTGGGGGCCGCAGACGGCGCCGAGGTCGGCCTCCATGACCACGTGGGCGAGCGCTACCGCCGCCGCCGCGTCCGGGATCGGGCCGGGGGCCGGCGCGGCGGTGTGCCGGGCGATCGCGTCGATCACCTCCGTCGGCAGGCCCCACAGGCCCAGCAGGCTGGTGCCTACCTGTACGTGCGAGGCCTCGAAGGCCGCCTCCTCGTGATCGGCCAGGCCGCCGCCACCCGACGCCCAGGCGTCCAGCACGGTGCGGAAGTCCTTCGGCCGGGCCGACGCCAGCACGAGTTGGCCGACCTCGTGCAGCAGGCCGGCGGTGAAGGCGTGGCTCTCCCAGCCGGTTCCGGCGCCGAGCAGCCGGGCCAGCCGGGACGTCTCGACCGCGTGCGTGGTGAGCCCGTCGATCCACTCGGACGGCAGCGCGCCGTCCGCGTCGAAGACCCGGATCAGGTCGTGCATCATCACCAGGCCGCGTACGGTGTGCAGGCCGAGCAGCGTGACCGCCTGCGCGACGTCGCTGACCTTGTGGCCGGTGGTGTACGCGGACGAGTTCGCCAGGTGCAGCACCTTCGCTGCCGCGGCCGGGTCCTTCTCGATCACGGTGCTGACCGAGCGGGCCGAGGCGTCGTCCGCGTCGAGCGCCGCGAGCAGTTCGGCGAACGTGTGTGGCGGGCTCGGCAGCGACTCGACGTACGCCACCGCGGTCTGCTGCCCGTCGTCCGTGCGCATGCGCACCTGGAGGAGCCGGTCGACCGCGGCGATCAGCATCTCCGGCGTGGTGGGCTTGCTCAGCATCTCGTGCGCCAGCACCATGATCCGCAGCAGGTTGTCCTCGTTGGTCTGGCCGGACAGGATGATCCGCACCGTGCCGGGGAACTCGACGCGCACCTGCTCCAGCAGCGCGGCACCGTCCATCTCGGGCATGCGGTAGTCGGTCACCACCACGTCGCACGGCCGCGTCCGCATGATCTCCAGCGCCGCCGCGCCGCTCGCGGCGAACGACATGGCCCAGCGTTCGCGGCAGGTCCGCAGCATGCGGCGCAGCCCGTCAATGATCATCGGCTCGTCGTCGACGAACAGCACGTGCGGTCGCTCGCTCACCGGTGCACCTCCACCGGGCGCGCGGACGCGCCCGCCAGGTCACCCGGCGAGATCGGCAGCCGGACCGTGAACACCGTGCCGACGCCGACCTCGCTGGTGAAGTCGACGGTGCCGCCGTGCCGGTCGGTGATCAGGTTCCGTACCAGCGCGAGGCCCTGGCCGGTGCCGGTGCCCACCTCCTTGGTGGTGAAGAACGGCTCGAACAGCTTGTCGGCGATCTCCGGCGGCACGCCGGTGCCGGTGTCGGCCACGTCGATCACCACATGACCGCCGTCCACCCTGGTGGACACCCGGATGGTGCCCCGGCCGCGGTCCGCGTCGGCGATCGCGTGCGCCGCGTTGACCAGCAGGTTCAGCATCACCTGGTTGACGTCGCCGAGGTGGCAGTAGACCGGCGGCAGGTCGGCCAGGTCGGTCTCCACGTCCGCCACGTACTTGATCTCGTTGTTCGCGACCACGAGCGTGTTCTGGATCGCCTCGGTGAGGTTCGCCGGCGCCTTCTCCTCCGTGCCGGGATGACCGAACGCCTTCATGGCGCGCACGATCCCGGCCACCCGGTTGACGCCCTTGAGCGTCTGCGCGATCGCGGCCGGCACCTCCTCCATGAGGTAGTCCATCTCGATCTCCTCGGCCATCTCGTCGATGCGCCGGCGGGTCTCGGTCAGGTCGTCCGGCCCGCCGGCGGCCGCGGCCAGCTCCCGGTAGGTGGCCCAGAGCCGTACCAGGTCGGCGAAGGAGTTCTCCATGAACCGGACGTTGTCGCCGATGAACTGGATGGGCGTGTTGATCTCGTGCGCGATGCCGGCCGCGAGCCGGCCGATCGACTCCAGCTTCTGCGCGTGCCGCAGCTCCAGCTCCAGGCGCTGCCGCTCGGAGACGTCGCGCGCGGTCAGCACGATGCTGCGCGAGCCGTCGTGCTCGGTCGCGTGCTCGAGCACCGCCTCCACCTCGACCCACGGCAGGTCGTCGCTGCCCCGCATGCGGCACAGCCGGGGCGACGGGCCGGCTTCCAGCAGGGACGGTACGTCCTGCGGGTGCACCAGCCGCCAGACCGGCTCGCCGACCAGGTCGTCCTGCCGGCGGCCGAACATGGACTCGGCGGCCGGGTTCACGAACCGGATGGTCCCGGCCTCGCCGGCCAGCAGCAGCGCGTCCGGCAGGTGCTCGACCACCACGCTCAGCCGGGACCTGATGAGCAACTGGTCCAGCGTCAGCGCGGTCTCGCCGGCCAGCGTGAGGACCGGGGCGGAGAGGTCGTCGACCGGGCGGCGGTCGAGGCCGAGCACCAGCATGCCGAACGTGCTCTCATGCGCCACCAGCGGCGCCATCGCGACCGCCCGGTGCCGCGGCAGCCGCAGCGTGGTGGTCAGCGAGTCGGCGGCCTCCTCCGTGATCACGGTGTAGCCGCCGGAGCGCAGCGTGTCCCGGGCCTGCCGGGGCAGCCGGTCCAGCTCGGTGACCCAGCCGACCGCCTCCGTGCCGACCTGCCCGGCCGCGGCGATGACGTGCAGCGCCGGGCCGGCCACCGTGAAGATCAACGCCGCGTTCACCTCACGGTCCAGCGCCAGCGCGGCGCCGAGCGCGACGTCCAGCACGTCCGCGCGGGTGGTGGACGCCGCCAGGCCGGCGCCGGCCGACGCCATCGCGCTCTCCCGGGCCGCGGCGCGGTCCCGCGCGCGGCCGGCCCGGGCGAGCACGTGGCTGACGATCAGCGACAGCAGCGCGGTGAACATCAGCGAGACGGTGCCGCCGGAGCCGGTGTGGAACACCTCGCGGCCGGTGACCATGATGCCCGCCACCACGGACGCGCCGAGGAGTTGCTCGCGCAGCCGTCCGTAGAGCGCGCGGAAGCTGACCCAGATGAAGCACAGCCCGGTGGCGGCCACGAAGTCGGAGGCGCCCAGCACCAGCAGGACGCACGCGCCCTCGGGGATCCAGCTCCAGGCGGGGAAGGCCTGGCGGCGGTACCCGGAGTACGACCACGCCTGGAGCACCACGATCATGACGACGACGACCACGGCCCGGCGGATGTCGCCGTGCGTCTCGACGCCCCACAGGCCGAACGCGGGCCACAGCATCAGCAGCGCGAGGAACAGCGTCCGGATCTGGCCCAGCATCGTGTCGGTGGCGCAGAGCCACCGGTCCACGAACACCCGTCTGGACAGCATCGTCGCCCCCTCCGCGGCCCCTGTCACTCGCATCGGCATCGAAAACGCCACAGTTAAGACAATCCGCTCCTCTCAACTGGGAGCCGATCGCGCCGATGGGGCGATAGGGACGGCTCACGGCGGTCCGTGGCGGGGATGGGGGATTCCGCGTGTCGCGTCAGGCTGAGGAATTCCGGTCCATCGTCATGGACAACATGGCGGAGGGCCTGTACTCCACGGACGAGCAGGGCCGGCTCACCTCCCTCAACCGCGCGGCGTCCCGGATGCTCGGCTGGACGGAGCAGGAACTGCTCGGCCGGGACGTGCACCGGACCGTTCACGCGCCGTCGCCGACGGCGGACTGCCCGCTGCTGCGCGTGCGCGCGACCGGCGAGCCGGTCGAGGCCGACGACGAGGCGTACGTCCGCAAGGACGGCACGGTCTTCCCGGTGCGGTACTCGGCCGCGCCGCTGGACGTCGGCGCGGACGTCCCGGGACTGGTCGTGGTCTTCCGCGACACCACCGAGCAGCGCCGCCGGCAGCAGCGCGAGGTCGAGGACCGCCACGACCAGAAGCTGGAGTCGCTCGGCCGGCTCTCCGCCGGGCTGGCCCACGAGATCAACACGCCGATCCAGTTCGTCGGGGACAACACCCGGTTCCTCGCCGGTGCGTACCAGCAGATGCTCGATCTTCTGCTGGTCTACCGCGAGTGCCTGGAGCCCGACCACGGGGAGCGCCCCTGGGAGGAGCGCAAACGCCGGGCCGCGGAGGCCGAGCGAGCCGCGGACATGGATTATCTGGCCGCCGAGGTGCCCGGCGCGGTGGCGCAGAGCCTGGAGGGGATCGAGCGCGTCGCCTCGCTGGTCAGGGCGATGAAGGCGTTCAGCCACAAGGGTACGGAGGAGCGCGCCTACGCCGACCTGAACGAGGCGATCCGGACCACGGTCACGGTGGCCCGCAACGAGGTCAAGTACGTGGCCGACGTGGTGCTCGACCTGGACGACATCCCCGAGCTGCTGTGCCACGTCGGCGACCTCAACCAGGTCTTCCTGAACCTGCTGGTGAACGCGGCGCACGCGATGGAGGGCCGCCAGGAGCGCGGCGAGATCCGGATCAGCACGCGGGCGGAGGACGACACGGTCGTCATCACCTTCGCCGACGACGGCACCGGCATCCCCGAGGAGATCCAGGGCCTCATCTTCGAGCCGTTCTTCACCACCAAGGAGGTCGGCAAGGGCACCGGCCAGGGCCTGGCACTGGCGGCGGCGGTGTGCGCCAAGCACGGCGGCACCATCGACGTCGCCTCCCGCCCGGGCGAGGGCGCCGTGTTCACCCTCCGGCTGCCGATCGCGGGAAGGCGCGAGCCGGCATGAGCGCGCGGGCGAGCGAATCGCTGACTCAGCGCCGGCCACGCCGGGACCGCGGCTTCCACGGGGGCCCGGCATGAATCGTCCGAGGGTTCTCTTCGTGGACGACGAGCCGCGCATCCTGGACGGGCTGCGCCGGTCGCTGCGCGTCAAACGGGACGAGTGGGACATGTCCTTCGCCGACGGGGGTGAGCCGGCCCTGGAGGCGCTCGCCGCGGACCCGTACGACGTGGTCGTCTCCGACATGCGGATGCCCGGGATGGACGGTGCTCAGCTGCTCGCCGAGGTGAGCCGCCGGCATCCGGAGGTCGCCCGGGTCGTGCTGTCCGGGCACACCGAGCGGGAGTCCGCGATCAAGGCGGCCATCGCCGGGCACCGCTTCCTGTCCAAGCCGACCGAGGCCGACGTGGTGATCGACGTGGTGGGCCAGCTCATCGTCCGCACGTCGGCCGCGCACGGCCGGCGGGCCCGCCGGATCGCCGGGGCGGTCCGGTGGCTGCCCGCGCTCCCCCGGCAGGACGCCGAGCTGGCCGGCCTGCTCGGCGCCGCGGAGGTGGACCACGACCGGGTGATCGACGCGGTGGTGCAGCACATCTGGCTCTCCGCCAAGCTGCTGCAGCTGTCCAACTCGGGCTTCCTCGGCTCCCGGTCGAAGAACGCCTCCATCGCCGCGGTGATCGGTGCCATGGGGGTCTCCACCATCCAGGGCCTGTTCGGCGCCGCGTCCGCGCAGGACGCGCCGGTCGGCTGGACGCCGGCCACCGAGGCGTACGTGCGGACGGTCTGGCGGCACGCGGTGGCGACCGCGCTGCTGGTGGAGCAGGTGGCGTCGCCGGCGCACCGCCCGTACGCGCAGGCCGCCGCGCTGTTGCAGGACGTCGGGCGGCTCGCCGCGCTGAACGGCGACGCACCCGATCCGGCCGCGGCCGGCCACGACGGCCTGCCGTTCCGCGACGTGGGCGTGGAGCTGCTGCACCTGTGGGGCCTGCCCGCGCCGATCGTGACCGCGGTCGCCGAGCGCGACCTGCCGCACGAGCCGGCCGAGTCCGGGCTCGGCGTGACCGGCGCGCTGCGCACCGCGCACCTGCTGGTGCAGCAGACCGACGCCCGCGATCCGTCCGCCGGGCGGCGCGACGACGAACTGGCCCGGCTGCTGGCCCATCCCCAACTGGCCGTCCGCGACACCGACTGGCGCCGGGCGGCGCAGGCGGCGTCGACGCGGGCCGGAGACCGTTTCGAGACCCGATGACAGCGCAGACGACGGAGGGATCATGGCGACCATCCTGGTGGTGGACGACGACCCGGCGATCCGGCAGCTCCTGACCGACGTGCTGGAGATGGACGGGCACGTCGTGGCGGTGGCCGTGGACGGCAACGACGGCCTGCGCGCCTACGACGTGCTCCAGCCCGACTTCGTGATCCTGGACGTGATGATGCCGGGTCTGGACGGGTACGGCGTGCTGCGGTCCATCCGCGGCCACGAGGGCGATCCCGTGCCGGTCCTGATGCTCACCGCCGCCGCCGATTCCGACTCGGCGGCCCGCGGCTGGGCGGACGGCGTCGACTACTACCTGGCCAAGCCGTTCACCGCGGACACGCTGCTCGATCTGGTCGAGGGCGTGCTCGGCGACCGCGTCCCGGGCGTCGGTGACGACGGGTAGTGCACCGGGTGTGATCCGGTTTCCTCAGCCCTCCGGCCGGGCGGCCGATGCTGATCTCGCCTCATTCCCCCAGCACACCCGCGAAGGTGGCAGGAACATGGAACACAGCGGTAGCAGGCGGGCACCGGCCCGTCGCACGATAGCCCTGGCGGTGGCCGCAGCCCTCGCCGTCACCTCGGTCGCGGTCCCGTTCACGGCCACGCCCGCCGTCGCGCATGCCGGTTCCGGCTGGCGCGAGGTCGTGGTGACCGGCCCGGCCGGAGCCGCGGACGCCGTGCTGGCGGCCGGCGGCGAGGTGCTCGCCTCCCTTCCGGTGGCCGGCGGCGTCGCCGCCCGGTTGCCCGGCGACGCCCGGCTCGACCCGCGCTGGCTGGTCGCCCCGCAGCGCGAACTGCGGGTCGCCGCCACCGGCACCACCGACACCACGGCCACGGCCACGCTGCGCGACACGCTCGGCCTGCCGGCCGGCGGCGGCGAGGGCGCCGGCGTCACGGTCGCGGTGGTCGACACCGGGATCGCGGACGTGCCGGATCTGGCCGGCCGGGTCGCGCAGCGGGTCGACTTCACCGGCACCGGTGCGGGCGACGGCTACGGGCACGGCACGTTCATGGCCGGCCTGATCGCCGGCTCCGGCGCGGCCTCCGGCGGCGCCTACCGGGGCGTCGCGCCCGCGACCTCGCTGATCGACGTGAAGGTCGCCGACGCCGCGGGCAGCACCGACCTGATCACCGTGCTGCGCGGCCTGCAGTGGGTCAGCGACAACGCCGGGCAGGTGCAGGTGCTGAACCTGTCGCTCTCCTCGGGCAGCACGCTGCCGTACCAGGTGGACCCGCTCAACCAGGCGCTGCGCGCGCTGTGGAACCGCGGGATCACCGTGGTCGTACCGTCCGGCAACGAGGGCCCGGAGGCCGGCACCGTCACCGCGCCGGGCAACGACCCGCTGCTGCTGACCGTCGGCGGCCTGGACGACGGCGGCACCGCGGACCGCGGCGACGACGTCGTGGGCGTGTGGTCGGGGCGCGGCCCCACCGCGCAGGGCGACGCGAAGCCGGACCTGGTCGCGCCGGGCGGCCGCGTGGTGAGCCTGCGCTCGCCGGGCAGCGTCGTGGACACGGCCGCGCCGCAGGCCCGGGTCGGCACCGACTACTTCCGGGGCTCCGGCACGTCGATGGCCACCGCGGTCACCTCCGGCATCGCCGCGCTGGCGCTGGCGGAGGAGCCGGGCCTGCGCCCGGACTCGGTGAAGACGCTGTTCACCGAGACCACGTACGCCGCGACCGGGCTGGCCCGGTCCGCCGGCGGCGGCTCCGGCGGCCTCGACGCCGCCCGCATCCTGGACGAAGCCGGCGAGTGGCGGTCACAGCCCGCCGACCAGGCTCAGACTCGGGACATGGCCACGCTGACCAGGGACGCGAAGCAGTGGGCGGCGCTGGAGACCGCGCTGCTCGACGGCGACGGCAACGCGTCCGCCGCGCTGTGGAACGCGCTGAGCCCGGCCTCCCGTGACTGGGCGGCGCGCGCCTGGGCCCAGCTGGACCCGGCCGCCCGCGCCTGGGCCGCACGGGCCTGGGCGGCCCGCGCCTGGGCCGGCGCCGGCGAGGAGTGGGCCGCGCGCGCCTGGGCGGCACGTGCCTGGGCGGCACGAGCGTGGGCGGCGGACGACTGGGCCGCGCGCGCCTGGGCGGCCCGGGCCTGGGCCGACGCCGACTGGGCCGCCCGCGCCTGGGCGGCGGACCGCTGGAGCGCCCGGTCCTGGGCCTGGATCCGCACGGACACGTGACGATCACGCCGACACCGACGGGCCACCCGGGCGCTCTCGCCCGGGTGGCCACCGCCGTGCGCGAGGCGCGCGGCGATCCGGTGCTGCGGCGGGTCGCCGCGGTGAGCCTGCTCGGCGCGGCCCTGGCGGCCGTGGTCCTGTGGCTCACCGCGGACCGCGGCGGCGTGATGGACGGTGTCGGCCTGAGCGACGCCTGGCTGGTGCCCGGCCTGATGGCGCTGACCTGCGCGGCGGAGCTGACCGTGGTCCGGCTGCGGCACGGTGACGCGGTCGAGGAGCTCAGCCTGTACGAGGCCGCGCTCATCATCGTCGTGCTGCTGCTGCCGCCCGGGCTGGCGCTGCTCACCGCGCTCATCGCGCTGGTCGTGGCCAGCGCGGTCCAGCGCCGCCCGCTGGTCAAGGCGGTGTTCAACCTCGGTACGTACGCCGCCGCCGTCTCCGGCCTGATCCTGGTGGTGCACGCGGTCGGCGGAACGCCCGGGCACCTGACGCCCCGGGTGCTGGCCGGCGTGCTGCTGGGCACGCTGCTGTTCACCGTGATCAACCTGGGCTGCCTGGCGCAGATCCTCGGCGTGGTCTCCGGCGTCTCGCCGTGGCAGATCATCCGGGACGAGGCGCGGCTGTCGCTGTACATGGCGCTCGGCACGGTCGCCACCGGCCTGACCACCGTCGAGATCGCGCGGCACAGCCCGATGCTGCTGCCGTTCATGGCGCTGCCGGCGCTGGCGCTCACCTTCGCGTACCGCGCGGCCGCGCAGGAGGCGGACGAGCGGGCGCGGTCCGCGCGGCTGCTGGAGCTGTCCCAGGTGCTGGCCGAGCGCGAGGACCTGATCCGCCGGTTCCTGCTGCTGGTGCGCGACGCGTTCGACGCGGACATCGCGGTGGCCGTCACCGTCGCGGGCACGGCCGTGAGCGTGGACGCGGACGCGCCCGGCGAGGTCGCCACCGGGCCGATTCCGGCGTACCTGGAGCGGCTCGGCGACCCGGACCGGCCGGCGCACCTGACCACCGGGCTGACCGCGGACCTGCGTGACCTGCTGGTCGTGCCGGTCGAGGCGGGCGGGCGCCGGTTCGGGACGGTGGCGCTCGGCGCCCGTACCCGGCGCGGCCGGCGGCTGTCGACGCGGGACCTGACGCTGCTCGCGCCGCTGGGCAACGCGCTGGCGGTCGCGCTGCGCGGCGCCGAGCACCTGGACCGGCTGGTCGAGGAGTCGAGCAAGCTGCACGCGGTGGTCGAGCAGTCCTCGGCCGGCATCGTGATGGTGGAGGAGGACGGCGTCGTCCGGATGTGGAACGAGGCCTTCGCGGAGCTGACCGGGGTCAGCGCCGCCGCGGCCGACGGACGGCCGCTGGCCGGTCTGCTGGACGTGCCGGACGACGACGACCGCGCCGGCCTGCTGCCGGTCACGCCGGCGTCGCCGCAGACCGCCACCGAACTGACCATCCGCCGCCCCGACGGCGAGCTGCGCCGGCTGCGGCTGGCGCACTCGGCGGTCTTCGACACCGGCCGGCTGGTCCGCGACGTCGTCGTGATCACGGACTTGACCAGGGAGTACCGGGCCGAGCGCCTGAAGTCCGACTTCATCGCGACGGTGTCGCACGAGCTGCGCACGCCGCTCACGCCGATCATCGGCTATCTGGACCTGCTGCGCACCCGCGGCGACCGGATGACGCCGCAGAAGCGCGCGCAGTCGCTGGAGCTCGTGGCCGACCGCGCCCGGCACATGTCCCGGCTGGTCGAAGACCTGCTGCTGGCGTCGCGGGTCGGGGACGGTCAGGACGAGCCGGCGCTGCGGGTGGATCTCGGCGCGCACGACCTGGTCGCCCTGGTCCGCCAGGTCACCGGTGACCTCGGCGGCGACGGCGGCCGGATCGTGACGGACGTGCCCGGGGAGCCGGTGCCGGTCCGGTGCGATGCCGGGCGCACCGTGCAAGTGGTGGGCAACCTGGTCGGCAACGCGCTCAAGTACTCGCCGGCCGACGCGCGGGTGGACGTCCGGCTGCACGTGCGCGCCGAGCTCGCCTGGGTGGACGTGACCGACCGGGGCCGGGGCATCCCGGCGGACCAGTTGGAGAAGGTGTTCGAGAAGTTCCACCGGGTGGAGGACCCGATGACGATGAGCACCGGCGGCACCGGCCTCGGACTGTTCATCGCGCGCCGGCTGGCCCAGGCGATGGACGGCGACATCGCGGTGACCTCGACGCTCGGCGTGGGATCGACGTTCACGCTGGCCCTGCCGCTGGCCGAGCCGGTCGTACCGGACAATGGGGCGTGATCATTCCGAGTGACCGCCGGATCCGGGACCTGCACGAACGGTACGCGCCGCACCAGGCCGCGTTCGACCTGGTCTACACGCACTGCGAGATCGTCTGCGCGATCGCCGAGCAGCTGATGGACGGCCGGCCGGACCTCGATCTCCATCCCGGGCTGGTACGCGCCGGATGCCTGCTGCACGACATCGGCGTCTACCGCCTCTACGACGACACCGGCGCGCTCCACGGCCGCGACTACGTCCGGCACGGCGTGCTCGGCGACGAGTTGCTGCGTGCGGAAGGACTGCCGGAGGTGCTGTGCCGGATCTGCTCGCACCACACCGGCGTCGGGATCAGCCGCGCGGACGTGCTCGCGCAGCGGCTCCCGCTGCCGCCCGCCGACTACCTCGCGGAGACCGCGGAGGAACGGCTGATCATGTACGCGGACAAGTTCCACAGCAAGAAGACGCCGCCGGTGTTCAACTCCGCCGACGCGTTCGCCGCCTCGATCCGCCGGTTCGGCGCGGACAAGCCGGCCAGGTTCGCGCAGCTCCGCGCGGAGTTCGGCGATCCCGATCTGGCGCCGCTGACCATCCGGTACGGGCACGCGCTGAGGTGAGCACGTTTACCGCCATCGGGACCGGGCACACGGCCCACCTCTCGATGGAGGTAAATGTCATGGCCAACCACTCCTCCGCGACGGCGGTCACGCGGTCCCCCATCCGCACCGCCGCGCTCGCCTACGCCGTCGTCTTCCTGCTGGTCGGCATCCTGGGCTTCATCCCGGGCGTCACCACCGACTACGGCACGATGCAGTTCGCCGGGCACGAGTCCGAGGCTAAGCTGCTCGGCCTGTTCCAGGTGTCCATCCTGCACAACGCCGTGCACCTGCTCTACGGCATCGCCGGGCTCGCGCTCGCCCGTACCGTCAGCGGCGCCCGCCTCTACCTGGTGGTCGGCGGCGCCGTCTACCTGGTGCTGTGGCTCTACGGCCTGGTCATCGGCCACGACACCGCGGCCAACTTCGTGCCGCTGAACAACGCGGACAACTGGCTGCACCTGTTCCTGGCGATCACCATGATCGGCCTGGGCCTGCTGCTGGTCCGGCGCCCGGCCCGCACCTGAGCCGTACCGTGGTGGGGGCGCCGGATCGCCCCCACCACGGCGCGTGGGCGGGTCAGTGTCCGTAGACCAGCCGGTAGGCCACCTCCGGCAGGAACTGCCCGGCGGTGGAACCGGCACCGACCCCGCAGTCGCCGTCCGACTCGCCGGGCGTCTTGAGCCACAGCAGCATCTCGGCGCCGCCGCCGAGCTGGGTGGGCGTGCCGATCCGGCGGCCGGCCGGGTTGCACCACTGGCCGTTGGCGCCGTTGCCGTTGCGGCTGGTGTCGATCACGAACGGCTTGGTGTACCCGAAGCGCTGCAGCTCGGCGGCGACCCGGTTGCCGTACGCGCTGTTCTCGCCGGTGGTGAAGTAGTTGGACACGTTGAGGGCGAAGCCGCGCGCGCCGGACACGCCGGCCTGGTTGAGCCGCTGCGCCATGGTCGCGGCGTCGACCCAGCCGGGGTTGCCCGCGTCGAGGTAGACCCAGGTGTTGGCCGCCTTGGCCCGGAACTGGCCGACGGCGCGGGAGAGCATGCCGACGCGGTCGTTGATCTGCGCCTGGCTCATGCAGTTGAAGTCGCCCAGCGCGTCCGGCTCGATGACGACCACGGCGGGCCGGCTGCCGATGGCGCCGGCGAACGAGGAGATCCACGCGTCGTAGGCGGCGACGCTGCCGGCACCGCCGCCGGAGTGGCCGCCGCAGGCGTCCCGGCCGGGCAGGTTGTATGCCACCAGCAGCGGCAGCTTGTCGACCGCGTCCGCGGCCCCGACGTATCCGCCGACCGCGCTCGCGATGTCGCCGCTCCAGTTGCCGAACCAGCTCGCCATCGGCCGCTGCGCGATCTCGGTGCGGATCGCGGCGGCGCGCCCGTCACCGGGGTTCGCCGCGACCCAGGTGGCCGGGCTGGAATTCGGGTTGACGTAGAAGCCGCTGGTCTGGCTGATCGGGTCGGCGTGGGCGGCGGGCGCGGCGGCCAGCACCGCGGGCACGGCCAGCGCCAGCGCGGCCAGCGCCGTGGTGAGCAGAGGTCGTTTCATGGGGGTTCTCCTCAGAATTCTGGAAGCGCTTCCAGTCATATACGTCGATGTGCTTCCGTCTGATACTCGGCAAATCCACCCACGCGTGTCAAGAAGCTCGCGCGGCACTGGAACCGCTTCCAGCCATTCGTCGCCATCGACGCCGCCGGTCGATACGATCGGTCGCGATCCCAGCGTGGAAGGACCGGCGGCGAGATGGCAGCGGCGGCACCTCGGCGACAGCCCACCCTGGACGAGGTGGCCGAGCGGGCCGGCGTGTCACGATCCGCGGCGTCGCGGGCGATCAACAAGGCGCCGCACGTCAGCCGCGCCACCCGCGACGCGGTCGAGACCGCGGTCCGGGAACTGGGCTACCTGCCCAACCGCACCGCCCGCGCCCTGGCCACCCGGCAGACCGGCATCGTCGCACTGGCCGTCTCGCACGACGATCCCGAACTGTTCGCCGACCCGTTCTACGCGCAGGTCATCGTCGGCGTCTCGGCCGCGCTCGAAGACACCGACCTGCACCTGCTGCTGTGCCTGGCCAGCTCCGGCCGGGGCCGGTCCCGGCTGCTGAACCTGCTGCAGACCCGCGGCGTGGACGGCATCATGCTGATGGCGCTGCACGGCGACGATCCGCTGACCCACATCGTGGACCGGGCCGGCCTGCCCGTGGTGCACGGCGGCCGGCCGCTGCGCACCGAGCCGCGGTGGTACGTCGACTCCGACAACGCCGGCGGGGCACGCCTGGCGACCGAGCACCTCATCGGGCTCGGCCGCACCCGGATCGCCACGATCACCGGCCAGTTGCTCACCGACGTCGGCGACGCGCGCCACCGCGGATACCGGGAAGCCATGGCCATGGCAGGACTGACCCCGCACGGTACGGCCGAGGGCGACTTCACCGAGGCCGGCGGCGCCGCCGCGATGAGGTCCCTGCTGGATCGCCACCCCGACCTCGACGCGGTCTTCGCCGCCAGCGACAACATGGCGGCCGGGGCGCTGCGCGTGCTGAGCGGGGCGGGCCGGTCCGTACCGGCGGAGGTGGCGGTGGTGGGCTTCGACGACCTCGGCATCGCCACCCGCACCGACCCGCCGCTCACCACGGTCCACCAGTCGATCCAGGCGCTCGGCCGGGAGATGGCCCGGGTACTCGTCGCCGTGATCGCCGGCCAGGAGCCCACGTCGATCATCCTGCCCACCAGACTGGTGCGGCGCGGCTCCGCCTGAACTCCGCAAATTCCGGCCGCACACCTCGCCGTGAGGCGATCACGCGCCGACGTCCGACACGGGTGTGAGCAGCACGTCGACGGCGTGGATGATTCCGGAACGTTTCCGGGAGTTGACATCCCGAGGACGCCGTATCGATACTCGCCACATCGACAAGCATCGACGTTGGTCGCTGACCCGAGAGGCATCCCATGAGTCGCAGCCCGGATCACCGCACGAGACGACGGAGCATCGCGCTGACGGCAGCGGCGCTGCTGCTGGCCGGCGGCGCGGTGGCCGTCCAGTCGACCACCCCGGCCGCCGCGGCCGAGACCACGCTGCGGGCGGCCGCCGCCAAGGCCGGCCTCTTCTTCGGGGTCGCCGCCTCCCCCGGCCGGCTGAGTTCGATCGTGGCGCAGGAGTTCAACCAGCTCACGCCCGAGAACGACATGAAGCCGTCCACCATCGCCACGTCCAGCGGCGGGCTGCAGAACACCGGCAACGCGGACACGCTGGTCAACTACGCGCAGAGCAACAACATGCTGGTCCGCGGCCACACCCTGGTCTGGCACTCGCAGGCCGGCGCGCTGCAGGGCGCCAGCCAGGCCACGCTGAACACGTTCATCGGCAACGCGCTCACCCGCTGGGGCAACCGCATCGCGTACTGGGACGTGGTCAACGAGGCGCTGGACGACAACAACACCGGCGCCCGCCGCACCGTGTGGCCGCACACGCTCAACCGCGACGCCAACGGCGACGGTGACCTCTTCGACGCCGGCGACACCGACGTCATCCGGGACTCGTTCATCCGGGCCAAGCAGGTCGTCCAGGCCAACGGCCTCAGCACCAAGCTGTGCATCAACGACTACGACGTCGAGGGCCTGACCGTCCAGGGTGGCACGCCGAACCGCAAGGCCAACGCGCTGTACGACATCGTCCGCACCTACCGGCAGTACATCGACTGCGTCGGCTTCCAGGCGCACTTCAACGACAACCCGAACAGCATCATCAGCAACGACCTGCAGGCCAACATCCAGCGGTTCGCCGACCTCGGCGTCGAGGTGCACATCACCGAGCTGGACATCGACGACGACCTGAGCAACAACGACATCGGGCAGGGCCAGGCGGACAACTACCGCAAGGTCGTCCGCGCCTGCCTCAACGTCGCGGGCTGCACCGGCATCACGGTGTGGGGCATCGCCGACAGCGAGTCGTGGCGCGCCTCCGAGCGGGGCCTGCTGTTCACCGGCGGCAACGGCAACTACCAGAAGAAGGCCGCCTACACCGCGGTGCTGGACGAGCTGAACAAGGGCCGCGCGGGCACGCCCTCGACGCCGCCGGTCACCCCGACCACGCCGAACACCTCACCGAGCCCGACGTCCAGCCCGTCACCGCAGCCCGCCGGGTGCGCGGCGGCGGTGTCGCTGAACTCCTGGAACGGCGGCTTCGTCGCCACGGTCCGGGTCACCGCCGGCTCCGCGCCGGTCAACGGCTGGGCCGTCGGGGTGAACCTGCCCGCCGGCGCCACCGTCACCAACACCTGGAACAGCACCGCCACCGGCACCAGCGGCGCCGTCCGGTTCACGAACGCCGGCCACAACGGGCGGATCGCCGCGGGACAGTCCACCGAGTTCGGCTTCCAGGGCACCGGCTCGGCCACCGGCATCACACCCACCTGCACCGCGTCCTGACCCGTCCGTGTCCGGGGCGGGTGACGCCGCCCCGGACACGGACGGGTCAGCCGCGGGCGTACGGGTTGACCTGGACCTGGCCCTCGACCGGGGTCCAGCCGGCGTCGCCGTTGATGTCGTACGACTCGTCGGCGAACCCGTCACCGTCGACGTCGCGCAGGATCACGTCGATGTCGCCGTCGCCGTCGGAGTCGATGTCGGCCTCGTCGGCCACGCCGTTGCCGTCGACGTCGAAGAGCCGGGTCTCCCGGAGGCCGTCACCGTCCGTGTCGTGCTCGCTGAACTCGACCAGGCCGTTCTCGTCCAGGTCGTGGTACTCGCTGTCCATCGGGCCGTCGCCGTCCTGGTCGATCACGGTGCTCTCCGCGACGCCGTTCTCGTTCAGGTCGTACTCGGCCTTGTCGGTGACACCGTCGCCGTTGTAGTCGTGCAGGATCGTGTCGATCACGCCGTTGTCGTCGCTGTCGACCTCGGTGATGACCGTCTCGCCGTAGAACTCGCTCATGTCCGCTCCCCCTCTGTCGCTCCGCGCCGCCGGTGGCGCTGCGACAAAACTATGGGAACCGGCACGGCCGCGTTATCCCGGATTTATGCCACCACAGTGAACGGTGCGGTCCTCCATACAGGAGACTTTCCGCAGGTCAGCACAGTGTCGGACCGGCCGTCAGGAACGGCGCAGCCGGCGGGCGAGGCCGACCGCGAGGGCCACGGCCACCAGCACGGCCGCGCCCGCGATGACCGCGATCCCGGCCGTGCCGAGCCCGCCCCGCGGGCTCTCGGCCGCGGCCGGCGCCGGTGCGGCGGACGGCGACGCCGACGGCGTGGGCGCCGGGACCGCGGACGGGTAGCGCAGCACCGTGGGCGTGGCGCCCTCCGAGACCGTGAGCAGCGACGAACCGTCCGCGCTGTACGTGACGGACTCGCCCTGCGGCTCGTCCGGCAGCGGCGTCGCCTCGGCCGTACCGCCGGTGATGCTCGCGACGACGTCGCCGTCCGTGACGGGGAACTCGAACGCGTCCGCGTACGTGCGCAGCGCGACCCGGGTGCCGTCCGGCGACACCGCGCCGCCGGTCACCACGTAGCGCCCGGCGAAGCCGAACGGGTTGCCGGTCGACGTGTCCGGGATGCGGAACGTGCCGGCCTCCCGCAGCGTGCCGCCGTCCGCCACCGCGTACAGCCCGGCGGCGAACGGCTCCTTGGTCACGACGATCGGCGTGCCGTCGCCGTCCAGCAACAGCGCCTCCGCGTCCTTGGCGCCGTCCGGATAGGTGTAGCGCGCGAGCACCGGCTCGTCCCCGCCCGGGTCGAGGCGCCACAGCGCGACCGTCTCGCGCACGGCGCCGTTGTCGCCGATGTCCGCGACCCAGACCGTGCCGTCCGGCGCGACCGCGAGATCCTCGGTGTCGCGCGGCTCCGACGGGTAGCGCACCTCGCGCACCACCGCGCAGCCCGCGTCGAGGAAGAAGATCCGGCGGGCGGCCGGGTCGTCCGCGCCGTCGTTGACCGCGACGTAGCCGTCGGCCGTGGCCGCGAACCCGGACAGCTCCGCGAGCCGCTCGTCGCGCACCGTGCAGACGGTCTCCGCCGCCGGGGCCGCGAACCCGCCGGTGAGCAGCAGCACCGCGACGGCGAACCCGGACCTCACCCGCACAGTCTTCCATGCCGGTCAGGCGCGGCGCGGAGCGGCGCGCAGACCGTGGATCAACCACCAGACCATCACGGGTACGTGCAGCAGGTAGCCCACCTGCTCGGCCGCGGGCGACGGCGTACCGGTGCCGAAGGTCCACGGCAGCACCACGGCGGCCAGCCCGGACGCCGCCGCCAGCAGCCCCGGCCACCGGCCCCGCGCGGCGGCGAGGGTGGCCGCGGTCCACAGCAGCCCGGCCAGGTTGACGCCCCACTTCGCGGTGAGCATCACCGCGGCGGCCGTGGTGATCGCGGCCGGGTCGGCGGGCGCGGCGGCCAGCTGGGTGACCGCCAGGTTCCCGGCGTCGTGCAGCATCCCGGCGAGTCCGGCCGCGGCGAGCAGGCCACCGGCGAGCGGGTCACCCCGCCGCCCGCCGGCGATCGACAGGCCGGCCGCGGTCAGCGCGAGCCAGCCGAGCACGTCCAGCGCCAGCTCGACCAGGTGCAGCGCGGTCCGCTCGTGCACGGCGGCGAGCGCGGACGCGGGGTCGGACGGATTCAGGGTGAGCCCGGATGGCACGACGAGCACGGCGGAGGCCACCATGGCGAGCGGGGCGGCGATCAGCAGGATGCGGGTCCTCATGCGCCGGACCGTAGAACCCTGACGCAGCGCGAGGGTCAAGGAGGACGCCGTGTGGCGGATCGGGCGACTGGCGCGGATGACCGGCGTGTCCGAGCGCACGCTGCGCCACTACGACGCGATCGGGCTGCTGCCACCGGCCGCGGTCTCGCCGGGCACCGGATACCGCTGGTACGGCGCGGCCGAGCTGACCCGGCTCGAACGCATCCGCGGCCTGCGGCGGCTCGGGCTGTCGCTTTCCCGGATCGCCGAGCTGGCCGACGCGCCGGACGCCCGGCTGCGGGCCGCGCTGACCGAGACGGTCGCCGGGCTGCGCACGTCGATCGCGGAGCTGACCGCCGCGGTCCAGGCCGCCGAGGACCGGCTCGCGGACCCGTCCGGGCTGCTACCGCAGCGCGCGACCGTGGGCGCGCGGACGCTGCGGGTGCGGCGGGGGCACGTCGGGCACCCGTCCGGCCTGGCCGCGCTCTGCGGCGACGAGCCGGCCCGCGCGCTGCTGACCTGGCTGCCCGGCGCGCCGGCCGGGGGCTTCGACGCGGCCGTGACCGTGCCGCGCGGCGAGCCGCTGACGCTGCCGGGCCGGGCCGTGGTCCGCGCGGTGGTGCCGGCCGGCGCGGGTCTGGTGGCGTCCGGGCGGGCGCTGTTCGGCTGGGTGGACCGGCACGGGCTGGCGGTGGACGGGCCCACGCTGGAGGAGCACCTGGTGGACGGCGACGGCGGCGCCGCCACCGTGCTGGAGATTCCGGTACGCCGCTCCGGTGAACCGGGGTGGTATCCCGCTCGTCCGTCCGATGTGCCCGAGAGGTCGACAGTGAAGGAGCAGACGTGACGATGCAGCGACAGGCCCGGCGCACCGCGGTGATCGCCGCGGCCGTGGCCGCCACCACGCTCGGCATGGCCGGTGCCGCGCGGGCGACGCCGCCCGGCCCGGGCGTGGTCGGCACGATCATCGCGCAGCACACGGTCGGCGGGACCGACTACGTGCTGCGGGAGATCACCATCCCGGCGGGTCAGGCGACCGGCTGGCACTACCACGACGGGCCGCTCTACGCGACGGTCCGGCAGGGCGCGCTGAGCCACTTCGACTCGACCTGCGCGCAGGACGGCTACTACCCGCGCGGCAGCTTCATCCACGAGCCGAGCGGCGACGACGAGGTGCACATCGGCATCAACCGCGGGCGTACCCCCGTGGTCCTGGAGGTGTTGTACGTGCTGCCCACCGGCTCGCCGCTGTCCCGCGACGCGGCGAACCCGGGGTGCGACTTCGAGTGACCGGCGATCATCGCCCGGGCCGGTAGCGGCCCGCCGCCGGCCCGCGACACCGCGCGCGGGCCGGCGTATCGCACGTCACAGCCGGTGAACCTTTCCCGGTCCCGCGCGTCCGAAGCACCGTGAAGGATCTCCTGTACGGCACGATCGCCCGCCTCCTGCGCGCCGCCGGCTGGATCTACTGGCACCTGGTGGTCAGGCACCGGGACTCGGCCGACCGCTGAGCCCGGCGGGGGATCTCCGCGCTCAGGCCGTCTCGGTGATCGGGCGGTCCACCCAGCTCATCATGGCGCGCAGCTCGCGGCCGGTCTCCTCGATCGGGTGCGCGGCGGCCCGCTCGCGGTACGCGGTGAACCGCGGCCGGCCGGCGGCCGCGTAGGGCAGCGCCAGCGGGAACGCGGTGCCGGTCGCGTCCTGCTCGACCGCGACCAGCACCGGCACGCCCTTGCCGTCGACGAACTGGCGGCGGACCAGGTGACCGGGGGCCTTCGGGGCGATCATGGCGACGTCCACGTCCGCGGGCGCGGTGACGAACCCGTACCGGATGTTGAAGCCGTGCGCGAACATCAGCGCCTCCCCGGCCTTCAGGTGTTCCTCCCTCAGCCGCCACCATGACGACCCGTGCCCCACAGACGGCGGAGCGGGGCATGCGGATCGAATCGGACAGCGCGACGCGCGTCACATCACAGAACCGGCCGCGCGCGCGTCCGTCGTACCTCGCATGCGGGAGACGACGACGATGACGGTACGTCCGTGGCAGGCCGACGACTACGCGCTGCTGAGCGGATTCGAGTCGCACCTGTCGGCGGAGACGGTGTGGCGCCGGTTCTTCACCGGCGGGTCCGCGCTGCCCGCCGCGTACCGCCGGATGCTGCTGCGCCAGCAGGACCCGGCCGCGCCGCCGTGGCTGATGCAGGTCACCGTCGCGGACGGTCACCTGGTCGGCTGGGCCGAGTGCCGGGGCGGGCCCGCGCACGGCTACGAGGTCGCCGTGATCGTGGCCGACCCGTGGCAGCGCAACGGCATCGGCACCCGGCTGCTGCGCGAGCTGCTCGGCCGGTGCGCCGAGGCCGGCATCGACGAGGTCCGCGGCTACGTGCTGCCGGGTAACCCGGCGATGGCCGGCGCGGTACGGCACCGCTCGTTCACCGCCGCGGACGGCGCCCACTGGACCGTGTCCCACCGGCTCGCGGACGGCCTGCGCGAACACGTGCTGCACCTGGCAGTATCGGATCATGGCTGATGCTGGCAGGGACCGGTTCGGCGCGCCGCCCGCGGGCGAGCGCCGCGGCGACCGGATCGAGTACCGCGACGCGTTCGTGGCGCAGGAGCAGGGCTACCGGCCGCTGCTGCTCGACCTGATCGTGCCCGCGGACGCCGGCGGGCCGGTCCCGGTGGTGCTGTGGATCCACGGCGGCGGCTGGCTCAACGGCTCGCCCAAGGTGACGCCGGACTGGCTCGCCGGCGAGGACCACGTGGGCCGGGCGCTCGCCGCCGGTCTCGCGGTGGCGCTCCCCGCGTACCGGCTCAGCCGCGAGGCCGCGTTCCCGGCGCCGCTGCACGACCTCAAGTCCGCGGTGCGCTACCTGCGCTTCCACGCCGCCGAGCTGGGCATCGACCCGGCCCGGGTGGGCGTGTGGGGCGAGTCGGCGGGCGGGTTGCTCGCGTCGCTGGTGGCGCTGGTGACGGACCCGGCGCTGGAGGGCACGGTCGGGGTGACCGATGGGGACTCGTCCGTGCAGGCAGCGGTGATCTGGTACGGGCCGTCGGAGCTGGCCACCATGCGGGCGCACCAGCATCCGCGCGCGACCGGGGACCACGACGCGGACGACTCGCCGGAGTCGCTGCTGATCGGCGCGCCGGTGACCCGGTCCCCCGAGCGGGCCGCGGCGGCGAGCCCGGTGACGTACGTGCGCGCGGACGCGCCGCCGATGCTGCTGCTGCACGGCGAGGAGGACGTGGTGGTCGGGTACCGGCAGAGCGTCGCGCTGGCCGACCGGCTGCGGGCGGCGGGGGCGCGGGTGGAGCTGGGCCTGGTGCCGGGCGCGGACCACCTGTTCGGCGGCGCGGATCTGGGTGCGCAGGTGCGGCGGAGCGTGGCGTTCCTCCGGGACGCGCTCCGGGCGTGACTGCCGCCCGCACACTCATCCCGACGCCTGACTAGTGCGAAAAGGATCTCAACCGGCATAAGGTCTCCCCCATGGTCAAGAACGCTCCCACCGACGACCTCGGAGACCGTGATCTCCACGTCGCACCGCCCAAGAAGGCGGCGGCCGGCGTGCCCGGTGTTCTGCATGGGCTGGCCGCCGCACAGCAGCAGATGGGGGTGCGGCGCAGCGCGCTCACCCTGCTCAAAGTCAATCAGGCGGGCGGATTCGACTGTCCGGGGTGCGCGTGGCCGGAGCCCGCGCCGAACGACCGGAGTCACTTCGAGTTCTGTGAGAACGGCGCCAAGGCGGTCGCGGAGGAGGCGACGCTGCGGCGGGTCACGCCGGAGTTCTTCGCACGGCATTCCATATCCGACCTGGCCGGGCGGTCCGACTACTGGCTCGGGCAGCAGGGGCGGCTCACCGCGCCGGTGGTCAAGCGGGCGGACAGCGACCACTACGCGCCGATCTCCTGGGACGACGCGTTCGCGCTGATCGCGGAGCGGATGCGCGCGGTGGAGCCGGACCGGTCGGTGTTCTACACCAGCGGGCGCACCTCGAACGAGGCCGCGTTCGCGTACCAGGCGTTCGCCCGGGCGTACGGCACGAACAACCTGCCGGACTGCTCCAACATGTGCCACGAGTCGTCCGGCGTGGCGCTGATGGAGACGATCGGCATCGGCAAGGGGTCGGTCACGCTCGAGGACGTGCACCGGGCGAAGCTGATCGTGGTGGTCGGGCAGAACCCGGGCACGAACCACCCGCGCATGCTCACGGCGCTGGAGAAGGCGAAGAAGGCGGGCGCCACGATCGTGGCGGTCAACCCGCTGCCCGAGGCCGGCCTGCTGCGCTTCAAGAACCCGCAGCACCCGGACGGCGTGGTCGGCCGGGGCACCGCGCTGGCCGACCACTACCTGCAGATCCGCGTCGGTGGCGACCTGGCGCTGTTCGCGGCGCTCGGTCACCTGCTGCTGCCGCACGCGGACACCGGCTTCATCGAGGCGCACACGTCCGGGTTCGAGGAGTACGCGCGGGCGCGCGCCACCGTGGACTGGGCCGTGATCGAGACGCAGACCGGGCTCGCCCGCGCGCAGATCGAGGAGGTCGCGGCCCTGATGGCGGCGTCGGACGCGACCATCGTCTGCTGGGCGATGGGCCTGACGCAGCGCTCCGACTCCGTACCGACGATCCGTGAGGTCGTCAACGTGCAGCTGCTGCGCGGCATGGTGGGCAAGCCCGGCGCCGGCCTGTGCCCGGTCCGCGGCCACAGCAACGTGCAGGGCGACCGCACCATGGGCATCATCGAACGCCCGCCGCCGTGGGCCGGGAACCTGACGCGTGAGCTGGGCGTCGAGGTGCCCGGGACGCACGGGTACGACGTGGTCGAGGCGATCCGGGCGATGCGCGACGGCCGCGCGAGCATCTTCATGGCGCTCGGCGGCAACTTCGCCGCCGCCGCGCCGGACACCGACGTCACGCTCGCCGCGCTCGCCTCCTGCGACCTGACCGTGCACGTGTCCACGAAGCTCAACCGCACGCACACCACGCCCGGCCGGGTATCGCTGATCCTGCCGTGCCTGGGCCGCACCGAGCGGGACCCGGCCGGGTTCGTCACGGTCGAGGACTCGATGTCGGCCGTGCACGCCTCCGTCGGCCGGCTCGCGCCCGCCTCCCCCGACCTGCTGTCCGAGCTGGCCATCATCTCCCGCCTGGCGCGCGCGGTGCTGGGTGCGGACCTGCCGTGGGCTCGGTGGGAGGAGTCGTACCCGGCCGTGCGCGAGGTGATCGCGAAGGTGGTGCCCGGCTTCGACGACTACGAGGCGAAGGTCGCGACCCGCGAGGGCTTCACGCTCCCGCACGGGCCGCGGGACTCGCGCGAGTTCGCCACGCCGGACGGCCGGGCGCGGTTCACGGTCAACACGATCGTGGAGCGGACGCTGCCGCCGGGCCGGCTGCTGTTGCAGACCATGCGCAGCCACGACCAGTACAACACCACGATCTACGGCCTGGACGACCGGTACCGCGGCATCTCCGGCGGCCGGCGCGTCGTCTTCGTCAGCGCGACGGACCTGGCGTCGCTGGGCCTGGCCGACGGGTCCATGGTGGACATCGTCTCGGAGTGGAGGGACGGCGTGGAGCGTCGCGCGCCCGGCTTCCGCGTGGTGGAGTACCCGATCGCGGCCGGCTGCGCGGGCGCCTACTTCCCGGAGGCGAACGTGCTGGTCCCGCTGGACTCCACGGCCGAGCTGTCCAACACGCCCACCTCCAAGGAGATCGTGGTCCGCCTGGAGCCGGTCACGGCCTGACGAACCACCCCGTTTGCGGCCGCGGCGCGCGGGAACTCTTCCGGGTCCCGCGACCGCCGTCTCCTCGTCTGGGTCCACGGCGGCGACACCGCCGGACGCACGGCCCGGCCGGACAAGCCCGTTCCGGCCGGGCCGTGCCCCGCCCCACGGGGGTACGGCTGAGAGCGCCCTGAGCGTGCCGGGCCGCCACGGCCGCTTTCTCGCTACCGTCGCCCGCATGACCACGCGTCTCCTCTCCGCGGGCGCGCTCGTGCTCGGGCCGCTGCTGTGGCTGTGCGGCCTGACGATCCGCGCGATCGCGGGCGCCCGTGTCCCGGACCATCTCCGCGACGAGCCGTTCGCGGTGCCGGGCGAGCTCGCGGTGTACCGGCTGGATCCGGCTCTGGTGGTCGCCGGCTACGCCGTGTTCCTGGCCGGCGCCGTGGTCATGGTGATCGCGGTGGCCGTGCTGACCCGCCTCGCCACGCCCGGAGCGCCGGTGCTGGCCCCCGTGGGCGGGCTGCTGCTGGCCACCGGGCTGGGGGCGCGGCTCTACTGGGCGGGCGTGGAGCAGACCGCGTTCGGCCTCGCGGACGCGTACGGCACGGAGTTCGCGGTGGCGTTCGTGCTGGACGCCTACGCGGACCTGTCGTACGGGCCGTGGCGGCTGCCGGTGATCGCCGCGTGCGGGCAGTACGCCGGCGGTGCGCTGCTGGCCGCCGCGCTGTACCGGGCACGCGTCCTCGGGCTGGGCCGCGCACTGGTGGTGGCGTGGTGGGCGACCATCTGGGGCGGCGTGCTGAAGGCGGCCGGCTGGGGCGAGCTGCCCGGCGCGCTGCTGCTGGTGCTCATCCTGGTGCCGGTCGCGATCGAGGTCGGGCGCACCGGATCGGTGCGCCCGTCGTCCCGGCGCCGGTTGCTGAGCTGGTAGGCCGGTCGTGGATCACCGGTCGCGGTCGTCGTCGCGGCGGGGGCGGACGCGCAGCGAGCCGGCGTGGGCGGTCGCGGTGGGGTCGCGGCGGACCCGGATCAGGCTGGCGACGGTGGCGATGACCAGCACGCCGATGATGACGGACAGCGACAGCGGCGTGGAGACGGTCGGGATGGCGTCGCTGAGGTCGTGCGCCCAGTGCAGGATCAGCTTCACGCCGATGAACGCGAGGATCACCGCCAGCCCCACGGACAGGTAGACCAGCCGGTCGAGCAGGCCCTTGACCAGGAAGAACAGCGCGCGCAGGCCGAGCAGCGCGAACGCGTTGGCGACGAAGACGATGTACGCCTCCTCGGTCACGCCGAACACGGCCGGGATCGAGTCGAGCGCGAACAGCAGGTCGGTGCCGGCGATCGAGATGAGCACGATGAACAGCGGCGTGGCGACCCGGCGGCCGTCGACGCGCGCGAACAGGTGGCCGTCGTGGTAGTCCGTGGTGGTCGGCAGCACCCGGCGGGCCACCTTGACCAGGCCGTTGTCCTCCACGTCCGGGTCCTCGTTCCGGTGCCGGAAGAGCTGGATCGCGGTCCAGATCAGCACCAGCCCGAAGATCAGGAACATGAACGAGAACAGCGACAGCAGCGCCGCGCCGAGCGCGATGAAGATGACGCGCAGCACCAGCGCGGCCAGGATGCCGAACGTGAGCACCTTGTGCTGGTGCTCGGCCGGCACCGCGAACGTGCTGATGATGATCACGAAGACGAAGAGGTTGTCGATCGACAGGCTCTTCTCCACGATGTAGCCGGCGAAGTACTCGGTGCCGTACTCCCACCCCACCTGCCCGGCGAACACGACGCCGAAGACCACCGCGACCGCGATGTAGAAGACCGACCACGCGGTCGCCTCCGCGAATCCGACCGCGTGCGGGCGCAGCCAGCCGGCCAGCAGGTCGATCGCCAGCAGCGCCACGATGACGCCGATCGTCAGCGCCCAGCCGAGCGCGGTCACCTCGAGCATGCGACTCCCTTCCGAGCGGTTCGCGGCTCTTTACCCGGCCGGGCCGCCGATTACGCGGGTGAGCAGCGCGGCGAGGCCTCAGGCTAGATTCTGCGCATGCTCCGGCTCATCTCGTACCTGTACTGGGCGGTCATCGTCGTCACCTGCCCGTTCTTCTTCCTCGGCGCGCTGCTCACGTGGGCGGTGACCGCGCCGTTCGACCGGCGCAAGGTGGTGCTGCACCTCTACTCGTCCGCGTGGGCCGTCTTCTACGTCCGGCTGAACCCGCTGTGGCGGCTGCGCACCTCCGGGCGGCGGCGGCTGCCGTGGCGCGGCGGCGCGGTGCTGGTCGCCAACCACGCCTCGCTGATCGACATCCTGGTGCTGTTCGACCTGTTCCGGCCGTACAAGTGGGTCTCCAAGTCAGAGATCTTCGCGGTGCCGTTCGTCGGCTGGAACATGCGGCTCAACGGCTACGTACCGCTGGTCCGCGGCAGCGGCGAGTCGGTGCGCCGGATGATGGCCCGCTGCGGCGAGTTGCTCGACCGGGGCGTACCGGTGCTGATCTTCCCGGAGGGCCGGCGCTCCGCGGACGGCCGGCTCCAGCGGTTCAAGGACGGGGCATTCGAGCTGTCCGTGCGCCACGGCGTGCCGGTCTACCCGATCGCCGTGCACGGCACCGGCCGCGCGCTGCCCAAGCACGGGCTGGTGCTGCGCTCCCAGGTCGACGCGCGGGTCGAGGTGCTGGAGCCGCTGCTGCCGTCCGACTACCCGGACACGGCCGCGCTCCGCGAGGCCGCCCACCACAAGATCGAGGCGGCGCTCACCGCGGCCGGTGATGAGTTTTCCGGCTCGTAGCCGTCATACCTTCGGACGGGACACGACGAGGCGGAAGGATGACGTCATGGACACGGACCTGCGGCTGGAGAAACCCGCGTTCGCCGGGCTGGCGGAGCGGCACCGGCGGGAGCTGCACGTGCACTGCTACCGGATGCTCGGCTCGTTCGAGGACGCGGAGGACACCGTGCAGGAGACGTTCCTGCGCGCGTGGCGGCGGCGGGAGTCGTTCGAGGGGCGGTCGACGGTCCGGGCCTGGCTGTACCGGATCGCCACCAACGCCTGCCTGGACCTGCTCGCCACGGTACGCCCGGAGCCGGCCACCGGCGGCGAGGTGCCGTGGTTGCAGCCGTACCCGGACCGGCTGCTCGACGAGTTGCCCGCCGTCGGCGCGGACGAGCCGGAGGCCGCGGCCGTGGCGCGGGAGACGATCGAGCTGGCGTACCTGGTGGCGGTCCAGCACCTCGCGCCGCGCCCGCGCGCCGTGCTGATCCTCCGCGACGTGCTCGGCTGGCCCGCGAAGGAGGTCGCGGAGTTGCTCGGCGACTCGGTCAACTCCGTCAACAGCGCGCTCCAGCGGGCCCGCGCCGGCATGCGGGAGCACCTGCCCGCCGAGCGGCAGGACTGGACCGGCGGCAAGGAGGACGCCGCCACCCGCGACCTGGTCCGCCGCTTCACCGAGGCCGCCGTGGCCACCGACGTCCCGGCGCTGGCCGCCCTGCTCCGCGACGACGTCCGCTGCGCGATGCCGCCCACGCCCGGCGTGCACGTCGGCCGCGACGCGGTGGTGAGCAGCTGGGTCGAGGACGGCTTCGAGGCGCTGGGCCGGCTCAAGACCGTCCCCACCACCGTCAACCGGCAGCCGGCCGTCGGGTTCTACCTCTGGCGGGCGGACGAGCGCGCGTACCTGCCGCTCACCGTCGACGTCCTGCGCATCTCCGGCGGCGCGATCACCGAGATCCTCACCTTCCACGACGACCGTTTCCCCCGCCTCGGCCTCCCGGACCGCCTGCCGGCCGACGGCACGGAGTAGGCCCGGAGCAGCGGCGCTCGGGTGGTGCGGCGCGGCCGGCCCAATCCCGGCCGGTGGGGTGGCCGCTACGAGCAGACGCCGTGCCAGTACGCCGCGACGGCGCTGGACTGCCTGAGCACCGCGTCCGGCGCCGGCTCGGCCGGCCACAGCGAGAGCAGGTAGCGATCGATGGTCGGCTCGTCGTCGAGGATCGTGTCCCGGTCGTTGGCGGCGTCCATGCCGACCGCGCAGTACCGGGTCCGAAGACTCCCGGCCGAGGGCACGCGGACGTCGAAGAAGTCCTCGAACGCACTCAGCACCAGTTCGGGGGAGGCGGGCCGGAACGGCACCTCCACCACGTCCTCCCACTCCGCGCCGACCGGCGGTTCCTCGTCGTGCCACCGCACGACGAACGGGACCCGGCCGGTGTGCAACCCGGTCACCATCGCGAGCCCGCCCGGGATCGCGGCGCCGCACAGGCCGTTGCGCTGCCCGGCCCGGCTCTCGATCAGGTCCGGCGGATCGTCCCCGTCCGAGAGCATGACGAAGCCGTAGTGCACGGAGATCTCCGCGTCGAAGAGCACAGCCACCACACCATGATGCCAACCCGGCGACAGTGGACGCTCGGCGAGGACTGGGTCGCGTGTGGCCGGATTCGGGGCCGGGGAATGTCGGGTTCGGGACAACGTCTGATGGGTGGTGGATCGGCGACGCTACAAAGAGGCCCTGACGAATGCTCTCGGGGGGCGGGGAACGGTGGCGGGCGAACGGGCCGGGGTCGACGCGCGTGGGGCGGCCGGTGTCCAGATCGGTGATCACGGGCGGCAGCAGAACGTCTTCCGGATGGAGGTGCCGCGCAGCGTACGGGTGGCGCTGATCTCCGTGCTCACGCTGGGCGTGCTGGCGGCCGGCGGGTGGGCGGTGGTGGCGCTGGTGCTGCCGCAGTTCGCGCCGACGTACAAGACGGAGTTCCTGATCGACGCGTCCGCGGCGGCGGATCCGGCGGGGCTGGCCGAGATCACCGAGTCGCTGCGGACCGTGGTGGGGAACTCCGGCGACCGGGATTCGCTGGCGCTGCGCAGTTTCGGCGGCGAGTGCGGCGCGGACGACAACACCACCCGGCTGGTCGACTTCGGCACCGGCAACCGGGACGAGATCGCGGCGGCCGCGGCCGGCGTGCGCGGCGGTGGCGTGGCCACGCTGCAGCGCGGCATCGTGCAGGCGATCGAGGACTTCAGCCGGCCGTTCGCGCAGGACGCCAAGCAGGTCAACCGCATCGTCGTGGTGGCGCGGCAGGGCGAGGACGGCTGCGACGCCGACACCGCGTTCGTGCAGCGGGAGATCAGTGACCGGATCGAGGCGGCCGGGCTGGAGATCGAGTTCCGGGTGATCGGCTACCGGGTCGAGGACGACCAGCAGGACCAGCTCGCGCGGCTCGCGGCCGGGTCCGGCGCGCCCGAGCCGATGTTCGTCGAGACCGCCACCGACCTGGACGCGGCGCTGGACTGGTTCACCAACGTCGAGCCGGTGCTGCGCAACGCGAAGGCGGTCGTCGACGTGCTCAACCCGACCGTGACCACGGTGAACGAGGCGGTGGCGGCCACCATGGACGGTCGGCTCGACGTGGCGGAGCGGCGCATCGGCGACGCGCGGGACGCGATCACGGCGGCGGACGCGGCGTTCGAGGACCTGGACGGCCGGACCGGTACCGCCGAGGCCGCGGACCTCAACCGGCGCGCGCTGTCGCTCAAGGACCTCCAACGGGACGTGGTCGAGTCCGCGGAGTCGCTGCTCGCGGACGCGCGCGACGGCCGGCCGCTCGGGCCCGGGCACGAGCGGTTCTCCACCGTCGCGAACGGCTACAACGCCGAGGTCACCGCGATGAACGACGCACTGGCGGCGCTGCGCGCCACGGCACCGAAGGGCGTGCGATGAGCCGTACCCGCCGATGGGTTCTGGTCGTGGGGGTGTTCGCGGCCGTCGCCGCGGTCGTGATCGGCACCGCCGTGGTGCTGCGCGGCGTGCCCGAGCACCGGATCACCTTCCTCGTCGACAGCTCCGTGCCGGCGTCCGGCGATCTCGGCGCGGTCGGCGCGGCCGTGCGCGCCGCCGCCGGCAACACCGGCGACCGGGACTCGCTGGCGCTGCGCCGGTTCGGCGGCGAGTGCGGCGGTGCCGGCACCACGGAGGAACTGGTCGCCGCCGGCACCGGAAACACCCAGAGGATCAATGACGCCATGGGTACGGTCGAAGCCGCGGGCCGGCCCACACTGCTCGACGGCGTGCTCGCCGCGATCGGCGACTTCGACCGGCGGTACCCGTTCCGCGGCCGGCTCAGCAACCGGATCATCGTGGTGGCGCACCACGGCGCGGACGCGTGCACGCAGGACCAGGCCGCGGTCTCCGCGCGGATCGAGCGGGAGCTGCGCGACAGCGGGCTCGACCTGGACTTCCGGTTCGTCGGCTTCGCCGTGCCGGAGGCGGAGCGGGACTCGTTCACGCTGCTGGCGGGCGCGGCCGGCGCGGGCACGCCGGTCTTCCCGCAGACGCCGGAGGCGCTCGCGGCCGTGCTGGAGCAGCTGACCGTGCCGGAGCTGCCGGAGGCCTCGGAGATCACGCTGCCCGCCCCGCCGGACCCGACCGCGGGGTGGACCGCGTTCGCCAGCGCCGACCAGGGCTACTCGCTGCGCCACCCGCCGTCCTGGGTGTCCGAGGAGTGCCGCATCGACACGGTCTACAACCACTGGCTGGCCGAATCCGCGGAGCTGATCCCGGAGTGCGTACCGACGGATTTCCTGTTCTACCGGGTGTGGATCCGGACCGGCGAGGCGGTCGGCGCGATCCAGCCGCCCAGCCCGGACGCGTTCACCGGACTCGAGGTCTCGCGGGTGACGACCGCGGCCGGCGCCGGCGGCCAGCGCTCGTCCGGCGTGCTCACCTCGGAGGGGTTCGGCGCGCAGGGCCCCGGCGACCGGCTGGTCACCTACGTGTTCGACGCGGGACCGACCCGGTACACGGTGAACCTCGCCGTCTACCGCGACGACCGGGCCGCCGACCAGCTGATCGCCGACTTCGACCTGATGGTGATGAACACGCTCCGCCTCGGCGGATGACCATGGACGCCAGAGCCCGTATCGACGTGGGGGCCGGAGCGGGGCGAGGTCCAGGTGTCGTCCGGGTGTGCGGAGCGGAAGGCCGCACACCGGTGTCGTCTGTGGGCTTTCGCGGCGTGCGGCCGGGCGGTGCCCGGGCCACGCCGCAGCCCGGCATCCCACGTCGACACAGGCGCTAGCTCGGTGGCGCGCTCATCGCCGCGGTCAGGAACGTGATCGCCCAGCGGCGGCCGGGCCCGCCCGGGGTGGTGGGCGTGTTGTACGCCTCGAGGCGGTCCACGGCGGTGACGGCCAGGATGCCGCGGATGCGGAACCACAGCTCGCCGGCGGAGAGGGTGGGCAGCGCGCGCCGGAACGCGGCCAGGTAACGCTCGGCGAGCGTGTCCTCCGCCGGGGTCGTCCACCGGCGCATCTCCTCGGCCGGGTCGGTGAGGATCGCGACGATCAGGCGGGAGCGGCGCGCACCGGGCTCGTCGCCGCCCGGCAGCCCGTCGAACAGCGGCCCGGCGAACGCCTCCACCAGGTCCGCCACGGCCGGGTCCGGCGTGCGGGCCAGCAGCCGGTCCAGGTTGGCCGATTGAGCGGCGGTGATCGGCTCGACGGCGCGGCGGGCGACGGCGGCGAGCAGGTCGGCCTTGGAGCCGAAGTGGTAGCCGACGGCGGCCAGGTTGGCGCCGGCCAGGTCGGTGACCGCGCGGATCGAGGTGCCACGAAAGCCGTGCTCGGCGAAGAGGCGTTCGGCGGCGTCGAGGAGCTGGGTGCGGGTGTCGGGGCGGGCCACTCGGGCATACTATACGAACGTTTGATTCATACGATCGTTTGAAAAGAGTCTCGTGATGAGGATTCTCGTGTTCGGCGCCGGCGTCCTCGGCAGCCAGCTCGCCGTCCGGCTGCACGAGGCCGGGCGGGACGTCGTCCTCCTGGCCCGCGGTGAGCGCCTGGCCGCGCTGCGCCGGCACGGCGTGCGGCTGACCGAGGACGACGGCCCGGCCGTCCGGGCGGTCCCGGTGCCGGTGGTCGATCACCCGGGCGGCGACTACGACCTGACCGTGGTCCTCGTCCGCGCCCACCAGGTCGACGCCGTGCTGGAGTCACTGGCCCCGACCGGCGGCGACGTGCTGTTCATGCTCAACTGGGCGGCCGGTCCGGGTCCGCTGGGCGCGGCGCTCGGCCACGAGCGGGTGCTGCTCGGCTTCGGCGCGTTCGGCGGCACGATGGACGGCGACGTGGTCCGCGCCCGCCGGGCCGGCGCCGTCACCCGCCGGGTCCCGATACCGGTCGGCGAGCCCGGCGGCCGGTCCACGCCGCGCCTGGAACGGATCATCCGGACCTTCCGGTCCGCCGGGATCAACGCCCGGCACGAGCCGCGCGCGGCCGCCTGGCTCACCACGCACGCCGCGTTCGAGGTGCCGCTCGGCCGCGCCGTCCACGCCGCCGGGGGCCCGGTCGCGCTGGCCGCCGATCCGGCCGCCGTCCGCTCCATGATCCGCGACATCCGGCGAAGCCTGGCCGCGCTGCCCGGCCCGCCGGTCCCCCGCGCGTTCGACGCGCTCCACACCGTGCCGGAGGCCCTGCTCGTCCCGGCGTTCCGCGCCTTCCTGCGCAGCCGCACGGCCGTCCACAGCGGACTCAGCGACACCTCACCCTCGGCCGCCGCGGAGTACGACCGGCTGGCCGACCAGTTGCGCGCCGTGGGCCTGCCCGGCTGAGGCGGCGTCCATCCACCCGCCGGCCACGGGCGTCATCTCGTCCGTACGGTGATGCCGGGGTTCGCGTCCCTCCACTCGTCGGCGAGATCGGCCGGCATCCTCGGGAAGACGACGTCGCCGTTCCGCCGGATCCGTGGGTGGGCCCGGCTGATGACGATCGGCCGCATGACGCCCGTCGAGACGGCCACCAGGAGGCAGGCGCCGGCCAGCAGGAAAGCCGCGAGTTTCAGGTGGTCGTGACGGCCGGAGAGCCGGATGAGCATCCACAGCGCGGTGGCGGCGGCCATGACCGTGTAGACGAGCGGAATGACGATGCGGCCGTGCAGCCGGTCGTAGGCGGCTCCACGCCGGAACGCCACCTGATCCGCCGCGCTGACCGGCAGCCTCAGGGTGACGGGCCTGGTTCGCGACTCGTCCGACACGCAGGGGACGTCCGCGACGTCGGTCACCCGCGCGCCCGTGACGAGGGACCGCATGGGCGGATCCAGCCGACCGGCGAGATGCGGCGGAACCACCACCGTCACGTGTCCCATGAACGTCCTCGCCCGGCGCCTTCGATCGTGACCAGCGTAACTCGGCGTCACCGGCCTTCGGGCGCGCTTCCCCCGGCCGGTTCGAGCACGACCACGGGGATCTCCCGCCGGGTGTGGGTCGCGTAGGTCGCGTACGGCCGGTAGATCGCCACCGCCCGTTCCCACAGCGACGCTCGCTCCGCGCCCTCGGCGACGCGCGGGCGGACCCGGCGGCGCTCGCCGCCGGGCAACTCCACCTCCGTGGCCGACATCGCCATCAGGTTGTGGAACCACGCCGGATGCGTGTCGACGCCGCCCTTCGAGGCGATGATCACCAGTCGCGGCGCGTCGTCGAGGTAGATCAGCGGGTTGATGCGCGCCCGACCGGACCGGCGGCCGACGTGGTGCAGCAGGAGCACCGGCGGGCCGCCGAAGTAGGTGCCGCCGACCCGGCCGCGGGTGCGGCGGAACAGGACCGTGTTGAGGCGTGCCAACCGGCGGTGCAGCTTCCAGAAAAGGGACGACGGGGCGGGTGGCTTAGGCATACCGGCAATATTGTCAGTTCATGACACTTGTCGTCAAATGACAAAATCTTGCTACCGGTACGCTCGCCGCATGGAAAAGGCCGGCCTGCGCGAACGGAAGAAGCAGCGCACGCGCGAGGCGCTGATCGACGCGGCCCACGCCCTGTTCTGCGCCAACGGCTTCGAGGCCACCACGATCGACGAGATCGCCGCGGCGGTGGACGTCTCCCCGCGAACGTTCTTCCGGTACTTCACCTCCAAGGAGGACGTGGCGCTGTCGCTGGCGGACGAGCAGATCACCGCGCTCCTCGATGCGTTCGCCGGACAGCCGGCCGACGTGCCGGTGCTGACCGCGATGCGGACCGCCGCGGTCGGGGTGGTCCGGGCGTACGAGGACCAGGCCCGCTTCCGGACCTTGCAGGAACTGCTCTCGGTCAGCCCGGCGCTGACGGCGGCCCGCGCCCAGCGCGCGACCGCCCGCATCGACGAGACGGCGCGGCTGATCGGCGCGCGGATGGGGGCCGACCCCGCCACGGACCCCCGGCCGTACCTGGTGGCCTCGGTCGTGCTGTGCGCGGTGCAGCCGGCGGTCGTCGCCTGGCGGGCCGCCGGCCGGGACGCACCGGAGTCCGAGCTGGCCGGTCAGGCGTTCGACCTGCTGTCCGCCGGGCTCGACTTCCCCGCGACGCCGGCTGCCGGCCATGACTGAGCCGGTGCGGACGGAGTTGCTGCGGCTGCGCGCGAGCACCGAGGCGGAGGCCGCGACGCTGGCGCGGGACCTGGAGGCGCTGTTCGCGGCCTCCCGGGACTCGAACGCGGACGACGAGCACGACCCGGAGGGGTCGACCATCGGGTTCGAACGGGCGCAGCTCACCGCGCTGCTGGCCGGCGCGCGGGAACGGATCGCCGAGGTGGACGAGGCGCTGCGGCGGATGGACGCCGGAACGTACGGCGTCTGCGAGAGCTGCGGGCAGCTGATCGCTGCGGAGCGGCTGGCCGCGCGGCCGTTCGCCCGGCGCTGCATCCGCTGCGCGTAACGGGCGCGCGGTCAGCCCGTGGCGGCCACCTCGGCCTCGCCGCGGAGGATGCAGAACTCGTTGCCCTCCGGGTCGGCGAGCACCACCCAGCCGGTGCCGTCGGGGTTGCGGCGGTCGGCCACGACCGTGGCGCCGAGGCCGGTCAGGCGGGCCAGTTCCGCGTCCCGGGTGCCCTCGGCGGGGCGCAGGTCGAGGTGCACCCGGTTCTTGACCCGCTTCGCGTCCGGCACCTCGATGAAGAGGAGCCGGTGCCGCCCGTCGGCGGACGCGATCATGCACTCCTCGTCGCCGGGCTCGTTCGGATCGGCGGGGTCCTCGCGATAGTCGAGCACGACCCGCCACCAGCGGGACAGCGCGTACGCGTCGGTGCAGTCCACCGTGGTGTGCGAGACGTACGAGGTCACGCGTCCTCCACCTGGGCCACCGGGACGCGCTCGCGCTGCGCCCAGTCCAGCCCCTCAATGATGCGCGGGATCGGGAACGGCCGGCGCCGCGTCGCCATGACCAGCATGTGCGCGCCGCCCGGCAGGAACGCGTTGTGCGCCGCGGCCGCCGCCAGGTCGGCCTGCAGCTGGTGTGCCGTCTTCAGCGCGTCGGCGAGGGACAGCGCCGGAAGCATGAGGAGGAAGTCGTCGTCGGACAGCCGGGTCAGCCGGTCCGAGTCGCGCAGCACCGCGGACAGCACGGCTATCAGGCCCTCGTTGCGCAACGCGCCGGTACGCCGGCCCGCCTGCTCCGGCAGCTGGTGCGGGCTCGGGACGCGCACCGCCAGCAGCGCGACCGGCAGCGTACCGGACGCGGTGCCGGACCAGCGGCTCACCTCGTCCGCCGCGGTGACCGGCGAGTGGTCCGCCACCGCGACGCGGCGGCGCAGCGAGGCCAGCTCGGTCCCGGCCCGCTCGGCGTGCTCGATCAGCAGCCGGGCGAGCGCGTCGGCGCGGCTCTCCCCCGTGCCGGCCGGCAGATCGCGGACGTACGCCAGCACGTCCGACACCGCGGCGCGCGCGGCCGGCGGCAAGCGGTCCGCGAACGCGGCCTGCAGCGCGAGCGCCTTGTGCAGCGCGTCGTCCCGGCGCAGGCTCCACCAGCCGTCGAACAGCCGGCCGGCCTCGAGCGTCGCCGCGGCCCCGCTGACCTGCTCCCGGTCGTACGCGACCAGCACCGCCCCGAACCGCGGCGTGAGGACCACGACCGTCCACTCCCGCGCGTACGCCTCGTTCTCGTTCAGCGCGACCAGGTGCACCCCGTCCGGCATCCGCCCCGGCTGGTCACCGACCACGCCCACGACCGTGACCGCCGCCCGCCGCGCGATCCGCTCGTAGACGTCCCGTTCCCGCTCGAAATACGGCATCCGCTGAAACAGCGCCAGGACCAGCATCGGCCCGTCCTCGCCCACGGCGAGCGCGGCCCTCTCGATCGCGTGCGAGACCGTCACCAAGGTGGACTTCGTCAGCAGTTTCTGGTTCTCGGGTGCGACCACCCCCGCAGCCTAGAGAACGAACGCCTCCCGCACGACCCGGCCCGGGCTCAGGACCCGTCCGCGGCGCAGACCCGGCAGTGCGCCCGCTCGGACCAGTCCGGCCGGTCCAGATCCGACGGCGCGATCGTGCGATGGCCGAACCCCTTGCGCACCACCATCCGGAACGCCCACAGCGACTCCGCGTAGTCGTGGTAGGCGTCGTGATAGGACCGGGAGTCGAGCGTCGCACCGGACCGCACCGCGTTGCGGATCGCGACCAGCCTGCCCACCACCACCTCGGCCGCCCGCACGACCTGCGGCGTGCCCGCGATCAGCAGCTTCTCCCGCGCCCCGTAGAGACCCGACTCCCCCATCGCCTCCGCGACCGCCGCCGGCAGCTCGCCCGGGTCGGGCCGCGAGCGCGCGACCTCCCGCAGCAGCCCGTGCGCCGCGTCCAGCGCCACCAGGAAGTCGATCCCGTGCTGCCACCGGTCCAGCTCCTGCTCCCGGCGCCGCTGCCCCCTTGCCCGCCCCAGATCCGCGACCATCGTCCCGGCGAACGCGATACCCGCCCCCACCGCGGTACTCACGATCGGCAACCAGTCCACCGTCCACCCCCGTCGATCACGACCGCGTGGCCGGCGATTGTAGCGAAGCCGAACGATCAGGCGGAGTCGCGCCAGATGATGGGGGAAGGGAGGAGGAGGGGGGTGGGGTGGTGGCCGTGGATCTGGCGGAGGACGAGGTCGGCGGCGGCCGCGCCGAGTTGGCGGGCGGGCTGGTGGACCGTGGAGAGGGGTGGCTGGGCGCGCACCGCCCAGGAACTGTCGTCGAAGCCCACGAGGCCCACGTCGGAGGGTACGGAACGGCCGGCGTCGCGCAGGGTTTCCAGGGCGCCGGCGGCGATCGCGTCGGAGGCGGCGAAGACGCCGTCGATGGACGGGTCGCGGCTGAGCAACTCGCGCATGCCCTTGACGCCGGAGGCGTAGTCGTAGAGCGGCACCTCGGCCACGAGCGCGGGGTCGAAGCGGTCGCCGAGCGCGGCGCGGAAGCCGGCGAGGCGGTCCGCGCCGGAGTCGCGGTCGAGCGCGGCGGCGATCATGCCGATCCGGCGGCGGCCGGTGGCGGCCAGGCGGGTGACCAGGGCCTGGGCGGAGCCGGCGTTGTCGATGCCGACCCAGGGAATCTCGCGGGCCAGGTCGGGCGGGTGGCCGACGAACGTGGCGGGCAGGCCGAGCGCGGCGATGACGCGGGTGATCGGGTCGTTGGTGCGGGCGGAGACGACGATAGCGCCGTCGACGAAGCCGCCGCTGAGGTAGCGGGCGACGCGCTCGGTGTCGCGGGCGGAGTCGACGACCAGGCTGACCATCTGGTGGTCGGCGACGGAGAGCTCCTCGTTCGCGCCGAGCATGATCGCCCCGAGGTTGGGGTCCTCCAGCAGCAGCGAGTGCGGTTCGAGGGTGAGGAAGCCGACGGCCTGCGAGCGGCGCCGGACCAGGTTGCGCGCGGCCGTGTTCGGCACGTAGCCGACCTCGGCGATCGCGGCCTCGATGGCGGTGCGGGCGGCGGCGGAGACGTACCCGCCGTTGAGGACCCGGCTCACGGTGCCGCGGGAGACGCCGGCGGCGGCCGCCACGTCGTGCACCGTGGCGCGCTTCTGCGGTTGGGACCGTGCCACGCGGCACAGCGTAGCGGCGCGTCCTTGACCACCGGACGGGTGAGTGACAACGTGTGCACGTTCACACACGCGAGGAGTAGAGCCCTGATCCGCCAGCTTCGCGCCGCGGGCACCGGCATCGTGCTGGACGCCCGCGGCGCACGACCGCCCGCCATCGTCCACTGGGGCGCCGACCTCGGCGATCTCCCGGCCGGCGCGCTCGCCGCGATCGCCGACGCGTCCGTGCCCGCGGTGCCGCCGAGCAGCATCGACGTACCGCTGTGGCTGCCGTTGCTGCCCTCGTTCACCGACGGGTGGAGCGAGCGCCCGGGCCTCGACGGCTTCTTCACCGACCACACCCCGGTCGCGCTGGAGACCTGGTCGGCCGACGCCGGTGACGGGTGGCTGAGCGTCACCGGGACCGGCACGCTGGCGGTCACCACGCGGCTGGAGCTGTCCCGCGAGGGCGTGCTGCGAATCCGGCACACGCTGGCCAACCGCGGTTCGGCCGACTTCGTGCTGACCGCGCTGGACCTGCAACTGCCGGTGCCGGACCGGGCGCGCGAGGTGCTGGACTTCTCCGGGCTGTGGGCGCACGAGCGCCGGCCGCAGCGCGGCGAGCTGCGCCACGGCGCGTGGATGCGCGAGTCGCGGCACGGCCGCCCCGGACACGACGACGCGTTCCTGCTGGTCGCGGGCGCGCCCGGGTTCGGGTTCCGGGACGGCGAGGTGTGGGCCGCGCACCTGGCGTGGAGCGGCGACAAGCGGGTGTGGGCGGCGCGGTCCGCGCTCGGCCCGGCCGTGCTCGGCGCCGGTGAGCTGCTCGGCGCCGGCGAGGTCACGCTCGCGCCGGGCGCGGAGTACACCACGCCGTGGCTGGTCGCGGTCTGGTCCGATCGCGGCCTGGACGGGCTCTCCGACCGGCTGCACCCGTGGATCCGCGGCCGCTGCGAGCTGCGCCGGCCGCGCCCGGTGGTGCTGAACACCTGGGAGGCCGTCTACTTCGCGCAGGATCTGGAGACGCTCGGCGCGCTCGCGGACGCGGCCGGCGCCGTGGGCGTGGAGCGGTTCGTGCTGGACGACGGCTGGTTCACCGGGCGGCGCGACGACCGGCGCGCGCTCGGCGACTGGTTCGTCGACGCCGAGGTCTGGCCGGCCGGGCTGCACCCGCTGATCACCCGGGTGCACGAGGCCGGCATGGACTTCGGCCTGTGGGTCGAGCCGGAGATGGTGAGCCCCACGTCGTCGCTGGCCGAGCGGCACCCGGACTGGGTGCTGGACGGCTCCCCCACCTGGCGCTTCCAGCGCGTGCTGGACCTGGCCAACCCCGAGGCCTACGGGTACGTGCTGGAACGGCTGAACGCGCTGCTCAGCGAGTACCCGATCGCGTTCCTGAAGTGGGACCACAACCGGGACGTGCTCGCCCCCGGCGTGGCGCACCGGCAGACCACCGCGCTCTACCGGCTGCTGCGCGAGCTGCGGGTGGCCCACCCGGACGTGGAGATCGAGAGCTGCGCGTCCGGCGGCGCCCGGATCGACCTGGGCATCCTGGAGCTGGTCGACCGGTTCTGGACCTCGGACACCAACGACCCGCTCGACCGGCAGACCATCCAGCGGTGGACGTCGGTGCTCGTACCCCCGGAATATCTCGGTGGGCACCTCGGCGACAAGGCCGCGCACATCACCGGGCGCACCACGGATCTCGCGTTCCGGCAGGTCACCGCACTGTTCGGCAGCGCCGGCATCGAGTGGAACCTGCTGCGCGCCACGCCCGGCGAGCGCGAGGCGATCACCGAGTGGATCGCGCTGCACAAGCGGCTGCGCGAGCTGCTGCACACCGGCCGGGTGGTGCGCGGCGACACCGCGGACCCGGCGCAGCTCGTGCACGGCGTGGTCGCGCGGGACCGGCGGCAGGCCGTCTTCGCGTACGTCACGCTGGACGCGCCGCAGGCCGCGCTGCCCGCCCCGATCCGGTTCCCCGGCCTGCACCCGGACCGGCTCTACACGGTACGGCCGCTGCTCACCGGCCCGGTCACGCAGGACGCGCCGCCGCCGTGGCTGGCGTCCGGCTCGGTGACGCTGCCCGGCCGGGTGCTCTCCGCGGTCGGCCTGGCGGTGCCGCTGCTCAAGCCGCAGCAGGCCGCGCTGTTCGAGGTGTCCGCCTGACCGCTCATGCGGATCGGCAATTTTTCTGGCGGTCGTGCAACAGCGCCGGCCATGCTGACGGCCATGTTCACGAAAGCATGGATCACGGCGGCGCTCACGGCCGCGCTCGTCCTGACGGCCGCGTGCACGACCACCGGCCAGCGGCCCGGGGCGACGCCGGCGACCGCCCACGACGCGGCCACCCGGGACGACGCCGACTTCAACCGGCTGTTCCGGCACGAGACGGCCGAGGTCGACGGCGTGACGATGCACTACGTCACCGGCGGGCGCGGCGAGCCGCTCGTCCTGCTGCACGGGTGGCCGCAGACGTGGTACTCGTGGCGCGAGATCATGCCGGCGCTCGCCGAGCGGTACACGGTCTACGCGCTCGATCTGCCGGGGCTCGGGGACAGCGCTGGCGCGCCGTCCGGTTACGACAAGGCCACGCTCGCCCGGTACGTCCACGGGCTGCTCGCCGACCGGCTGGGACTGCGCGGGATCAACCTCGCCGGGCACGATCTCGGGGCCGGGGTGGCGTTCCAGTACGCCGCGCGGTTCCCGGGCGAGTTGGTCAGGTACGCCCACCTCGACTACCCGCTGCCCGGTCCCGCACTCGGCGCGAACGCCTACCGCCAGGCGAGCTGGCACATGTCGTTCCACACCCAGGACGGGTTCCCCGAACTGCTGGTCGACGACGACGTCCGCGGCTATCTGTCGCTGTTCTACGGGTACGTCGCGTACGGCGGGACCAGCTTCGGCGGGCCGGGCGCGAAGGCCCCGTTCACCGCGGAACAGATCGACGAATACGCCCGTACGTACCAGCGCCCCGAGGTCCTGACCGGCGGCTTCGCGCTGTACCGCACCCTGGACCAGGACGAGCGGGACAACACGGCGGCGCAGCCGGTCACGGTGCCGGCGCTGCTGCTGACCGCCGAGGGCACGCTCGCCTTCACCCGCTCGACGGTCCAGCCCCGCATGCCGAACATCACCCGCGCGGTCGACGTCCCCGGGGCCGGGCACTGGCTGATCGCGGAGAACCCGGACTTCGTCACGGCCGAGCTGCTGGCCTTCTTCGGATGACGCCGGCGGGAGCTGAAACCCGCTGGCGGCGGGTGGGCGGCGCGGTTAGCATGTCGGCGGGCCGGGACGGAGTCGAGGAGGTGGTACCCGTGGACGTTACGACGTGGGTGCTCTCCTTCGGGGTCACGGTCGGGCGGTAGGTCGTCCGGGAGCACCGTTGGTGAGCACTCCCGAAAGGCACGACCATGCACTTCACCACCACGCGGCGCCTCGACGACGGCGTCCTCGAACGCGAGTTCACGCTCGGCGGCGTACCCGGTCTGCTGTGGACGCCCACGTCCGCCGCCGCGCCGATGCCGCTGATCCTGATCGGACACCCGGGCGGGCTGCGCCGGATGCATCCGCGGCTGGCCGCCCGGGGTCGGCACGCCACCGCGGCGGGCTTCGCCGCGGTCACCATCGAACAGCCGGGCGCCGGTGACCGGCCACCGCTCGCGGACGCCGAGCGGGCGCGGGCGGACCTGCAACGGGCGCTGCGAACCGGTGAGCCGCTCGACGAGATCGTGGACCGGCTGGTCCTGCCGCTGGTCGAGCGCGCGGTGCCGGAGTGGCGGGCGCTGCTGGACGCCGTCCTGACGCTGCCGGAGATCGGCGGACCGGTCGGCTACTCCGGCGGGGTGATCGCCATCGGACTCCGGCTGGCGGTGGTCGAGCCCCGGATCGCGGCCGCGGTGCTGTTCGCGGGCAGCTACCTGCCGCGCGGCATGATCGAGGAGGCCCGGCGGGTCACCGTCCCGGTACGGGTGCTGCTGCAGTGGGACGACGAGGGCAACGACCGGCGGCTGGCACTGGACGTGTTCGACGCGCTCGGCTCCGCGGAGAAGACGCTGCACGCGAACCTGGGCGGGCACACCGGCATCCCGGCCTTCGAGGCGGACGACGCGAACCGGTTCTTCGCCCGGCAGCTGAGGCCTCAGAACGTGTAGCGGTAGCCGACCAGGAACTCGCGCAGCGGGCGGACCGCGTGCACGAACCGGTACATCGCCCGGTAGCCGCGGACCGGGATGCGGTCGTATCCGGCGCTGATCGGCACGCGCTCGGCCAGCGTCAGCCGCGGCGCCGCGGCCGTGACCGGGTGCGTGGCCGGCGTCCAGCTGACCGGCCGCGCGATCCGGACCATCCACGGGGGCACGCCGTCGAAGATCAGGTCCCCGGCCGGGAAGTGGTCGGTGATCCGCCGCAGCAGGTCACCGACCGCCTCCGGGGTCAGGTACGGCAGCAGGCCCTCCGCCACCACGAGCACGGGCCGGTCCGCCGGGATGCTCTCCAGCCAGCCCCGGTCGGAGACCGAGGCGTCGATCATCCGGTAGCCGCCGCGCTCGGCGTAGAGCCGCCGGCGCAGCGCCATCACCGGCGGGATGTCCAGGTCGTACCAGCGCAGCCGGTGCTCCGGATCGAGGCGCAGCATGCGGCTGTCCAGCCCGCAGCCGAGATGCAGCACGGTCGCGTCCGGCCGCCGCGCGAGACAGGCGCGCGCCCAGTCGTCGAACCGCCGGCCGCGCAGCGTGACGATGAACTGCGCGCCGCCGGTGAGCAGGCGCCGGCGCATCGGCGGGAAGCGGTAGTCGATGCGCGCCAGCGCCTCGGCCGCGTACGGATCGCCGAGCACCGGCCGGGCCCGCCGGTTCTCCTGCGCCCGCAGGTAGAGCGTGGCCAGCATGGTCCAGGTCACGTCGTCGTCGGGAATCGCACTGGCGTCGATCCGGTCCTCTGCCATCACGCACCCCGCCGCATCGAAGAACGAAGAACCTCGATTCAGACGGTACGCCGTGCGCGCCCCGGACGGGGAACCGTCACCAGCGGGCGCGCCAGTACTGCTCCGCGCGCGGCAGGTCCGCGGCCGGCACGCCGAGCGCGGCGGCGGCCTCGGTGGCCCAGTGCGGGTTGCGCAGCGCGGCCCGGCCGATCGAGACCGCGTGGGCCTGGCCGGTGGCGAGGACGGTCTCGGCCTGGGCGGCGTGCTCGATCAGGCCGACCGCGCTGACCACGGTGTCCGTGCCGGCGAGCGCGGCGGTGAGGTGCGCGGCGTACGGCACCTGGTAACCGGGCCCGACCGGGATGGCGGCGCCGGCCTGCAGCCCGCCGGTGGAGACGTCCACCCAGGTCACGCCGTGCTCGTCGGCGAGCGTGCGGGCCAGCCGGGCGGAGGCCGCCACGTCCCAGCCGCCCTCGACCCAGTCGGTGGCGCTGATCCGGATGCCGAGCGGCTTGTGCGACGGCCACACCTTGCGCACCGCGGCGGCGACCTCGCGCGCCAGGCGGGTGCGGCCCTCCTCGCCCGCGCCGTACCCGTCGGTGCGGGTGTTGGTCAGCGGCGACAGGAACTGGTGGAGCAGGTAGCCGTGCGCCGCGTGGATCTGGAGCACGTCGTATCCGGCCTCGTCCGCGCGGCGGGCCGCGTCCGCGAACGCGTCCACCACGTCGGCGATGCCGGCCTCGTCGAGCGCGGTCGCCGGCGCGAGCCCGGGCTGGACCGGCCCGTCCACGGCGCTGACCGTGGGCCAGCCGCGCTCTGCGGCCGGCACGGTGCCGAGCGGGCGGCCGGGCAGCGACGGGTACGTGGAGCCCTTGCCGCCGGCGTGGGCGAGCTGGACGCCGGCCGCCGCGCCCCGCGCGTGCGCGAAGCGGACGATCCGGGCGTGCGCGTCCCGCTGTGCGTCGTTCCACAGGCCGGCGTCGCGCGGCGAGATGCGGCCGCGGGCCTCGACCGCGGTGGCCTCCGTGACGACCAGCCCGAAGCCGCCGGACGCGAACGCGCCGAGGTGGACCAGGTGCCAGTCGGTGGGTACGCCGTCCTCGGCGTCGATCGCGTACTGGCACATCGGCGCCACGAACGCGCGGTTGCGGACGCGCAGCCCGGCGCCGTCCGCCGTGGGCAGGGTGATCGGCTCGAACAGGCGTGCGGTCACGGCGGTCTCGCTTCCCGGGGCGTGGACATCGTGTCGGTTCGCCAGATTAGATGCGCACGCGGATTATTGCCAACGCGTGGTAATCCCCGTCACGCCGGCCGGGACGTGAAGATCATGGTCAGGTGGGCGTCCAGCGCGCGCAGCGCGGTCTCGGGCGTGTAGTAGCCGCCCAGGACGTAGATGGACAGCCCCTCCATGGCGGCCAGCAGCCCGGCGCCCGCGGCCTCGGCGTCCACGGTCGCGGACGCCTCACCGGCGGCCCGCGCCGCGCGGATCTGGTCGGCCATGAACGCGGCCATCTGCCGGGTGCTGTCGCGCAGCAGTTCGGCCGCGGACGGCTCGACCGCGGCGTAGGCGAGGAACGCCAGGCCGACCCGGCCGTCCGCGCGGCGCTCCTCGTCCAGCGGCAGCAGCGTGGTCAGCAGCGTCCGTACCGTGTCGGCCGGGGTGAGGGGTTGCGGCAGCCGGGCCATGGCCGCGTTGACCCGGGCGGTGGTGCGCTCCATGATGCCGTGCAGCGCGAACCGCATCAGGTCGTCCTTGGTGGCGAAGTAGTGCTGCACCATGCCGGTGGTGACGCCGGCCTCCGCGGCCACGTGCCGCAGGCTGATCGCCTCCAGTCCGCCGCTCGCGGCGACGCGCATCAGCGCCTCGACGATCAGTTCCCGGCGTTCGGCGTGGTCGACCCTCTTCGGCACGCGGCCCATGTTTTCACATTGCAGTCGTATTGACACCCCACGTGGCGGTCTTTTACATTACGAGTGCAACGCAAAACGGGGAGGGTGAGATGATCGAGCTGGTCAGGAAGGTCGTTCGCTGGGAGATCGCCCTCTGGGTGAGTCTCTACCGGCTCACGTTCCGTCGTCCGATGCCGATGGAGCCGGGCGCGCGCGACTTCGGCTACGTCCGCCCGGTCGCGCCGGTGCTCGGCGTGTTCATCGTGGTGTCAGCGATCGACATCGTCGCGGTCGACCTGGCCCTGCGCCACTTCCTGCCGGACTGGGAGTGGCTGCGCACGGTCGCGCTGGTGCTCGGCGTCTGGGGCCTGCTCTGGATGATCGGCCTCGCGGCGAACCTGGTCACCCACCGCCACGTGGTCGGCCCGTCCGGCCTGCGCGTCCGCAACTCGCACACGCTCACGCTGGACCTGCCCTGGGACACCATCGAGACGGTACGGGCACACAGCCGCTACCTGATGGAGAGCGACACCGTGCAGCGCGCCGGCGACGTGGTGAGCATCGCGATGAGCAGCCTCACCGCGGTCGACGTGGTGTTCCGCGCACCGGTGACGCTCGACCTGCCGAAGGGACGCGAGGAGGGCGTCACGGAGCTGCGGTTCCACGCGGACCGGCCGGACGAGTTGGTCGCGTTCGCCCGGACGTTCCTGAACGACCCGGTCATCGCCTGACCGGGCTCAGCCCGCATCGACGTGGGAGGCCGGGGGCCGGGGGCCGGTCACGGGGGCCGAATGCCGGCCAGTGGGCCCGGTGCCGGCCAGTGGGCCCGGTGCCGGCCAGTGGGCCCGGTGCCGGCCAGTGGGCCCGGTGCCGGCCAGTGGGCCCGGTGCCGGCCAGTGGGCCCCGGTGCCGGCCAGTGGGCCGGAGGTCGGTCACGGCCGGAGGTCGGTCAGTGGGCCGGATGCCGGTCACGAGGCCGGAGGTCGGCCGTGCCGGCCGCCGGCCACCGCGCGGGATACCGATCGCAGCGCGGATACCAGCTGCGGCACGTAACACCGGACGCGGCACGGCGCACGGGACACCAGGCTCGGCACGGAACGGCGGATCCGGCACCAGCTACCACTCGCGGCCGGAGATGCGGGTCGCGGCCGCGAGTGCCGGGCCGCAGCACGGAATATCGAGTCGCGGCGCCCAATATCGGCGGGGCGTGAGATTCCACGCTGCGGCGCGAGATTCTGAGCCGCAGCACGAGATTTCGAGCCCGGCGGGAGATTTCGAGGGCGGCGCGAGATCCCGAGCCCGGCGCGAGATCCCGAGCCCGGCGCGAGATCCCGAGCCCGGCGCGAGATCCCGAGCCCGGCGCGAGATCCCGAGCCCGGCGCAAGATCCCGAGCCCGGCGCAAGATCCCGAGCCCGGCGCAAGATCCCGAGCCCGGCGCAAGATCCCGAGCCCGGCGCGAGATCCCGAGCCCGGCGGAGATCCTGAGGGCGGCGCGAGATCGCGAGGCGGTGCGGGATGCGAAGCTGCGGCGTGGTGCGGTCGGGCCGCGTTGATCCGGTTCCTAGGAGGCCGGGGTGCTGGTGCCGACCAGGATCGCGCGCCCGAGCGTGTGCGGGATCATCAGGATGTGCAGCATCGCCAGGCTCGCGCCCGGCGGCAGCTCCAGTTCCGGGACGCCGAGCGCGGTCGCGCACACGAACAGCCGGTGGACGCCCGTGCCCGCCGGCGGGCGCACGCCCGAGTAGCCGGCCACGCCCAGGTCGTTGACCAGCGGCACGCCGGCCCGCGCGCCGCGACCGAGCCCGCCTGGCGCGGCCGGCACGTCCTTGACGGCCCAGTGCCACAGCCCGCCCGGGATCGGCGCGTCCGCGTCGAACGCGGTCACCACCAGGCTCCGGGTCCCGGCGGGAAGGCCGTCCCAGTTCAGCGCCGGCGACTCGCCGCCGTGCGCCGCGTAGGCCGTGTCCGGCAGCGGCGCGCCGTCCGTGAAGTCCGGCGAGCGCAGCGTGAACGCGGGGGCGGGGAACGCGATCGCGTACGGGTGGTAGGCCATGACCATCTCCATTTCCACAGCAGTGCTGTACATCCGTGACGCGCCGAACGTACAGCATTGCTGTATTGTTCTGCCAATGAGCGATGATCTGGATCTCGCGGAGGCGCTGCGGGCCGCGGTCGGCGACTTCGTGCGGCGTGTCCGCCCGCTGGAGGCGATGCCGCCCGGCCAACTCGCCGCCCTGGGCCACCTGCACCGCGACGGCGCGCTCTCGATCGCCGACCTGGCCCGCCGCGAGGCCGTCCGCCACCAGTCGATGACCCGCACCGTCGGCCTCCTCGCGGACCAGCACCTGGTCACGCTGCGCCCGGACGCGCTCGACCGGCGCCAGGTCGTGGTGGTGATCACCCCGGCCGGCACCATCCGGCTCACCGAGGCGCGGCGCGCGCGGGCCGCGGTCATCGCCGGCACGCTCACCCACCTCACGCCCGCGGAGCGGGACATCGCAGCCCGCATCCCGGAGATCCTGCGCAAGCTGACACCGTGAGCAGCGTGAGCAGCGTCATGCTGGCGGCGCCACGCTGCGTGACGTAATTTCGGAACTTAGCGAAATACCGAAGGACGGTACGCGTGCTGGACGAGTGCAAGGCCCTGGCGAACGAGACTCGCCTGAGCATCCTGGAGTGGCTGAAGGACCCGGCCACGCACTTCCCGATCGGCGGGGACGAGCCGCTCGGCGTCTGCGTGGGCCTGATCCAGCAGCGCGCCGGCTGTTCCGCCTCGACCGTCTCCGCGCACCTCGCCGTCCTGCAGCGCGCCGGGTTCCTGCGCGCCACCCGCCGCGGCCAGTGGACGTACTACCGCCGCGACGAGGCCCGCATCCGCGCGTTCGCCGAACGCCTGCACCACGACCTGTGACCCCGGAAGGCGGCACCATGCCCACCGCACTCTCCCTGCTCGACCTCGCCCCGATCGCGACCGGCCAGACCGCGCGCGACAGCTTCGAGGCCAGCGTGGAGCTGGCCCGCGCCGCGGAGCGCAGCGGTTACCGGCGCGTCTGGTACGCCGAGCACCACAACATGGCGACGATCGCCTCCTCCGCCACGAGCGTGCTGATCGGGTACGTGGCCGCGCACACCGAGTCGATCAAGCTGGGCTCGGGCGGGATCATGCTGCCGAACCACTCGCCGCTGGTCATCGCGGAGCAGTTCGGCACGCTCGCCACGCTCTACCCCGGCCGCATCGACCTCGGCCTCGGCCGCGCGCCCGGCAGCGACCAGGTGACCATGCGCGCGCTGCGCCGCGACCACCTCTCCGCCGATTCCTTCCCGCAGGACGTCCTGGAGCTGCAGGGCTATCTGACCGGCCGGACGCGCGTCGCGGGTGTGCAGTCGTACCCGAAGCCGGACGGCGAGGTGCCGCTGTTCATCCTCGGCTCGTCGCTGTTCGGCGCGCAGCTGGCCGCGCAGCTCGGCCTGCCGTACGCGTTCGCCTCGCACTTCGCGCCGGACGCGCTGCACCAGGCCGTGCAGGTCTACCGCGAGACGTTCACGCCGTCCGCGCAGCTCGCCGAGCCGTACGTGATCGCCGGCGTGAACGTGATCGCCGCGGACACCCGCGAGGAGGCCGAGGACCAGCGGACCCGCGCGTACCGCAACCGCACCCGCGCGTTCATCTCGCGCGGCGCGGTCGGCCAGAACTTCACGGACGCGGAGATCGACGCGTTCCTCGCCTCGCCGAACGGCCGCCAACTGGCCGAGATGACGCGGTACACCGCGGTCGGCACGCCGGACGAGGTGCGCGACTACCTGGAGGCGTTCGCCGCCTCGATCAAGGCGGACGAGCTGATCACCGCGCACCACGCGGAGGACGTGGCCGCGCGGGTGAGGTCCGTGGAGCTGACCGGCGCGGCGATGACGGCCCCGGCCGCGGCCTGATCAGGCCCGGCGCTCGTACCGTGAGCGGGCCGTCTCGTGCGCCTTGCGCAGCAGCTCGCGGGCGAGGTCGCCGGTGCGCGGGCCGGGGTTGACGATCGACAGCCAGCCCATGGTGCCGTACAGCGGGTGCGGGAACACGGTGTCCGGCGCGCTCGGGTCCGCCCCGGCCGCGCCGGCCTCCCGCGGCCGGTGCCCGGTGAGCCGCGCGAAGTCGTCCTTGGACACGTGCACGTTGAGGCGGAACGTGTCCGGCCGGTCCAGTCGCGAGCTCAGGTCGTCCGGGTAGTCCTTGGTGACGATCGTGGCGAACGGCTGGACCGCGGTGGGCACGCTGCCGTCCGGCGAGTGGTAGAAGAACGCGTCGCCCCAGGCGATCTCCGGCGTGCCGTCGCCCGGGCGCGGGCGCAGCACCAGCACGCCGTCGTCGAGGCCGGACACGTACGCGATGATCTCGTCCATCGTCATGCGTCAAGCCTGCCATCCGTGGCGCAAGCCCGCCCGATACGCCCGAGTACGCGATAGATTGAGGCGGTGACGGTGACGCAACTGATCTACCGCAGCCGGCAGGATCGGCTGTCGCCGGAGAGCATCCACCACATCCGCGACCAGGCCCGGGAGAACAACGCGCGGCTCGGCCTGACCGGCGTGCTGCTGTACGGCCCGGAGCACTTCCTGCAGTGCCTGGAGGGCGACGCCGCGCAGGTCACCCGCACGTTCCGGACCATCGCGGAGGACCCCCGGCACGACGACGTCGCGCTGATCGCGGTGCGCGACGTGCCGCGGCGCACGTTCGCGGACTGGTCCATGGGCCTGATCGACACCGAGGCGCCGGGCGTCCGCGAGGCCGTCGCCGACGTGATGTCCACCGGCGACTTCATCCCCGACCACCTCGGCACCGATCAGGTGACCACGCTGATGCAGCGCATCCGCGCGCTGCACCGAAGCGCCTGAGCCCGGCGGCGGTAGGGTGCGCCGGTGCACCGTATCGAGGCAGAGCAGCTGATCCCCGGGCGCGGCGAGCCGGTCCGCGACGCCGTCGTCGTCATGGACGGGCCCGTCATCGCGTACGCCGGGCCGCGCGGCGAGGCACCGCCCGGCACGGAGGCGACGCCGGTGGTCCGGGCCCGTACCGTCATGCCGGGCCTCTGGGACTCGCACACGCACCTGCTCGGCACCCGCCCGGACCAGTTCGACTACGCCGAGATCGCGCAGGAGCACCCGGCGACGCGGGCGGCGCGCAGCACGCGGAGCCTGCGGCGGGCGCTCGACGCCGGCGTGACCAGCATCCGCGAGCTGGGCGGCCTGGGCCTCTACCTGGCGCCCGTGGTCGAGGAGGGCCTGGCCGACGGACCGGCCATCTACGCGGCCGGATCGGTGCTGTCCACCACGGGCGGGCACGGCGACGTGCACTCGTTCCCGGTCGAGTGGGTCCGTGACACCGCCCGGCTGGGCGCCGACTTCCGCCTGGCCGACGGCGAGGCCGAGTGCGCCAAGGTGGTCCGCGAGCAGTTGCGGCGCAACGCCAAGGTGATCAAGGTGTGCGCGTCCGGCGGCGTGATGAGCGTGATCGACGATCCGATCCACCAGCAGTTCACCGACCGGGAACTGCGCACCATCGTGGAGGTCGCCGGGCTCGCGGAACGCAGCGTCGCCGCGCACTGCCACGGCAAGCCGGGCATCATGGCGGCGCTCACGGCCGGGGTGCACACCATCGAGCACGGCAGCTACCTCGACGACGAGGCGTGCGCGGCGATGAGGGAGACCGGCGCGATCCTGGTGCCGACGCTCACCATCATCCGCGAGGTGCTCGACAGTGGACGGGTGGCGCCGTACGCCGCGCGGAAGATGGCCGCGATCGCGCAGACCCACCGGGACAACGTCACCCGCGCGTACGAGGCCGGCGTGACCATCGCGATGGGCTCCGACCTCGGCGGCACCGGTGACGGCACGGCGGCGTGGGGGCGCAACGGGCGCGAGATCGTGCTGCTCACCGAGATCGGCATGACGCCGCTGGCCGCGATCGAGGCCGCCACCGCGACCGGCCCGGCCACGCTCGGCCGCCAGGCGCCCCGCTCCGGGCTGCTCGCGGCGGGCTACGACGCGGACGTGCTGACCGTCGACGGTGACCCGCTGGCGGACCCGTCCCTGCTGGCGGACCCGTCCCGGATCATCGGCGTGTGGCGGGCCGGCACCCGGGTCAAGGACGTGACACCGGCGTGACACCGCGTCGTCCATACTGGACGCCGTGTCACGACCCGATGTTCCAGACTGGAGCCGATCGATGTCCACGCTGCACCGCCGTACCGTTCTCGTCGCGCTCGGCGCGCTGGCCGCGCCGCCGATCGCCGTGGCCGCCGGCGCCCGTCCCGCGCACGCGGCCGACCGCTACCCGTCCAACAGCGCGCTCTACGCCGCGCTGGCCTCCGTCGAGCACGTCGAGTGGACGCGGCGGTTCCGGCGGCACGCGACCGCGCACGGCGGCACCCAGCCGTTCCCGGACACCACGATTCTCGCGGTGCACGGCGGCGGCATCGAGCCGGGCACGTCCGAGCTGTGCATCGCGATCGCCGGTTACCGCCCGTCCGACGAGGCGCCGCTGACCGGCCGGCTCTACGACCACTGGCTGTTCGAGGGGCTGCGTTCCAGCGGCAACGCGGACCTGCACGTCACGTCCACGAACTGCGACGACCCGGTCGCGCTGTCCCTGGCCGGTGGCGCCCGCCGCACCGTCTCGCTGCACGGCTGCTCCACCGCGGAGGCCGGCCTGCCGGACGGCACCGCCGCGGTCCTGGTCGGCGGCCGTGATCAGGCGCTGAAGACCCGGCTCCGCAACCGGTACGAGGCCGCCGGCATCCAGCACGTGGACGCCGCCACCGTGCCCGCGCTGTCCGGCACCGACCCGGCCAACATCGCCAACCGCACGCTGACCGGCGCGGGCACCCAGTTGGAGCTGACCACCGACCTGCGCGCCGCCATGTTCACCGAGAACACCCGGCCCCGCCGCAAGCACACCACCACCGCGGTCTTCGACGCGTTCGTCGCCGCCACCCGCCTCGCCCTCACGGACTGACCCGGGTTTCGTTCGGTGACCGGCCTCGGATCGGACAGGGAGGAGCGCCAGCGACGACCGGTGCCCGCTCCGAGCGTGCGGGGGGTGACCACGCCGGAAGCTGGAAACGGAATGTCAGGGGTGCAGCAGGCGCTGGACGCGGTTGAGCAGTTCCTGAGGGCGGAACGGCTTGGTCATGTAGTAGCTGGCGCCGAGCGTCATGCCGAGGTCGATGTCGCCGCTGGTGTCGCGGCCGCTCAGGATCAGCACCGGGATGTCCGTGGTGCGGGGTTTCGCCCGGAGCTCGTAGCAGATGTCCAGACCGTTCAGGCCGGGCATGACCACGTCCAGCAGGATCAGCTGCGGGCGGTGCTGGACCGCGAGGCTGAGCGCGGACAGCCCGTCCCCAGTCATGATCACCCGGTAGCCGGCGGACTCCAGCGTGAACTCGACGAGC